>JADGOH010000062.1 GCA_017883025.1 Acidimicrobiales bacterium
GGCGTTCTCCAAGTGCTTGTAGCCCTTCTTCGGCCCGGGAAGACCCTGGATGCCCAGCTCCCGCATGATCCGCTTGACCAGCTTGGTGTTGACGATGAGCCCCTGTTCGATCTCCAAGGCGGCCTTGACCCGCAGGATGCCGTAGGTGCCCCGGGAGCGGGCGTGGATGTCGGCGATGGCGTCGGCCAGCAGGAGGCGACGGATCTCGCGGTCGTTGGGCTTCCTGAATTTGATCTTGCAGGACGTCGAGCGGTCGAGGCCGACGATCTGACAGGCGTAGCGCTCGGAGTAGCCCAGGTTGTTCAGCCCTCGGACAACCTGGAACGTTCTGTTGGGTCGGCGCCACCCTCCTCGAAGAGGGCACTGGCCGCCTTCACCGCCTTGAGCTCGGCCTCGAGCTCTTTGACCCGCCGACGGGCGGCGAGCAGCGGATCAGCCTCGTAGCTCTTGAGTCCGGGTCGTTGGCCGGCGTCGACGAGGGCCTGGCGCCGCCATTTGTAGAGGGCGACCTGAGCGATCCCGAGCTCGACCTGGAGGTCGTTGACCGCCTCGCCGGCAAGCATCCGCTCGCAGGTCCGGCGCCGAAGCTCGGCGGGATAGTGCCTTGGCATGTTGGCTCCTGTGTATCGGGGCCAAGTTGTCCCATAGGTGGTCCACTTCTTGGGGTACAGGTCAGTTCGCCGTGGCGACTGGAGGAGCGGGCCGCTCGGGCCCGGGCACAGCGTCCGGTGGATCACCTCAACCGGTCCCCGTTACGGGAGCCGGCGGTGGACCGGCTCGGTTGCCGGGTTCCCGGACCGAGCCGGCCGGCCGCCGCCGCAATGCGGGTGTGCCCGCCGCCTGCAACTCCCGGTCATCTCCACGGAGGTGCCTTCGGAGGTGTGGTGCCCCGACTCGAGCGCCCTCCGCCTACTTAGGACCTTCGGCCCTGAGTATCCGTGGGAACTGGCGCGATTCACCGGCAGATGGCCCCGGATTCCCACGCTGCGTGGGGTTTGACCGGCCGCAGGATCGGACGCCGATGCCCTGGAACCCCTGGTGCACTTCCGGCCCGCACCGCGGGGTGGTCCCGGTTGGCTACCCTCGGGCAACGCAGGGCACGCGCCCGCACCGCCCCTCCGGCCACGGCCGCGGAGGGCACAGTGTGCGCGCTGCCGTGCACCCGTCCGTCCGACAGAGGAGTGAGCCATGAGTTTCGAGCCGAGCCCCCGGGGAGTGGACCTCCGTCAGCGCGTGATCGAGTTCCTGGAGACCGTGGTCATCCCGGCCGAGCCCATCTACGAGGAGCAGATGCGGGCGGCCGGCAACCCCCACGCCCACCCGCACGTGATCGAGGACCTCAAGGCGGAGGCCAAGGATCGGGGCCTGTGGAATCTGTTCATGCCCCACGTCACCCCATGGACCCCCGACCCGGTGCCCAACCTGGACTACGCCTACCTGGCCGAACTCGCCGGCCGCAGCCACCTCGCATCCGAGGCGATGAACTGCTCGGCTCCGGACACCGGGAACATGGAGGTCCTGGCCCTGTTCGGGAGCGACCAGCAGAAGGACGAGTGGCTCGTACCCCTGCTCGAGGGTCGGATCCGGTCGGCGTTCGCCATGACCGAGCCCGACGTCGCCTCCTCGGACGCCACGAACATCCAGCTCTCGATCGTCCGCGACGGTGACGACTACGTGCTCAACGGGCGCAAGTGGTGGATCTCGGGGGCGGCCTCGGAGCGGTGCGAGATCTTCATCGTCATGGGCAAGACCGACCCGTCGGCCGCCCGTCACCAGCAGCAGTCGATGATCCTCGTGCCTCGGGGGACGCCGGGGCTCACCATCGTGCGCAACCTTCCGGTGTTCGGGTATACCGACCGCGAGGGCCACTGCGAGCTGCGCTTCGAGGACGTGCGGGTGCCGGCCACGAATCTCATCGCCGAGGAGGGGATGGGCTTCGCCATCGCCCAGGCCCGGCTCGGCCCGGGTCGGATCCACCACTGCATGCGTTGCATCGGCATGGCCGAGCGGGCGCTCGAGCTGATGTGCCGACGGGTGCTCGGCCGGGAGGCCTTCGGCAAGCCGTTGGCCGCCCAGGGGGTCATCCGGGAGTGGATCGCCGACTCGCGTATCGAGATCGAGCAGGCCCGGCTCCTGACACTCAAGGCCGCCTTCCTGATGGACACGGTGGGCCACAAGGGCGCGGCTACCGAGATCTCGGCCATCAAGGTCGTGGCGCCCAACATGGCGCTGCGTGTCGTGGACCGGGCGATCCAGGCCCACGGAGGCGGCGGCGTGTCCGACGACTTCCCGCTGGCCCGCATGTACGCCGGCCTGCGCACCCTGCGGTTCGCCGACGGCCCCGACGAGGTGCACCGCAGGCAGCTGGCACGGGCCGAGCTCGGCAAGTACGCCTCCTGACCCGACCCGAGGTGAAACCCGGTGCCGCCGAGGTCCCGGAGTGCGATGATGGGGTGATGCTCGACCACCTCAGCATCCAGTGCGCCGATGTCGCCGTCAGCGCGGGCTTCTACGACCGCGTACTCACCCCGCTCGGGGGCGGGCGTGTCATGGACTTCGGCGAGGTGATCGGGTACGGCATCCCGCCCATGCCCAGCTTCTGGATCGGCCCGGCGACGACCGGCGAAGGGTTCCGTGAGGCCCACATCGCGTTCAGCGCGGCCGATCGCTCAGCCGTCGTGGCCTTCTTCGACGCGGCCGTCGCGGCGGGCGCCGAGGTGCTCCATGCGCCGCGGCTCTGGCCCGAGTACCACCCGGGCTACTTCGGAGCGTTCGTGCGCGATCCCGACGGGAACAACGTCGAGGCGGTGTGCCACGTCCCGGAGTGACCGGCGGAGATCCCAACTCCGGCCCCACGCCGGGTGAACGCGGATTCCGACCGGAGGGATCGTCTGCAAACAGGTGGCGAAGGACTCTAGTGCCGCTTGCAACCCGCGAGCACCATGGACATGACCCCGTCATGGACGGGGGACAACGACAAGGAGGTCGTGATGGCAACGAAACGGGCGAGGTCGCGTGACGACGGAGCCAATCGGATCATCGACTCGGTGGCAGATGCAGAGCGGACGGCGCTCGAGGCGGTGCGACGGTTCCTCGACACGGTGAACAACGCGTTCCCCGATGTCGGACCGGACGGCGGCCAGCGCCAGAAGATCATCGACTCGGCATTCCGCATGACGGAGGAATTGGTCGGCTCGTCGAACGAGTTCGCGCACCGGCTGGTCAAGGTCGGGTCGGATGCCGCCAAGCGGTCCCCGGTGAAGAAGGCAGCGGCCAAGCGGACGGCGAAGAAGGCCCCGGCCAGGAAGTCGGCGGCCCGCAAGGCTCCTGCGAAGAAGGCCCCGGCCAGGAAGTCGGCGGCCCGCAAGGCTCCTGCGAAGAAGGCCGCGGGCGGGTAGCGCCCGGTCAGCCGGCCAGCTCGGCGAAGGGCGTGCCCCAGTAGGTTGAAGGCCAGAACTGGGCGCCTTCGCCCAGCTTGCCGGTGTCGCCGAAGGCGTCCATCGAGATGAACTCGCAGGTCTGGAGCATCTCGGGTCCCACCTCGGTGAACACCGGCCCCCGGGCGTGCGCCAGGACGGCGTCAACCGACTCGTATGCCTCGACCAGGCGGGCCCCGCCGGTTGCCTCGTTCAGGAACCAGTCGTAGTGGATCGTGCCCGGCTCGGTGCGGCTGATCTCGACGCACCGGGCGACGGTCGCCTTGAACCGCTCGATGTCGTGCACCTGGATATGGACGACGAAGCGGACGGCGGGGGACGGTTCCATGGGTCTCCTCGGATGGTCGTGGGAAGTCGGTTGTCGGTCAGCCCCGGATGGACTCGGCCAACCGGTCGATGGCGGGGCGGAGCATCAGGGTGTACGTGTCGGCGATGGTCGGCCCGCGATGATCGGCCTGCGCGGCGATGCGTCCGGGGTCGAACGCCACGGCCTCGAAGGCGGCCCGCGACGGGAAGACGTTGAACCGCACCTCGTCCCACCCGCGCCCGTCACCCACGACGGTCCCCTCGACGTCCAGCCAGGCGCCGATGCGCACGCCGTGGGGGAGTGCCACCCTACCGGCGGCACCCTGGTACACCGCCATGTCCGCGGATCGCCGCCCCTCCTGGTAGCGGAGCAGGTGGAGGAGCACGACCGGCCCGTCGTCCGGGGTCGAGGGGTGCGGCACGCTGTCGAGCGCCGGGGCGTCGGCCGGCACGTCGGGCCAGTCGGAGGGCTCGCAACAGATGACGAAGGTCGATGCCATGCCGGCGTCCTTGTGTTCGTGCAACCCGATGTAGTCGGGGAGTTCCTGCATCTCCAGGAACGCCCGGCGGGTCGGGTACCGGACCACGGCGATCCGCTCCCACTCCTGGTCGTCTCCCACCAGCTGGGCCTCGACGTCGGCGAGGAAGACCAGCTCGGCGCCGACGGTGCGGAACGGCCCGAACGGGGCGTACCGGTCGTCGGCCTCGCGCCCGGTCAGGTCCGACTCGCGACCGTCGGCGTAGACGGCCCGCTCCCGGTACCGCATGAGGTTGACCATCCAGACGGGGCCGTCGTCCTCGGGGGCGACGGCGGCCAGCCTGGCGGCGTAGCCCCTGTCGATGGTTCCGTACGAGATCGTGGGGAGGGCGTGGGGGTCCATGGCAGTCCTCGGTGGGTCGGTCAGCCGTCGGTCGGCGGTCCGCGCTCGGTGGCGTGACCGGGCCGGTTCGTCGCTAGTTTGGCCCATGACACGTGTGCCCGGCCATGGCCGCCCCACGCAGGGGTCTGCCCGGCCGAGGAAGAAGGAGCACGGATGACCGACAGTCTGCGCACGCCCGACGAACGGTTCGACGGCATCGGCTGGGAGTTCGCGCCCCACTACCTGAACCATCCGGACGGCCTGCGCCAGCACTACGTGGACGAGCGCCCGACCGACGAGGAGCGGGGGACCTTCCTGCTGGTCCACGGCGAGCCCACCTGGTCCTACCTCTACAAGGACTGGATCGGTCCGCTGGTCGACCTCGGGTTCCGGGTGGTCGCCCCCGACCACTTCGGGTTCGGGCGGTCGGACAAGCCGACCGACGAGGACTGGTACACCACCGCCCGGCACCGCCACGCCCTCGACCACCTGGTGCGCGAGCTCGACCTGACCGGCGTCCACCTGGTCGTCCAGGACTGGGGTGGGCCGATCGGACTGTGCACGGCGCTGGCCGACCTCGACCGTTACGAGCGGCTCGTCATCCTCAACACGTGGCTCCACGACGACACCTTCGAGTACTCGGACGGAGTACGGCTCTGGCGCCAGATGGCCGTCGACCCGGCGCAACTGGGTGGCGACATGCCGACCGGTGCCATCGTCTCGAGCGTCCTGCGGCGTCCGGGCCACGACGCCGAGGCCATCGTCCGCGCGTTCGACGCCCCTTTCGTCGACGAGGCGTCCAAGGCCGGCGCCCGCCGGTTCCCGTTCTGCATCCCGTTCGCCGAGCCGGAGCTGGGCGATGCCGCCCTGCAGGCCGAGACCCGGGCCCGCCTCCGCACCGTCGGACTTCCCGTCCACGTGGCCTTCGGCGACGCCGACCCGATCTTCACGTGGGAGTGGGCCGAGCAGTGGGCGGACGAGATCGAGGGTGCCACCCTCGATCGGATCGAGGGAGCAGGCCACTTCGTCCAGATCGACGCCCCTGACGACGTGCTCGCCGTGATCCGTGCCCATGTCGGGGAGTGACAGTGGGGCGGCCGGGGCCGTCGCCACGCCGATCGGACTGACCCGCAAGGGCGCGCCCGCCCCTGCGGGCAACGCGCCGTCCCTGCGTCCGAGCACCCTCCGGGTGCCGTTCCACGTCTTGGCCAAGCCGACCGGCCCCATCTGCAACCTCGATTGCGAGTACTGCTTCTTCCTGTCCAAGGAATCGCTCTACCCCGGTGACCGGTTCCGCATGTCCGACGACCTGATGGCCGAGTACCTCCGTCAGTTCATCGGCGCGCAGCCGGACGGCGAGGTGACGGTGGCCTGGCAGGGCGGCGAGCCCACGTTGATGGGCGTCGACTTCTTCCGCCGTGCGATCGAGTCCGCCGAGTCGGTGCGCCGCCCCGGGCAGCAGCTCCTCCACACGATCCAGACCAACGGCACCCTCCTGACGGCCGAGTGGTGCGATCTCCTCGCCCGTCACCGGTTCCTGGTCGGCATCAGCATCGACGGGCCGCCCGACATCCACGACCGCTACCGTGTCGACAAGCGGGGTGGGCCGACCTCCGCCAGGGTGTTGCGCGGGCTCGCCCTGTTGCAGTCCCACGGGGTCGACGTCAACGTCCTCTGCACCGTCCACGCCGCCAACCAGGACCGCCCGCTCGACGTCTACCGCTACTTCCGTGACGAGCTCGGCCTCACGTTCATCCAGTTCATTCCGATCGTGGAGCGCGAGAACGAGACCGGGTTCCAGGAAGGCGACACGGTCTCCGACCGGTCTGTCGACCCGGCTGCCTGGGGCGCCTTCCTCGAGGCGGTGTTCGACGAGTGGGTCACCCGGGACGTCGGGACCGTGTTCGTGCAGCTGTTCGATGCCGCCCTCGCCACCTGGTGCGGCCTGCCGTCGACACTGTGCATCTTCCGCGAGACGTGCGGAGACGCCCTCGCGCTCGAGCACAACGGCGACCTCTACTCGTGCGACCACTTCGTCGAGCCCGACCACCTGCTCGGCAACATCACCACCACCACGATGGTGGAGCTGGTCACCTCGCCGAAGCAGCGGGCCTTCGGCCAGGCGAAGGCCAACTCGCTGCCCGCCTACTGCCGGAGCTGTGCCGTCCGCTTCGCCTGCAACGGCGAGTGCCCTCGCAACCGGTTCACCCTGACGCCGGACGGCGAGCCCGGGCTGAACTACCTCTGCGCCGGCTACAAGTCGTTCTTCACCCACATCGACGGGTCGATGCGCCTGATGGCCCAGCTCCTGCGCAGCGGCCGGTATGCGGACGAGATCCGGGGGATCCTTGCCACCGCCGGGCGCAACGACCCGTGCCCGTGCGGCAGCGGCAGGAAGGCCAAGGCCTGCCACGGCCGCTGATCATCGCGGCTCGGGATCGGGACGTCAGGGGGTGACGTAGCGGGCGCTGAGGTCGGCCAGCGTGGCCTCGCACCCGTCTGCGCACGACCGGACGATGTCGCCCACCGGCCGGATGGCGTCGATCCGCCCGGCCACCTGGCCACCCAGGGCGATCCCGGCCCCGAGGTCACCACCGAAGTACACGTCGCGCACGTTCCCGAACGACGCCATGGCATTGCGCGCGTGGTCGAACTCCAGTGCCTCGCTGTAGGGCGTCCGCAACGCCCGCAACGCCGGCGAGGCGTGCTGGTTGAGGAAGACGGTGTCGGTGGCGGCGGCGTCCAGGATCGCCTGCTTCCAGTTCGGGTGGATGGGGGACTCGGCGGCGGTCACCATCACCGTCCCGAGCTGCACTCCCTCGGCCCCGAGCGCGAACGCCGCCGCCATCGTCGGGCCGTCGAGGAAGCCGCCGGCGGCGATGACCGGCACCTCGAAGGCCGACGTGACCGAGGGCAGCAGCACCATGGTGGACACGGGACGGGGGTTCTTGAATCCGCCGCCCTCGCCGCCCTCGACGATCAGCCCGTCCACCCCGGCCTCGACGGCCTTGGCCGCCGCCCGCAGGGTGGGGACGACGTGGAACACGGTCAGCCCGGCGCCCTTCAGCTGGGCCGTGTACTTGGTGGGGCTGCCGGCCGACGTGGTCACGAAGCGCACGCCCTGGGCGATGACGAAGTCGACGATGACCGTGGGGTCGGCCACGAAGGCCTGCGCGATGTTGACGCCGAAGGGCTTGTCGGTCAGGTCCTTCATCTTGGCGATCTCGTCCCGGATGGCGTCGAGCTCGCCCGAGGAGGTCTCGATGATCCCCATGGCGCCGGCGTTGGAGACGGCGGAGGCGAGCGCCGAGCGGGCGATCCACCCCATGGGGGCCTGGACGATGGGGATCTCGATTCCGAGGAGCTCGGTCACGCGGTTGGAGAGCATCCCCGAAGCTTGGCATGCGTCCGGCGGAGCCGGCCGAGCGCGGCGGGCTGCCGGCTCAGGCGGACGGCGGCGGATCGACGGCCGCCGCGGTGGCGCCGGGTCCCGCGCTGTTGCGCTCGTCGGCGGTCCGACCGGCCACGCCGAAGATGACCCGCACGACGATTGCGATGACGGCGAGGTCGGCGATCATCTGGACCGTCGTCACCAGACGAGCCAGGTCGCTGTGCGGGGTGATGTCACCGAAGCCGACCGTCGAGAACACCGTGACGGTGAAGTAGAGCGCCGTCACGCGGCTCATCCCGACGTTGAAGGTGTGCGGGTCCGAGTTCGACATGTTGAGGTAGATCCAGGCGAAGAAGACCAGGAAGAGGGGGATCACCACGGCCATCGCCACCCCGGCGCGCAGCATCGGGTGCCGGGCTTTCGTGATGCTCCGGATCTCGAAGAGCAGGACCGCGACGAAGATCGCCGCGGCCACGCCCAGGCGTGCCATGACGCCGACGTCCCTGACGATGCTCCCCGACCGGTGGCGCAGGTTGACCGGCATCAGGAAGTAGGCGGCCAGGAGGACTCCGGTGCTGAGGGCGGCCCGGACGCCGGTTCCCAGGAGCTCACGGCGTTCGACGTCGCCGATTCCGACGATGGATGACGTGGCCACGGATCCAGCCTGTCAGGCCCGGGGGTGCCCGGGACGGACCCCTGCTGGTTTGGCGGGCTCAGCCCCGCTTCGGATCGGACAGATACGCGACGAGTGCGTCCCGGCGCCGGGCGATGAGCCGGAGCGCGTAGCGGTGCCCGAGCCAGACGGCTGCCGCGGCGATGGCGCACGCCAGGGCGATGCCGAGGCCGAAGTCGTTGTCCGGAAGCTTCTTGGTGAGCCCACTCGGCGAGGTCAGTCCCCAGATCAGCAGGGACGGCGACAGGAAGGCGATCGTCAGGCCCGGCACGACGGCGTAGGGCAGGAGCACGAGCGTCCCCCATCGCAGCAGCATCGGTTTCCAGTCGCGCCGACGGCTCCACCGGTAGCGGAGCGGTACCGGGTGGTACGGGTACAGGATCCCGAGCCAGCCCGAGACGGCGAGGACGCCGAACGGCACCACGCCGATGGCGACGGCGGAGTAGACGGCGGTGATCTTGTCCGACTGGCCGGCACCCGCGATGAACGAGATGAGCAGGCAGATCGGGGCAACGAAGCACCACAGCACGGTGCTCTTGGCCAAGAGCAGGCGACCGAGCACGCGGGGCTCGTCGATGGCGGCCAGCACCCGGAGGCCGTCGGGGGCGAGCACGTTGGTCGCCGGCACGTCGGAGTACATCCAGCTCGACAGCACGAAGGCGAACGCCACGCTCCCGTGCAGCGTGAAGAGGTCGTCGACGAGCTTCGGCGGGAGGAAGAACCACGCCGAGCTCATGAGCCCGGCATTGATGGCGACGGTCAGCGGGGTCTCGAACGGCGGCCGCAGGACCCGGCGCCACTCGGCCCGCAGGGCTTCCCGCAGGGTGCCGGGGAGCGGCCCGTCGTAGGCGCGGACGTCGGCCGCCATCGGCTCCGGTGTGCTCGGGACCATCGGATCGACCCTACACACTGGGTGCGGCCGGGCCGTGCGACCCCATGGTGGCGCCGACCGGCGGCCGACGCGAAGATGCGGTGGTGCGCAGCCGCCGAACAGGGTCGAGCGGGACGTGACCGACACCACGGAGTTCTTCGAGGGGATCGGACCGATCCGCTACGCGGGGCCGGCGAGCGACGACCCGCTGACGTACCGCTGGTACGACGCCGACCGCGTCGTGGCGGGACGGCGCATGGAGGATCAGCTGCGGATGGCCGTCTGCTACTGGCACAGCTTCGTGTGGCCGGGATCGGACATCTTCGGTGAGGGGACGCTCGACCGGCCCTGGAACGCGCCGGGGCTGGAGCCGATGGCGGCGGCCCGCCGGAAGATGGCGGCCGCCTTCGAGTTCTTCGCCAAGCTCGCCACGCCCTTCTTCTGCTTCCACGACCGGGACATCGCCCCGGCCGGCGACACCTTCGCCGAGTCGTGCGCCCGCCTCGACGCCATGGTCGACGAGGCGATCGGGCACATGGAGCGCTCCGGTGTCCGGCTCCTGTGGGGGACGGCCAACCTGTTCTCCCACCCGCGCTACGCCGCCGGCTCGGCGACCAACCCCGACCCGGAGGTCTTCGCCCACGCTGCCGCCCAGGTGTGCCACGTCCTCGAGGCGACCCACCGGATGGGCGGGGCCAACTACGTCCTGTGGGGCGGGCGCGAGGGCTACGACACCCTGCTCAACACCGACCTGGTCCGCGAGGAGGCCCAACTCGCCCGGTTCCTCCACCTGGTGGTCGAGCACAAGCACCGGATCGGGTTCGCGGGGTCGATCCTGATCGAGCCCAAGCCCGCCGAGCCGGCCAAGCACCAGTACGACCACGACGCGGCCACCGTGGCCGGCTTCCTGGCCCGGCACGGCCTCGAGGGGGAGGTGCTGGTCAACCTGGAGGGCAACCACGCCACGCTCGCCGGGCACAGCTTCCACCACGAGGTGGCGACGGCCGTCGCCACCGGCGTGTTCGGCTCGATCGACGCCAACCGGGGCGACCCGCAGAACGGGTGGGACACCGACCAGTTCCCAACCTCGGTCGAGGAGTGCACGCTCGTCCTCTACGAGATCCTCGCCGACGGCGGATTCACGACCGGCGGCATCAACTTCGACACGAAGCTGCGCCGCCAGTCGGTGGCCCGCGACGACCTGTTCCACGGGCACGTCGGGGCCGTCGACACGATGGCCCGGGCCTTGCTGGCCGCGGCGTCGTTGCTCGAGTCGGGCGCCCTCGCCGACCGGAAGACGGCGCGCTACGCCGGGTGGGACGAACCCCTCGGGGCCCGCATCCTCGGCGGGAGCGCCACGTTGGCCGACCTGCACCGCCTCGTCCTCGACGAGGAGCTCGACCCGACACCCGACTCGGGGCGCCAGGAGCTGCTCGAGAACCTGGTGAACCGCCACGTCGAGCGGACGCGGTGACCGGCCTGCCCGAT
This sequence comes from Acidimicrobiales bacterium, assembly GCA_017883025.1. Lineage (GTDB taxonomy): Bacteria > Actinomycetota > Acidimicrobiia > Acidimicrobiales > RAAP-2 > Bog-756. Next base: position 11,027 of record JADGOH010000062.1, read on the forward strand.
ACCGGGGCGACCGGGCCCACCCCGTTCGCTTCCTCCGTCGATCGGGTCCGGGGCGGCGCCGACCATCACGCCGAGGCCCGGGCACTGGTGGCGGCCATGACGGACGAGGAGAAGCTCGGCTGCCTCGACGGGGACACCGAATTCTGGTCCGGCATCGTCGACATGGTCGGCGGTGGCTACCACCGCCACGCCTGGCCTGCCGCCGTGGTCGCGAGACTGGGCGTCCCGGGCATCCACTTCGCCGACGGACCCCGTGGCTGCGTGATCGGCCCGGCCACCTGCTTCCCCGTGTCGATGGCCCGGGGGGCCACGTTCGATCCCGAGCTCGAGGAGCGGATCGGCCGGGTCATCGGCACCGAGCTGCGGGCGATGGGGGCGACCTACACCGGGGCCGTGTGCATGAACCTCCTCCGCCACCCCGGATGGGGACGGGCCCAGGAGACCTACGGCGAGGATCCCCACCACGTGGGCGAGATGGCCGCGGCGCTGACCCGGGGCCTCCAGACCCGGGTCATGGCCTGCATGAAGCACTTCGCCTGCAACTCGATGGAGGAGGCCCGGTTCCGGGTGGACGTGACGGTGGACGAGCGCGCGCTCCACGAGGTCTACCTGCCCCACTTCCGCCGGGTGGCCGACGAGGGCGTGGCATCGGTCATGTCCGCGTACAACTCGGTCAACGGGAACTGGTGCGGTGAGCACACCGTGCTGCTCACCGACGTCCTGCGCGCCGAGTGGGGATGGGACGGGTTCGTGACCTCCGACTTCATCGCCGGCCTCCGCGACCCGGTCCTGTCAGTGACGGCTGGCCTGGAGATCGAGATGCCGTTCCGCCAGCAGCGGGCCCAGCACCTGCCGGACGCGGTGGCGTCCGGCGCCCTGGCCCTGGCCGACGTCGAGGCCCGAGTCGAGGCCACGCTGGCCACCCTGCTGCGGTTCGCCCACGTGTTCGAGCGGGCGCCCGACCCCTCGGTGCTCGCCGCACCGGACCACCGGGACCTGGCCCGGGAGGCCGCCGCCGCGGCGATGGTGCTCCTACGCAACGAGGGCGGGCTCCTCCCGGTGACGACGGATCCCGGGCGCGTGGCTGTCCTCGGCCGGCTCGCGGCCGTCCCCAACCTGGGCGACGGCGGGTCGAGCGACGTCTACCCTCCCGAGGTGTCGACGCTCCTCGACGGCGTGCGGGCGGCGTTCCCGACCGCCGACGTCGTGCACCACGACACCGATGCATCCGTGGCGGAGGGGGCGGACCTGGCCATCGTCGTGGTGGGATGCACCAAGGCCGACGAGGGCGAGTTCATCGACGTCGGGACGAGCGAGTCGATGCTGGCCATGTTCCCACCGCCGCCTCCCGGCGGGTCGGCGCCGCCGCCCGCTGCCGTGGCCGAGGAGCCGCCGGCACCCGACCTCCCCGTCGACGCCGCGCCCTCCGTTGACGCGCCCTCCGACGCCGCCACGGAGCACGGGACCTTCGCCCCGGGCGGTGACCGCCGGTCGCTCCGGCTGTCCGCCGCCGACGAGGCCCTGGTGCGGGGGACCGCCGCCGCCTGCCCCCGCACGGTGGTGGCCGTCATGGGCGGCTCGGCTGTGGTCATGCCGTGGCTCGAGGGGGTGCCGGCCACGCTGCAGGTCTGGTATCCGGGCATGGAAGGCGGCAGCGCGTTCGCCGACGTGCTGACCGGGGTACGGGAGCCTGGCGGGCGGCTCCCGTTCGCCCTGCCACGCGACGAGGCCGACCTGGTCGCGTGGGATCCGGACGCCGACACCGTCGTCTACGACCTCTTCCACGGGCAGTGGAAGCTCGACCGCGACGGCGTGGCCCCGCACCGGCCGTTCGGCGCGGGGCTCGGCTACACCGACTTCGAGTTGGACCCCGGATCGGCGCACGTGCGACAGGTCGGGCCCGGGGTGACCACCGGGTCGGTCGAGGTGGCGGTGGCCAACGCCGGCGACCGACCGGGCTCCACCGTCGTGTTCGCGTTCGCCGGGCTCCCGGGTTCGAGCGTGGACCGTCCGCTGCGGCGCCTGGTCGGCTTCCGGCGGGTGGTGCTCGACGCCGGCGCCCGCACGGTGGTGGTGCTTCCGTTCGACCTGGCCACCCTGGCCGTGCGGCGGGGCGGCGGCTGGTTCCAGGAGCCGGGCCGCTACGTGCTCGACGTCGGCACCGACGCCGGGACGCCGGTCGCCACGGTGACCGTGGACGTGTCGGGCACGTGACGCGTCACCGGAGGTCGCCGACCGACCAGGCCCGCTGACCGTGCCGCTCGTCCTGGGGGTGGACAGCTCCACCCAATCGACCAAGGTGGAGCTGCGGGACGCCGACGACGGCACCCTGGTGGGGTCGGCGCAGGCACCCCACCCGGCCGTCCACCCGCCCGCTTCGGAGCAGGACCCCGAATCGTGGTGGGAGGCGCTCTGCCTGGCCGTGGCCCAGGCCACCGCCGACGGGTCCCACGACGTGGCGGCCATATCCGTTGCGGCCCAGCAGCACGGCATGGTCGTGCTGGACGGGGCCGGCCGCCCGTTACGGGACGCCAAGCTCTGGAACGACACCGAGTCCGCCCCCGAGGCGGCGGCCATGGTCGCCGAGCTCGGCGCGGCCTGGTGGACCGCCCGCACCGGATCGGTGCCGGTGGCCGCCTTCACCGTCACCAAGCTGGCCTGGCTGGCCAGGCACGAGCCAGACACGGCCCGCGTCGTGCACTCGGTCCTGCTGCCCCACGACTACCTCACCTACCGACTCACCGGTCGGCGGGTCACCGACCGGGGCGACGCCTCGGGGACCGGCTACTTCGACCCGACCGGCGACGCCTGGCTGCCGGACCTGTTGGAGCAGGTCGTCGGGGCCGGCGCGTGGCTCGAACGGCTGCCCGAGGTCCTCGGGCCGACCGAGTCGGCCGGCCCGGTGGACGGCCCGGGGCTGGTGGCCCTGGACCTCGGTCCCGTCGGGAAGGTTGGCCCCGGCACCGGCGACAACATGGCGGCCGCCCTCGGGCTCGGACTCACCCCCGGACAGGCGTGCGTGTCGATCGGCACGTCCGGCACCGTCTACACCCGCTCCGGTTCGTCGGTGACCGACCCGACCGGCGCGGTGGCGGGGTTCGCCGACGCCACCGGCGGATTCCTGCCCCTCGTCTGCACGCTCAACGCCACCCGGGTCACGGGGGCCGTCGCCCGTCTGCTCGGGGTCACGCCGGCCGGGCTCGACGAACTGGCGCTGGCCGCCGCGTCCGGGGCGTCCGGCGTCACCCTGCTGCCCTACTTCGACGGCGAGCGCACGCCGGACCGGCCGGACGCCACCGGGACGATCGCGGGGATCCGGGCCGACGTCGACCGCGAGGACCTGGCCAGGGCCGCCTTCGAGGGTGTGGTGTGCGGGCTGCTCGACGGACTGGACGCGCTGTCGGACGTGGTGCCGCTCGACGACGGCCCGCTGCTGCTGGTGGGCGGGGGCGCACGGTCGGCTGCCTTCCGCCGGTTCCTGGCCGACCTGTCGGGGCGACCCGTGCTGGTGCCCCAGGTGGAGGAGGCGGCGGCCACCGGGGCCGCCGTGCAGGCCGCCGCCGTCCTGACGGGGCGCCCGCTCGACGAGGTCCAGTCGGCGTGGGGTGTGGGCGGTGGCGTCCTCGTCGAGCCGGACGGCGCGGTGGACGCGGCGGCGGTGCGCGACGCCTATGCCGCCGTCCGGGGCTGAGGCCACCGACCGGCGCCGGGTGGCCGGCCCATCCTCCGGGTGGTGGTTCCCGCCCTTCGGGCCCGTTGCTCGGTAGGGTCCGGGGATGCCCCGGGTCGTGGTCGCGCCGGACAAGTTCCGGGGGACCGCCACGGCGGCCGAGGTGGCGGGGGCCATGTGCGGAGCCGCCACCGGGCTCGGCTGGCAGGCCGTCCGGCTCCCCCTGTCGGACGGTGGCGACGGCATGCTCGACGCCTGTGCGGCGCTGGCGCCCGAGCCGGTCGTCACCCGCGTCACGGGACCGGACGGGTCGCCTGTCGACGCCGGGTGGCGCCTCGGCGAAGGTGTCGCCGTGGTCGAGCTGGCCCGGGCCTCGGGCCTGGCCCTGGTGGGCGGCCCCGACGGCAACGACCCGGTCCGGGCCACGTCTCGAGGGACCGGCGAGTTGCTCGTGGCAGCTGCGAGGCGGGTCGGACGGGGTGGGAGGCTGATCCTCGGCCTGGGGGGCTCGGCCACCACCGACGGCGGTCGCGGCATCTGGGAGGCGGTCGTGGAGGCGGGCGGGCTGGACGGGGTCGAGCTGGTGGGGGCGTGCGATGTGGAGACGCGGTACTGCGACGCCGCCGAGGTGTTCGGGCCGCAGAAGGGCGCCGGCCCCGACGACGTCGTCGCGCTGACCGAGCGGCTGGTGCGGCAGGCCCAGGTGTGGGCGGACGATCTCGGGGTGGACGTCCGGGACGTCCCCGGATCCGGGGCGGCCGGGGGAGCGGGCGGTGCGGTGGTGGCCCTCGGCGGCTCACTCCGGTCGGGGTACCGGCTGGTGGCCGACCTGGTGGGCCTCGGGCCGGCGCTCGAGGGCAGCGACCGGGTGGTGACGGGGGAGGGGGCACTCGACGCCGGGTCCTTCGCCGGCAAGGTGGTGGGCGGGGTGGTCGGCGACGCCCGGGGTCGGGAGATCGCCACACTGGTCGTGGTCGGCCGGGCTACGGCTGCGGCCACCGCCGAGGCCGAACGTGCGGGGTGCGTCGTGGTGTCCCTGACCGACCGCTTCGGCGAGGCCCGGTCGCTCGGGGACACGGCCGCCTGTGTGGCCGAGGTGACGGCAGCCTGGCTCGGGCCCGCTCCGGGGTGAGCCTCGGGCCGGAGCGGGGAGGGGTCACTGGGTCTGCACCGGTCCGCCCGGTGTGGGCGACCGGCCTGCCAACCGGGGTCGGAGCGCCCGACCCGGCGGCAATCCCGGTGGCGTCGAGCGGCCGGGATCCCTGGGGGGGCGGACTGCTAGTGTCGGAGCCGAAGCATGAAGTCCCCAGGCGGGGAAGCCGGTCGGAGTCCGGCGCTGGTCCGCAACCGTAGGCAGCACCACCACCGAGGTCGGGTGAGGTGCGGCGAGTCGGGATACCGCCCGGGTGCTTGATGAGTCCCACCCGTCGAGAACAGCGGTCCGGACTCGGTCATCGGGGGCGGTGCGCCTTCCGGTGCTCCCGGGGTCGTGGCCCGGAAGCGAGCAGGCCCCATGTCCCTCATCCGCCGCCGGTCACCGGTCGCAGCCGATGGGGGCCGGGCGCGCCCGGACCCGGACCTTCGAGGGCGTCGGAGCCGGTCCACGGCGCGGCGACTCGTCCGCGGCGTGCTGGTCGTCGCCGCGGGCACCGCTGCCCTGTCGCTGGCCGGCCCCTTCGCGCTGCGCCCCTTCACCGACCTCGCCGGGGCGGCTGGCGAGGTCACGGTGGCCTTCGTCCTCGACTTCGGCAGCACGTCGGCCGACCTGGTCGTCGGCTGCGTCACCGTCCCCGCCTCCGACAGCCGGTACGACGCACTCACCGCATTCGTGGCGTCGCGTGGACTCGCCTCGCCGACCTACGCCACGAGCGGGCTGCTGTGCTCGATCAACGGGACGCCGACGTCCGGGTGCGGACAGACCGTTCCCGGCGGGTACGTCTACTGGTCCTACTTCACCGCCGGGCAGGGAGCCTGGACGTACTCGAGCACGGGGGCGTTCGCCACGGTGAGCCCGAACGACGTGGAGGGCTGGCGCTTCCAGAACCCGGGGTCGGGCCGTCCGAACGACCCGGCGCCGCGGGCGACGGCCCAGTACCAGGCCATCTGCCCGGCGACGCCGCCCTCGACCACGACGACCACGACGACCACGACCACGCCGAGCGCCCCGGACGGTGGGGGCACGAGGCCGGGGGGCGGCGCGTCCACCACGCCGGGGGGCGGCGGGTCCGCCACCCCGGCCGCGGTTGCGCACGCGCACGCCGCCCAGTCCTCGAAGGGGGGGACCACGGGCTCCGCGGGCTCGACCTCCACCACGACGACCACGTCCACCCGCCCCTCGGACTCCCCGTCGTCGTTGCCCGACTCGAGCATCCCGTCCGATCCCAAGGTCGCCGTCGCCACGGTCGCCCGCCATGTGACGCCCGGACCCGGGCCCGTCCCGCTCATCGTGGGCGGGCTCGTGGTGGCCGGACTGGCCGCCGCCGCCTGGCTCCGGTGGCGTAGGCGCCCCCGGACGCCGTGAGGCGACCCGGCTCGGCCTCGCCGGGTCGACGGGGGCTCCACCCGGCGGCGTGGTGGTTGTGGGCGGCCTGTATGGCCGGTGCGGCCTCACGCACCACGAACCCGATCCTCCTCCTCCTCATCGGCGGCGTGGTGGCCTTCGTGGTCGCCGCCCGCCGGACCGCCGCCCCGTGGTCGCGCTCGCTGGTGGTGTTCCTGCGGCTGGGCCTGGTGGTGATCGTGCTGCGGGTGGTGCTGGTGGTCGTCTTCGGGAACCGCCTGCCCGGGCACGTCCTGTTCACGCTCCCGCAGGTGCCCTTACCGTCGTGGGCCCGCGGGGTGAGCATCGGCGGGCCAGTCACCGTCGAGGCCCTGGTCCAGGCGGTCGTCCAGGGCCTGCGCCTCGCCGTCGTGCTGCTGTGCTTCGGCGCCGCCAACTCGCTCGCCAGCCCCTACCGGCTGCTGCGGTGCCTGCCGGCCGTGCTCTACGAGGCCGGTGTCGCCATCACGGTCGCCCTCGCGTTCGCTCCGGAGCTGGTCGTGTCGATCGGTGCCGTGCGGGACGCCCGGCGGCTGCGCGGTCGTCCCGTGCGGGGGTTCGCCGGCCTGCGGGGCATGGCCGTGCCCGTGCTCGAGAGCGCCTTCGACCGTTCGTTGCAACTGGCGTCGTCCATGGACGCCCGCGGCTACGGCCGTCGGGTCCCGGTGTCGGCGGGTGCCAGGCGGTGGGCGACCGGCGGAACCGCGGTGGGGTTGCTCCTGGTGATCGGGGGCGTCTACGGGGTGCTGGTCAGCGGCTCGTTGCCGGGCGGCGGGATCCCCTTCGTTGCGGTCGGGGCCGTCCTGGTGGGTGTCGGGCTCGCCGCCGGCGGGCGCCGGACCAACCGCACCCGGTACCGCCCCGACCCATGGGGGTGGCCGGAGTGGGTGGTGGGCGCCTCGGGCGCCGTGGCCGTGGGCTGCCTGATCGCCGCCGGCGTGCTCGGTGTCGCCGGCCTCCAGTTCTCCGTCTACCCGCTGGGCCTCCCCACCCTGCCCCTGCTGGCCGCAGCCGGGATCCTGGTGGGCCTGCTGCCCGCCTGGGCGGCCCCCGTCGAGCGCCGCACCGCGGCGCCGGCACGGACACGTCCGCCGCGGGCACCGGGCGGGCCGGAGCGCGGCCGCACGGCCACCCCGGCGGCCGATTCGGCCGACGTGCCGCCCGAGCGGCCCGTGCCCCCGTCATCGTTGCCGGTGCCCACCAGCCCGAAGCGGCCGGCGGTCACCCCGGCCGATGCACCGGTGGGCCGCATCGAGGGACGCGTCGCGTGATCCGCTTCGAGCAGGTCACGTTCACCTACGACGGGGCCGACCTCCCGACGCTCGACCGTGTCGACCTCGCCGTCGGCGAAGGCGAGCTGTGCGTGGTGGTGGGCCCGACCGGCTCGGGCAAGACCACCCTGCTGCGGGCCGTGAACGGCCTGGTGCCCTACTTCACCGGCGGCCGCCTGTCGGGCGAGGTCGTCGTCGACGGCCGCTCCACGCGGGACTACCCGCCCCGGGAGCTCGCCGACGTCGTCGGCATGGTGGGGCAGAACCCGGCGGCCAGCTTCGTGACCGAGTCGGTCGAGGACGAACTGGCGTACACGATGGAGAACCTCGGGATCGAACCTGCGGTCATGCGACGACGGATCGAGGACACCCTCGACCTCCTCGGGCTGCACGAGCTGCGCCACCGGCCGCTCGCCACGCTGTCAGGCGGGCAGCAGCAGCGGGTGGCCATCGGCGCCGTGCTCACCGCGTCGCCCCGGGTGCTGGTCCTCGACGAGCCGACGTCGGCCCTCGATCCGGCCGCCGCCGAGGAGGTGCTCGCGTCGCTCACCCGACTGGTCCACGACCTCGGCCTGACCGTGCTCCTGGCCGAGCACCGCCTCGAGCGCGTGCTGCCCTTCGCCGACACCATGGTCCTGGTGCCGGGCCGGGGGTCCCCGCTCGTCGTCGGGACCGCGGCCGAGGTCATGGTCGACTCGCCGGTGGCGCCTCCCCTGGTGGAGTTGGGCCGGCTGGCGGGGTGGGCTCCGCTGCCGCTGTCCGTGCGGGACGCCCGCCGCCAGGCCGGCGCACTGCGCCTCCGCCTCGCCGGCGCCCGACCGGCGACCCGCGACGCCGTGGCCGGAGCGCCACTGGCCACCCTCGACTCGGTGACCGTCCGCTACGACGAGGTCACCGCGCTCGACGCGGTCAGTCTGGCCTTCGGTGCCGGCGAGGTGGTGGCCGTCATGGGGCGCAACGGCTCGGGCAAGTCCACGTTGCTCGCCCAGGTGGCCGGGGTGCGGCCACCGGCGTCGGGCACGGTTCGACTCGACGGCGTCGACCCGGTCGGTCTCGGCCCGCGCGACCTGGTGGCCAAGGTGGGCCTGGTGCCACAGGACGCCGGTGTCCTGCTCTACGGCGAGTCGGTGGGCGAGGAGTGCGCCAGTGCCGACCACGACACCGGCCTCCCACCGGGGACGACCGCGGCCGTGCTCGAGCGGGTGCTGCCCGGACTGGACCCCGACCGCCATCCGCGGGACCTGTCCGAGGGCCAGCGCCTGGCCGTGGTGCTCGCCGTGGTGCTCGCCCCGGCGCCCCCGCTGCTCCTGCTCGACGAGCCGACACGGGGCCTCGACTACCCGGGCAAGGCCCGACTCGTCCGCCTGCTCACCGAGCTCGCCGACGCGGGCCACGGTGTGGTCGTGGCCACCCACGACGTCGAGCTGGTGGCCCAGGTGGCCACGCGTGCCGTCGTGCTGGCCGAGGGCGAAGTCGTGGGGGACGGTCCCGCCCGCGCTGTCGTGTGCCACTCGCCGGTGTTCGCCCCGCAGGTGGCCAAGGTGCTGAGCCCGGACCCGTGGCTCACCGTCGACGAGGTGCGTACCGCACTGCTGGGGGAGCCGGTCCGTGGCTGAGCGCACCCACGTCGTCGCCGTCCGTCTGCAGGCACGCTCGTCGGCCCTGCTCCTCGTGACCTCCCTGCTGGGGCTGGTCTGCTTCGGCTGGCCGCTCCTCCTCCACGGCAGCTCGGCCTCGGCACTGGCCCACTCGGCGGACGCTCCCTGGATCTTCCTGTCGCTCATGCCGCTGCTGCTCGCCGTGGTGCTGAGCGCGCTGGCGGAGGGTTCGCTCGACGCCAAGGCCATCGCCCTCCTGGGGATCCTGGCGGCGTGCGGCGCCGCCCTGCGGGTGCCCCAGCCCGGGATCGCCGGGTTCGAGCCGGTGTTCTTCCTACTCATCCCCGCGGGCCGGGTGTACGGGCGGGGCTTCGGGTTCGTGCTGGGGGCACTGACATTGGCGGTGTCGGCCCTGGTCACCGGCAACGTGGGCCCGTGGCTGCCCTTCCAGATGTTCGGCGCGGCCTGGATGGGGTTCGGCGCCGGCTGCCTCCCTCCGGCCAGGGGCCGGGCCGAGCTGTGGCTGCTCGCAGGCTACGCAGCTGCCGTCTGCATCCTGTACGGCGCGCTCATCAACCTGTGGTTCTGGCCGTTCGGGGCGGGCACGGCGACGGCGTTCTCCTTCCAGCCCGGCGCGGGATTCCTGGTGAACCTGCACCGCTTCGTGCTCTTCGACCTGACGACGTCGCTCGGCTTCGACATCCCCCGAGCCGTAGTCAACGCCGTGCTCGTGCTGGTGGTGGGCCGCCCCGTGCTCAACGCCCTGCGCCGTGCGAGCCGCCGGGCCGCGTTCGACGTCCCCGTCGCACACGTCGACGCGGCGACCGACGGCCCCGTGGAGACATCGGTCGCCTGATCCTGGACCGGTGGCCCACCGCCCCCGTCGGCCGGCGGGGGAGCGGGGGCGACCTACACTTCGTTACCCGCCGGTCATTTCGGGGCCGGCCCGCTCGCTCGCTGAAGGAGGTGGCCCCGGTGCCGCTCACGTATGAGGAGGCCCTGGCGCAGGTCACGGGCCCCGGACAGCTGTTCGAGGTGGTCGAGGCCCAGGTGGACGGCCTCCCCGTTCGGGTCTTCGCCAATGCCCCGGCCAACCTGGGCCAGCTCTTCGCCGGCTCCCGGGATGACGAGGCCGAATTCCTGGTCTACGAGGACGAGCGGTGGACCTTCGCCGAGACCATGCGCCACGTGGACGCACTGGCCCATGCGCTGGTGCACACCTACGGGATCCGGAAGGGCGACCGGGTGGGCATCGCCATGCGGAACCTGCCCGAGTGGATCGTCTCGTTCGCCGCCGTCCTGTCGATCGGAGCGGTGTCCGTGTCCCTCAACGCCTGGTGGACCGAGTCCGAGCTCGACTACGCCATCGAGGACTCGGGGCTGGCGCTGCTGATCGCCGACCCCGAGCGCATCGAACGGGCGCACGCCCCGGCCCACTCGCGCGGCGTGCCGATGATCATGGTGCGCGGCGACCAGCTCGAGCCGAACCCCACCGGCGTGCAGCGCTACGACGAGGTCGTCTCCGTCGGCGATGCCATGCCGCAGGTCGAGGTCGACCCCGACGACGACGCCACGATCCTGTACACCTCGGGGACGACCGGGTTCCCCAAGGGCGCCGTGTCGACGCACCGCGGCGTCGTCAACGGGCTCATGGGGTTCTGGTGCAACACCACGGTCCAGACGGCCCGCAAGGGCACGGATCTGCTGGGCGGCGAGGGCGGGTTCGCCCCGTGCTTCATCCTGATCGTCCCGCTGTTCCACGTGACGGGCTGCGTGCCGGTGATGCTGTCGTGCTTCGGGATGAAGTTCAAGCTGGTGATGATGCACCGGTGGGACCCCGACACCGCCCTGCGCCTCATCGAGGCCGAGCGGGTCACGACGTTCGTGGGCGTGCCCACCCAGAGCTGGGACATGCTCGAGAGCCCGTCATTCGCCAAGTACGACACCTCCTCGCTGGCCAGCATCGGCGGCGGCGGCGCCCCGGCCCCGGCCAAGCTCGTCGACCGGGTGGAGAAGGGCTTCAGCCGGGGCCGGCCGAACATCGGCTACGGCATGACCGAGACCAACGGCTTCGGCCCGGGCAACACCGGCGACGACTACGTGACCCACCCGACGTCGACGGGACGGGCCCGCATCTCGGTCATGGACATCGAGATCCGGGACGATGACGGAAACGCCGTGCCGACCGGCACCCGAGGGCAGATCTGGATGCGGGGCCCCAACGTCATCCGCTGCTACTGGAACAAGCCGGAGGCCACGGCGGAGACGATCGTCGACGGCTGGCTGGCCTCGGGCGACCTCGGCCGTGTCGACGGGGACGGCTTCCTGTACATCGAGGACCGGGCCAAGGACATGGTGCTCCGGGCTGGCGAGAACGTCTACTGCGCCGAGGTGGAGAGCGCGATCTACGAGCACGGCGACGTCTACGAGGCGGCGGTCTTCGGCGTGCCCCACGAGCGCCTGGGCGAGGAGGTGGGCTGCGTGATCCTGCGCCAACCCGGCTCCGACCTCGACGCGGACGGACTGAAGGACTTCCTGTCCGAGTCACTGGCGCCGTTCAAGGTGCCGAGCCGGATCGCCTTCGCCGACGGACAGCTGCCCCGCAACGCCTCGGGCAAGATCCTGAAGCGGTCGCTCCGTGACTCGTACTTCGGGGACGGCTCCTAGCCTCGACGGATCGGGACGGGTACCCGCAGCAGGTCCTCGGCCGCCACCACGTCACCGAAGACCGCGAGCGCCTCGTCGAGCAGGACCCGGACGTCCGGGTACCGCTGGCTGAAGTGGGTGATGACCAGTCTGCGCGCCCCGGCGTCGCGGGCCACCCGGGCGGCGTCGGCCGCCGTCAGGTGCCGGTACCGACGGGCCAGGCCGGCGTCGGCCGATGCGAACGTCGCCTCGCACACGACCAGGTCGGCGTCGGCGGCCAGCTCGACGGCGCCGTCGCAGATCCCGGTGTCCATCACAAAGGCCATGCGCTGGCCCCGGCGCACCTCGGACACCCCGTCGAGTCCGACCCGCACGCCGTCGCGGACGAGCGCGCCCTCGGTCAGCAGCCGGCCGACGTCGGGGCCATGGATGCCGATCGCGTCGAGCCGTTCCGCCAGCACGTGGACACCGTCGGGCTCGACGACCCGCCAGCCGAAGCACTCGGGGTCGTGGTCGAGGCGCACCGCCTCGATGGCGAACGCCGTGCCGGCGGACACCCGACCGTTCCCGGTGACGGGCACCGGGTGGACGTCGAGGTGGTCCTGGTAGGCCGAGGCGTGGCGGAGCCGGTCGAAGTAGGCCTGCCCGCTCGCCGGGTAGAGCACCTCGACGGGGTGGGGGACCCGGTCGAGCGAGAGGCGCTGGAGCATCCCGGGCAGCCCGAGGCAGTGGTCGCCGTGGAAGTGGGTGATGCAGACGTGGTGGATCGAGGTCGGCGACGCGCCGGCCAGGAGCAGCTGCCGCTGGGTGCCCTCGCCGGGGTCGAACAGCACCGAGACCCCGTCCCACCGGAGGAGGTACCCGTTGTGGTTGCGGTGCCGGGTGGGGGTCTGGCTGGCCGACCCCAGGACCACCAGCTCGCGGGAGCTCATGGCCCCGTTCTAGCCCGCCACCGGCGCCGGTGGCCGTGGCAGGCTGGCGCGGTGAAGCGCCCCGTCCTGGTCCGGCCCCGATCGACGCACCCGGCCGTCGGCGGATCCCACGACGGCGTCCTGGTGGTGCGGGTACGCGAGCCGGCGACCGACGGACGGGCCAACCGTGCCGTCGTCGACGCGTTGGCCGCAGCCCTCGGGGTGGCACGGAGGGAGGTGCGGATCGCCGGGGGCGCCGCCTCGCGCCGCAAGCTCGTGGAGGTCGACGGCGACGACGCCGCACTGGGCGCCACCTGGGACCGCCTCGCCGATCGGGGGGCACCAGGCCGGTCCGGTCAGAGTCGGGCGTAGCGCTCGGCCTCGTCGGCGAACTGCGCGGCCGAGGCGGTGCCCACCGAGGGGCGGGTGAGCGCCACGGCCTGCAGCACGTCGCCACCGGTGACCGCGGGCACCTCGCCGTCGAGGGCCCGGTCGAACGCCAGCTGCGCAGCCCGCTGGGCGACGAGGGCGAAGTCGGCCGGGGTGAACCCGGGCGTCCGGGCCGCCACCTCGGCCGGATCCCCGGCGGCCAGGAACTCCGTGGCCAGCTCTGCCCGCTCGACCTCGTCCGGTGGGCCCACCGGGATGATGAGGTCGAACCGCCCGGGACGGAGCAACGCGGGGTCGATGGCGGCGACCGAGTTGGTGGCCATCACCACCAGACGGTCAGGCCGGGACTTGAACATCGGCACCGCCTTGAGCAGCTCGTTGACCAGCGGCTGGCTGTCGGGTCGCTCGGCCCGGTCGGACGCGATCTCGTCGGCCTCGTCGATGAAGCACACCAGGCGGTCCACCCGACCGAGCTCGGACAGCGCCTCGCGCAGTGCCCGGGCGCCGTCGACGCCCTGGCCCAGCAGGGATGGATGGAGCTCGACGAAGGCCCACGAGAGCCGGGACGCGATGGCCCGGGCGAACGACGTCTTGCCGGTGCCCGGGGGGCCGAACAGGAGGACGGCCGCCGGCGGACGGAGACCGAGACGTTCGGCCAGCTCGGTATGCGCGAGCGGCGCCACGACCCGTCGGTCGAGGATCTCCTTGGCCGCCGAGAACCCCTTCATCGACTCCCACAGTCCGTCTGCCGGCACGGTGCCCCCGAAACGCTCGACGAGCGCCAGCTCCTCGGGCACCATCGACGCATCCCTGGCGTAGAGGTGCAGCCCCTCGAGGTGGGTGAAGCCCTGGTTGACGAAGGCGTCCTCGCCGACCTGGCCGGCCTGGACCACGGCGAGCAGCCGGCAGGCGCCCCGGTGGATGACCTCCTGGTCGAGGCGCCGGAGCAAGGCGGAGCCGATGCCCCGTCGACGCCACTCGGGATGGAGGGCGAAGGCCAGCACGTGGGCGTCGGGACCGCTGACGCGGGCCACGACGGCACCCACCAGCTCGCCGGCGGGGGACAGGGCCACGGCCGCGGGCTGGTGTTCGTGGAGCGCCTCGACGACGTCGCTCCGGCCGTAGGCGGCACCGGTGGAGGTACCGGCCAGGTCGATGAGGCGCACGACGTCCTCGACCGGGGCGACCGGGTCGCGGTCGCCGAGGGTGTGGACCTTCCAGGCGGTGCTCATGGGCGTGCCCTCCTCGTCCTCCGGCTTGTCTGCATGGTAGGGGACGGTCGTCGGCGCACGGGGTGCGGGCTGCCCGACGCCGATCGGGCCCGGGGGCCGGACCGTTGACCGGCGACCCCCCGTGGGCACACACTGTGGGCGTGGCCCGTCGGGCCGGTCAGGAGACGTCGTGGGACAGTGGCCGAAGTCGGAGATCGAGACGGCGTTCGTGGAGTACCAGCGCCGGGCGGCCGAGTCGGGGGCGAGCGGTGACTGGCGGCCGTGGTGCGACCTGTTCACCGAGGATGCCGAGTACGTCGAGCACCTCTACGGGCGGATGCACGGACGCGAGGCCATCTACGAGTGGATCCAGAAGACGATGTCGGAGTACCCCGGCAGCGACATGCCGGAGTTCCCGATCGAGTGGCACATCGTCGACGAGGACAAGGGCTGGGTGGTGTGCCAGGTGTGGAACCGGATGCGCGACCCCGGCGACGGCAGCATCCACCAGGAGTACAACATCACCATCCTGAAGTACGCCGGCGACGGCCGCTGGTCGTCCGAGGAGGACGTCTACAACCCGATGCACTTCGGGACCATGCTGCAGGCGTGGGAGGCGGCGCGGGACGCCGCCGTGGCGTCCTGACGACGCCGTCGCCCCGGTCGGGCCTGCGGCGACCGCACTAGCGTGGCCGACGTGGAACGACGCAGGCTCGGACGCACCGGACACCGCTCGTCGGTCGCCGTCCTGGGGGGTGCCGCCTTCTGGCAGGGCGACCCTGACGCGACGGCGGCGTCGTTCGAGCTGGCCCGGGCCGCCGGGGTCAACCACCTCGACGTCGCCCCGCAGTACGGCGCGGCCCAACAGGTGCTCGGCCCTCTGGTCGGCGACGTCCGCGACGACCTGTTCGTGGCGTGCAAGACCCTCCGCCACAATCCGGACGGGGTGCGGGCCCAGCTCGAGGAGTCGCTCACGCTCCTGCACTGCGACTCGTTCGACCTGTACCAGCTCCACGCCGTGACCGACCTCGCCGAGCTCGACGCCCGGGACGGCGCGGTGCGGGCCATCCTGGCTGCCCGGGACGAGGGCCTCACCCGGTGGGTCGGGATCACCGGGCACGAGCACTCGGCGCCGGCCGCGCACCTCGAGGCGCTCCGTCGCTACGACCTCGACACGGTGATGTTCCCGGTCAACCCCAGGCTGTGGTCCGACCCGGTCTACCGACGCGATGCCGAGGCACTCCTCGAGTACGCCGCGGCCCACGACGTCGGGGTGATGGCGATCAAGGCCGCGGCGGCACGTCCGTGGGCCGGGCGTGCACGTTCGGCCACCACCTGGTACGAGCCCTACACGTCCGAGGAGGAGGTCGACCGGGGTGTTCGGTTCGCACTGTCGACGCCGGGGGTGCACGCCTTCTGCACGCCGGGCGACACCGGCGTCCTCGCCACTGCCCTGGCCGCGGCCGACGGGGACACGTCGATGGACGAGGCCGAGCGCGACGCCGCCATGGGCGCAGTGGCCGGCGAGTCGTCGATCTTCCCGATGACGCCGGCCTGAGTCGGGCGGAGCGGGCGATGGCAGGCGACGAAGCGACCGGTGGCGGCGCGGGCGACGACGCAGTGCCCGCTCCGGGGACCGAGATCGGGCTGGACGCGCCGCTGCAGGGCACGGTGGTCCTGCTGCCGTTCGGGCCCGGCGACCCGGTGCCGGCCGGGGCGATCGTGGTCGTGCTCGAGTCCATGAAGATGGAGCACGTGGTGCGCACGCCGGTGGCCGGCAGCCTGCGTCACGTCGGGGTCGACGTGGGCGGGCTGGTGGCCGTGGGCGACCGGCTGGCCACGGTCGTGACGGGGGAGCAGGGCAACGGCCCGGCCGCGGTGGACGAGACCGTCGACCTCGACCACGTGCGGGCCGACCTGGCCGAGTTGTTCACCCGGCGTGGCCTGCTCACCGACGAGGGTCGCCCGGACGTCGTGGCCCGACGTCACGAGCGCGGCCGGCGCACGGCCCGCGAGAACATCGCCGACCTGTGCGACGCGGGCAGCTTCACCGAGTACGGCGGCTTCGCCATCGCCGCCCAGCGCCGGCGCCGCGATGTCGCCGAGCTGGTCGAGCGCACGCCGGCCGACGGACTGGTCGGTGGTACGGCCCGGGTCAACGGCGACCGGTTCACCGACGAGCAGGCCCGGTGCGCCGTCGTCTCCTACGACTACACGGTGCTCGCCGGGACCCAGGGCCAGCAGAACCACCGCAAGAAGGACCGGTTGTTCGAGCTGGTCGAGCGGCTCCGGCTGCCAGTGGTGCTGTTCGCCGAGGGTGGCGGCGGCCGGCCGGGGGACACCGACTACGCCGTCATCACCGGCCTCGACACCCGGGCCTTCGAGTACTTCGGCCGCCTGAGCGGCCTCGTGCCACTGGTGGGGATCGCCTCGGGTTGGTGCTTCGCCGGCAACGCCGCCCTGCTCGGGTGCTGCGACGTGATCATCGCGACCGAGGGCACGTCGATCGGGATGGGCGGGCCGGCGATGATCGAAGGCGGGGGCCTCGGCACCTACCGGCCCGAGGAGGTCGGCCCACTCGACGTCCAGGTCCCCAACGGCGTCGTGGACCTGGTGGCGGCCGACGACGCCGAGGCGGTCGACCTGGCCAGGCGGTACCTGTCCTACTTCCAGGGTCCGGTCGACGCATGGGCGTGCGCCGACCAGCGCCTCCTGCGCTCGGCCGTCCCCGAGCAGCGGCTGCGGGCCTACGACATCCGTACCCTGGTCGACCTGCTGGCCGACCTCGGCTCGGTGCTCGAGCTCCGACGGGGGTTCGGTGCCGGCATGGTGACCGCCCTGGCCCGCATCGAGGGACGCCCGGTGGGCATCGTGGCCAACGACCCGACGCACCTCGGCGGGGCGATCGACGCCGACGGCGCCGACAAGGCTGCCCGGTTCCTGCAGCTGTGTGATGCCCACGACCTGCCCGTCGTCTCCCTGTGCGACACCCCCGGATTCATGGTCGGCCCGGACGCCGAGCGCACGGCCCAGGTCCGCCACGTGAGCCGGATGTTCGTCACCGGGGCGAGCCTGACCGTGCCGCTCTGCACCATCGTGCTGCGCAAGGGCTACGGGCTCGGCGCCCAGGCCATGGCCGGCGGCAGCTTCCGCGCGCCCCTCTTCGTGGTGGCGTGGCCGAGCGGCGAGCTCGGGGGCATGGGGCTCGAGGGCGCGGTCCGGCTCGGGTTCCGACGCGAGCTCGAGGCGGTCGAGGACCCCGTCGAGCGCGAGGCGCTCTTCGACTCGATGGTCGCGCTGGCCTACGAGCACGGCAAGGCGCTCAACGTGGCCACCGCCTACGAGATCGATGACGTGATCGACCCTGCGGAGTCCCGGTCGAGGATCGTGGAGGCCCTGCGGTCGTGCCCGCCGCCCCCGGTCCGCACGGGCAAGAAGCGGAGCTGCGTCGACACCTGGTGACGTGCGGTCGTGCGGTCGGAACGGGCATCGACGCGACGTGGGCGCGGCGCCCGTCCGGTTCCGGCCGCAGTGCCCGAACTCCCATCGACCGGACGTCGCGTCGATGGGGAGGCCGCCGCACAGGTGTCACTACCTCGTCCTGCGGTCCGGCTCAGTCCCCGAGCAGCTCGTCGCCGAACCGGGCCACCGAGGACCACGCGGCGACGGCCTCCGGCACGCCCAGGGCGACCAGTCCCTGGACGCCGTGGATCCCGTCCCGCACGACATCGACCCGGGCGTCCGTGCCGACGTCGCCGGCGGCCCGACCGAGGTGCTCGGCGTCGATCCGGGTGACGTCGACTTCGCCGACCTGCAGCAGCATCGGCGGCAGTCCCGCCAGGGACCCCCGGGCCGGAGAGGCACGGGGATCCCTGGCGTCGCCGTCCGGCCCGAGGTAGTCGCGGGCCCGGGCCCGGAGGAATCCCTCGCTGATGAAGGGGTCGGGCCCGGTCGGGCCACCCGGGCCGTAGCCCCGGGTGTCGAGATCGGTCCACCCCGACAGGGAGACGACGCCGGCCGGCACACCGGCATCCGAGTCACGTGCCGCCTGGGCGGTGGCCAGGGCCAGCCCGCCCCCGCACGAGTCACCCACGAAGAGGGCACGGTCCGGCTCCAGGCCGCCGGCGACCAGACCGGAGTACGCGGTCACACAGTCGTCGAGGGCAGCCGGAAACCGGTGCTCGGGGGCAAGGCGGTAGTCGATGGTCACCACCGGGACGCGCAGGTGGTCGGCGATGAATTCGGCGTAGAACAGGTAGGCCTCGAGGTCACACGATACGAAGGCCCCGCCGTGGAAGAACACCGCCGTCCCACGATCAGGACGGGATGCCGGTGTGGACAACCAGCCACAGCGCACGCCACCGGCCGAGGTGGTGCGCACCGTGGTGTGGGGGCTCAGCGGATGCCCGTGGAGCGGCGCCATCCGGATCCGGGTGGTGATGGCGTCGTCATCGGGACCGGCGAAATCGGCCGGCATGCCGTCGATGACGGCGGCCAGCAGCTCGCTGGTCACGAAGCAGGCTCGGGCTCCCGGTAGACGACGACCGGGCAGGCGGCGTGGGTGGCACAGTGCTGGCTGACCGACCCCAGCAGCACGCCGGCGAACGCACGGTGGCCCCGACTGGCCACCACCAGCAGGGCCCCGTGCTTCGACGCCTCGACCAGTACGTCGCCCGGGTTGCCCTCGACCACGTGGGCGTGGACATCGAGCACAGGATAGGTGGCATGGATGCGCTCGAGCACCGGGTCGAGCATGGCCCTGCCGTCCTGGGCGGGGTCGTACCCGGTGGGCAGCGGAATCGTGCTGCCCCAGGACGTCGGGTACTCCCATGCGGTCACCACGTCGAGGCGCCCGCCGGAACGCACCGCCTGCTCGGCGGCCCACGTCACGGCACCGTCGGCCGCCGACGAGCCGTCGTACCCCACGACGACGCCGGTCGGGTGGCCCTGTGTGTCGGTCGTCATGGTGGTCCTCCAGGTGGGCTCGCCGGCGGTGCGGGTGCTGCTGGGGCGAGCGTAGTGGTCGTGGATCATGGGGCTGTGCCCGCTCGGTGTCATCGGTCCTCCTCCGCCGGGGTCGCGACCCCCGGTGCCGCCGTCGTTCCTCCGCCGTCGTCCAGCGCCCGTCGTCGGCGGGCGTGTGCGGCGTCGACCTGCTCGATGCCGGGGCCGCCCGAGGTGGGGGACTCGTCGCCGGGATCGGCACCGACCAGGCGGCCGAGGGTCGCGGCCACCGAGGCACGCAGCGCGTCGAGGTCGTAGCCGCCCTCCAGGAAGAGGACCAGCCGACCGGGAGCCGGCGCGTACCCGGCCACGATCCCGGCGAGCGCGGCGAAGTCGCCGGCCGACAGGGACAGATCGGCCAGGGGGTCGCCCCGGTGGGCGTCGAACCCGGCCGACACCAGGACCCAGGTGGGTGCGAACGCCTCGACCACCGGGGTCACGAGCTCGTCGAACGCCTTGCGGAGGACGTCGCCCGTGGCACCGGGAGGCACGGGGACGTTCACGTTGGCGCCCCGGGCCGTCGGGCCGCCGACCTCGTCGGCCCGACCGGTACCCGGGTAGGCGGGCCACTGGTGGGTGGAGACGTAGAGCACGTCGGGGTCGTCCCAGAACACGTCCTGGGTCCCGTTTCCGTGGTGGACGTCCCAGTCGACGACCAGCACCCGCTCGCCGACCTCGCGGAGTGCGCCGGCGGTGACGGCGACGTTGTTGAGGAGGCAGAAGCCCATGGCCCGGTCGGCCACCGCGTGGTGCCCGGGCGGACGGGCGGGGACGAAGACGGGCGCCCCGTGGGCGGTGGCGGCCTCGACGGCCACCAGCCCGGCGCCGGCGGCCATGCGGGCGTCGTGCCACGAGGTGTGGCTTGCGTACGTGTCCTGGTCGATGGCGCCCCCGCCGGCCGCGCTCAGGCGTTCGAGGCGGTCGAGGTGCCCGGGCGTGTGGACCCGGACCAGGTGCTCGACCGGGGCCGGCTCGGCCGCCACCACGAGGAGGTCGGTGCCGAGGTGGAGGTCCTCGACCCCCCGCATGGCGGCGCCGATGCGAGCCGGGCGCTCCGGATGCCCCGGGTCGTCGTGCGACCCGGCCTCGAGCGGCTCGACGACGATCAGCACGGTGCCGTCCCGGTCACGCAGACGTCCCGGTCACGGCGTGGGCCTCTGGACCGAGAACCAGTCCCGGGCCTCGAGGTAGGGGGAGAAGGCGGTGGCGATGGCGTCGATGTCGGCCGCGGCCTTCGGGCGCTGGACCTCGTACACGTGGGGGAACTCCAGCCATCCGACGGTGAGGTCCCACAGCCGGACGGCGGCGTCGCCCGCCGGCGGGTCCACGAGGACGGGGCCGAAGAGGGCCTGGTCGTCCTCGAAGAGGAGCGTCGGCACCCCGAACCCGCCCTTGGCAACGACCCGCTCGTGCTCGGCGAGCACCTCGTCGCCGGTGGTCGGGTCGTCGATGGCCGCCCGCACGATCCCAGGGTCGAGGCCCATCGCGCCCAGGATCTCCTCGGCCACCTCGGGCCGGTGGGGCTTGCGGCCCTCGACGTGCAGTGCCTTGCCGGCCTCCGCGTACCACCGGTCGAGCAGGTCCATGTCCTGGCGGCGCAGGAGGGCGCCGATCCGCATCATCGACCACCCGTAGGACCACTCCCGCTCCCACGGGTGCTTCTTGCCCTCCAGGCGGTTGACCTCCTCGAGGCTGAAGAACTTCCAGCGGATGTCGAGCCCGGTCTCGTCCCGGACGTTCCGGATCCA
>JADGOH010000004.1 GCA_017883025.1 Acidimicrobiales bacterium
CCTGCCCTGGCTCAGGTCACCTTGGCCGGCGACGAAGACGTCACCTCTCCCGACTCCCCGATGAGGGTGACCGGGCCGGTGCTGGCGCCGGCCGGGACGGTCACCACCAGCTTCTTGGCGGTCTCCGAGACGATGGTCGCCGGGAGGCCGCCGATGAGCGCTCCGCCGACGGGGTTTCCGTCGATGACTACCGCGCTCACCTGGAAGAGGTTGGTACCCGTGATGGTCAGGTTGGACCCCGGCGCAGCACCCTTCTTCGGCAGGAGCTTCTTGATCGTCGTCAGCGGGGGCCCGACCGTCAGGGTGATCGATTCGTTCACCGGAAGCAGCACGCCCGTAGTTACGACGTGCCCGCTGACCCCCATCTGCTGCACGCAGGGGGCCACCGCCTTCTTCGCGCACTTCTTGAGCAGAATGTTCTGGCCCAGGGCCATAGATGGAGACGCGTTGCCATTGCTAGCCATGGCGCGGGTGGAGGTTCCGCCAGTGAGTGCCTGGGCATCTGCGCATACCACGATGCCGCCGAGTTCGGACGGGGCTGGCGAGCCATAGTTCAGCCCTCCAGCCCAATAGTGACTGCTGATCACGGAGAGCGGGGAGCTGACCGTAGGACCGCTTTCGCTCACCGTGATCTGTGACTGCTCGTAGCCCATGGCTGACGGACAAAACTGCAGGGAACCCACCTGGATGGGCGGCACACCCTCGCTCAGAAGCGCGGAGTAGGCGCACTGATTGCAGTCGGAGCCCACCGTCGACGATACGGTCGTCGACCCGTACTGGACGACGGGGAGAGGGCAGCTGGGCGAGTTGCAGAGCGCTCCCACCGGGGGTGCCGATGTCGAGTAGGTGAACTGGTCGGCGGCGGTGGCGGCGCTGGATCCGTACGCCGTTCCGAACACCTTGCTGTTCACGATGACGTCATCGACCCCGGCCGACTGGGCTGGCAGGGTGGCCGTGATCGTGGTGGGAGTCAGGACCGTGACGTTCGTGGCGGCACTGCCCCCGACCGACACCGTGGTCTGCTGGTTGCCGCCCTGGAAGCCCGACCCGGTGATGGTCACCGTGGAGGGCCCGTAGGTGGATCCGATGTTCGGACTCACGGCGGACACGGTCGGGTAGAACTGCGAATCAGACGGTGTGGTGTACACCGTGACCGAGGCCGATGCCTGGGCTCCCCCGCCCCTACTCGCCGTCTGACCGGTGAACACCTGGCCCGTCGACGTCCCTGTCGAGTTGGTCTCGGTGACCGACGCGAGTGCGTTGGCGGTGGGCTGCGCGTAGGTGTGGGTGACGGTGGGGGTCGTCGTGGTCCCGGTGGTGCCGTCCCCGAAGTTCCAGGCGTAGGAGACGATGGACCCGCGGGCCACAGTCGACGCCGATGCATCGAAGGTGTCGGTCAGGTTGCCGAGGATGGTGACGTGGACATGGGCGATCGGTGCCTGGTCGGGCGTGATGGCGATGGCCACCGGATTGGTCCCACCGCTCCCGAGGGGAATCGGGGGGCTCGCCGTGCCCGAGCCCAGGTCGACCGGGACGAGGGTGCCGCCCGTCGGATTGGTCACGAAGGCGGTGGAGCTGTCCGGGGTGATGGCCACGGCCTCGGCCGAAGCGGTGCCCAGTGGGATCGGCGTGCCGGGCGATCCGGAGGCGGTGGCGATCGGGAGCAGGGCACCCTTGTTCGTGGTGAACGGGACGTAGGCGACGTAGGCGGTGGATCCGTCGGGGGCGATGGCAACGCCTTCGGGGTTGTCGAGGGCGGCGATACTGCCTCTGGCATGGGATGCCGTGTCGAGCGTGGCCACTCCGTTGTAGGAGCCGTCGGGGGTGAAGAGGGTGTGACCATCAGGGGTGATGGCGGACGAGAACCCGTTGTTGGTGTTGAGGATGCCGGGACCGGCCGTGTTGGTGGCGGTGGCGATCGGGACGTCCTGACTGTCGTTGCCCAGCGTGACGTAGGCGGTGGAGCCGTCGGGGGTGATGGTGATGGCCGTGGGCGACGCGCCGACAGGGATCGGTGTGCCCGCCGTGTTGGTCATCAGATTGACGGGGGTGACGGTCTGGTCGTTGTAGTTGCCCACATATGCGGTGGAGCCGTTGGGGGTGATGGCGATGGCGTCGGGCCCGGACCCGACGGAGATCGGCGCACCCGCCGTGTTGGTCGCGAGGTCGATGGGGGTGACGAGGCCGGGAGAGGTGTTCGTCGTCCCCTCGTCGGTGACGTACGCCGTGGCGCCGTTCGGGGTGATGGCGATGGCGGAGGGACTGCTTCCGACGATGATCGGGTTGCCCACCGCATCGGTCGCCGTGTTGACCGGGATGACCGCGTCAGTGGTGCCGCTCACGACGTAGGCGGTCCAGGCCAACGGGCTGGCGGCGGCGGCCGGAGTGGCGGCCATCGATCCGGCTACGACGGAGACGGCCGCCAACCCTCCGAGGACCAGGGATCCGGCCAGGAGCGTCCGGCAGTACTTCCCGAGTTCAGTCACCATGACAGCACCTTCCGGTCGTGGGGCGCCATAGGCAGGCCCGGGGGTATCGTCCGCCTCCGGGCGCGGCATCTGCGCGGCAGGGCGTCAGGAGGGGGCGATGGCCGCTTCGAGCTCGTCGATCTGGGGTATCCAGCGCCGGTAGCCGAAGCGCCGGCAGAGCTCCGAGGCCTCCGCCAGCCACGATCGGGCCTCGGGGTCGAGTTCACCCCGTCCCCGGTATCGGACCTGACTCAGGGCCAGGAGCGTGGTCGCCCGGTGATAGGTCCAGCCGAAGGCGGTCGCCGTGCCCAGGGCACGCTGCAGGTGCCCTTCGGCCTCCTCGTGGCGGCCGAGCAGCGAGCTCAGCTTGCCCACGTAGGCGCCCACCGGACCCTGACTGGTGAGGCCACTGAAGGCCACCTCGGCGGCGAAGGGCTCGATCACCGGGAGCAGAAGGGCGGCGGCGTCGGTGTCGTGCAGCTCGATCGCCAGGACCGCATACCCGATCACCCGCGTCATCCAGATGTTGTCCACCGGAAGGTCGGCGAATCGGTTGGCGACGGCGCCTTGCAGGACCTTCCGCGCCGCGTCCTGAGGACCGACGACGGAGCAGATGATCGCATGGGCGAGCTCGAACGGGGCGACACCGGGGTTCTCTCTGGCGGCCTGCTCCACGAGCGGAAGGAGTTCCCCATGCCGTCCGGCGAAGGTACCGATGACGAAGTACTGGCCAGCGAACAGCGTGAAGGCGTCGGGGGCCCCGATGTCGGTCCCGAGCTCCAGGGTGGCCGACGCCAGGGCCTCGGCCTCGTCGAGGTGTCCGGCCATCGTCGCGTCGAAGGTGTCGTAGAGCCCGGCGATCCACCGGAGTCGCGGCTCGCCCACCGACCGGGCGGTGGCGCGGATCCGGGCCAGGCTGTGGGCGGCCACGGCCGCGTCCCCCGACTCGACGGCCACGTTGTAGGCGACCATACGCACGGCGAACTCGAGTCGCGGGTCTCCCGATGCTGCCGCCGAGGTGAGTGCCCGGACGGCGACCGCGTAGCGCATCGGGGCGCTCCCCGGGGTCCAGACCGCCGAGACGGCCGCCGGTGCCACGTGGGCGAGCAGCGCGGGGTCCGACGCGGAGTCGGCCAACGCCAGTGCCTGATGCGCGGTGGCGATTCGGCGCTCCGCCTGTGGCGTGTAGACGAGGCACTGGGAGAGCAGGGCGAGCAGGCGTGCATAGGTCGACGTGTCGGACGGATCGGCGGCCTCGACGGCAGCCTCCACGATCGCCAGGTACTCGGGTGCCCCGGCGTCCGTCCGCATGAAGCCCCGGTCCGCCGCCAGGGCGGCCCGGGAGAGCGCGTGGGCGTTACCGGTGCTGAGCGCCAGGTTGGCGGCCTGCGCGAGCGTGCTCAGGGCCGCAGCGTCGCCGGCGACATGCTGCGCTTCGCCCAGTCGCACGAGGAGATCGGCCCGTTCGGCAGGCGGCCGTCCGAGCTCGAGAGCCACCTCGAGGGCGCTCCGGTAGTGCCGGGCCGCCTCGGTGGGCGAGAGGTGCCGGAGGGCGTCGTCGCCGGCCACCGTCGACCAGTGGATCGCCTCGGGCCCCATACCCGCCAGCGCGCTGTGCCGGGCGAGCTGCACCGCCAGGTCGGGGCTCGACTCGCCAGCACGCGTCGAGAGCACGCGCACCGCCTGCGCATGGAGCTGGGCCCGGGTCGACACTCCGAGTTCGGCGTACAGCGCATTGGCGACCAGCACGTGGGCGAACCGGAGGATCCGGCGGACGGAGGGGAGGCTGACCAGCACGCCGGCCGTCACCGCCGAGTCGATTGCTCCGCGGGCTCGGGCGTCCGGGATGTCGACCATCTCCGTGAGCAGGTCCTCCTGGAATTCGGGTCCGAGCACGGAAGCGGTGGCCAACACGACGGCGGCCTCCTCACCGAGCGCCTGGATGCGGCTCCACAACACCTCACGGAGGCTCGGCGGGATCGTCCGGATGTCCTCTGGACCTTCACTCTCACGCCAGTGCCGGATGACCGCGGTCGCGTAGAGCGGGTTGCCGCCCGTCTCCTCGCGCACCTTTGCCGCGATCTGTGCCCGAGCCGCATCGGGAGTCGATGGGAGCAGGTCCGCCACCAGCACCGCGATCTCGTCGTCGCCGAAGGCGGGGAGCGCCAGGCGGCGCGCTCGGCCCCGCTCCAGCTCGGCGAGCGCGCCTCGAAGCTGATCGGAGGCCGGGGTACCCGGCTCACGCCTGCCGAGGACCAGAAGCACCGGAGCCGAGGCCAGGGAGCGCGCCAGGTGGCGCAGGAGTAGGAGCGCGGTGGGCTCGGTCCATTGGACATCGTCGAGCATGAGTACGAGCCGTCCTCGTGTCGCGATCCGGGTGAAGAGGTCCGCCACCGCCTCGAAGGTGAGGAATCGCTCGGTCGTGTCGTCCGACTCGGTCGGCGGGGGGGCGGTCGGGACCCGAGCGGCGAGCCGCGGGCACAGCCTCGCGAGCTCGCCCCCGCACCGGGCGACGTGCTCGCTCAACAGGTCGATGTCGGCGTGCTCGACGCAAGCGCTGAGGATCGTCCGGAAGGGCTCGAGGGGCACCCCCGTCTCGTCGGAGGCGCCATAGAGGACGCTGACGTCCATTCGCTCGGCAGACCGGGCCAGTTCGGCGAGCAGCATCGTCTTCCCCATGCCCGACTCGCCCGTGACGACCACGCAACGGAGGCCTGTCGTGGCGATCGACGCCAACTCGGCGAGCAGCGTTTCGCGCTCGGCCGATCGACCCACGAAGCGGTTGATCCTGGTGAGCGACCCTGGCAGCGGAAACCGGCCCGCACCGCGGGTCTCGTCCGTGGCCGTTGCCGAGCTGACGCCGTCCCACCCGGTGGCCACCCTCCGCTCGATCCGCACGACCTCGGGGGAGGGTTCGGTGCCGAGCTCGTCGGCGAGGGCCGAGTGGTAGGTCTGGAACACCCGGAGCGCGTCACCCTGTCGGCCGGCGAGGGCAAGTGCACGGACCAGGAGACCCTGGGACCGGTCCCGGTAGGGATAGCGGGCGATCTGGCGCTCCAGCAGGGCGATCGCATCTGCCGGGCGCTGGGCCGAGATGAGCTCCTCCGCCAGGTCGTCGACGGCCGCGCCGTGGATCTCCGTCAACCGGGCGATCTCACCGCGGGCCCAGTCTTCGCCTGCGAACTCTTCGAGGGCGGCCCCACTCCAGCTACCGACGGCCCGTTCGAGGGCCGCGATGCGGTCGGTCGCACCAGCCGCTCTCGCGACCTCGTCGCAGAAGAGCACGGCGTCGACGGGACAGGTGAGCGCGTAGCCCGTGGTCGCCGTCATCAGGGTGTCCGGGCCGAGCACCGTACGCAGCCGCGACACCGATCTGCGGAGTGACCCCGGTGAGATCTCGAGCACGTCGGCGAGCCACTCGGTGCGCAGCCGTTGGGTCGTGTGCAACGCCAGCAACCCGAGGAGTCTCCGCTGGCTGGCCCCGGGGATCTCGACGACGCCTCCGTCGGGACCGACCGCTCGTACGTCGCCGAGCACGCACACGAGCTCCATCACCGACGGCCTGCCTCCCACGATCCCGTGTTCACTTGTCGGTCCTGCAGTGTGAGCACGCTATCAGCCGTGATCGGGCGGGATCCTGGCGATTCCGTCAGCCGGCTGCTGTCGGAACCGACCTGCGATCCAGAGGGCGACGCGGTGACGAGCCGCCGGGCGGTCGTGGCATCGGCCGGGGCCAGCAGGGAGCGGAGGGAACGACGTAGGCGTGTGGCGCGCTCGGCAGCTCGCGAGACATCGGAGACAGATGTCTCAAGACATCACATGGTGCGCTCGGCAGGATTCGAACCTGCAACCTTCTGATCCGTAGTCAGATGCTCTAATCCGTTGAGCTACGAGCGCTGGTCACAGCAACGCGTACCGGCACCGAACCCCTGTCGGGACCGCTGCACCTCTCCGCGAAGCAGTCGCCCACTCTATCCGACCCCGGACGCTGACGGCCACGGCTGGATGGGCAGCACGTTTCTGACGACCCGTCAGTTATCATCCCCTGCACGGGCGACGGCGAGTCCCCCGGTCACCAACGCCCTGCGGCCCCACTGCCCCACGAGCCCCCTCCCAGGAGACCCCATGCCCACCCACGCCCCCCTCCACGGCATCCGCATCCTCGAAGTCTCGGCCCTCGGGCCGGCAGCCATCACCCTCCCCCTGATCGACCTGGGCGCCGAGGTGATCAAGGTCGAGCCCCCAGCGGGTGACTACATCCGCGAGATGACCTGGCCCATCGTCGAGGGCGTCTCCCTCATGCACCTCCACGTGAACCGCGGCAAGCGGTCCATCGTCATGGACCTTCGCTCCGAGGAGGACGTCGCCACGTTCAAGGAGCTCGTGCAAACCTGTGACGTCGTCGTCGAGGCCATGCGACCCGGAGGCCTCGCCCGGCGTGGTGTCGGCTACGCCGACCTCGTCGCCGTCAAGCCCGACATCGTCTTCTGCACCATCAGCGGCTACGGCATGACGGGGCCGTACCAGAACCTGCCGGCCCACGGCGTGGCCTTCGACACGTGGGCCGGCATCGTCTCGCCCCAGGTCAACGAGGACGGGTTCGCCTATCTGCCCGAGCACGCGTCCATGGGCATCCACGCCGGCCCGCTCTTCGGGGCGCTCGGCATCATGGCCGCCGTCCTGCGGGCGAAGACCACCGGCGAGGGCTCGTTCCTCGAGATCGCCCAGTCAGATGCCGCCGCGGCCATGGACTGGTACCGGAGCGAGACGTGGAAGGCCTACGAGCGACCCGAGTCAGAGGTCACCGGCAACAAGTCCGACGACTACGAGCGACGCGAGCCGGGCACGGCCGGCATGATCGAGGGCGTCCGCTATCAGGTCTACGAGGCGAAGGACGGCCGCTACGTCCTGTTCATGGCATCGGAGCAGGCGTTCTGGAAGAACTTCTGCGAAGCCGTCGGCCGGCCCGAGCTGTTCGAGCGGTGGCCCGGGTCGAAGTACGCCGACCACGCCCGGGGCAACCTGGAGCTACGGGCCGAGTTGCGCGACATCTTCAGGACCCGGACCGCGGTCGAGTGGATCGACTGCGGCGTCGACCAGAACTTCCCGGTGGCGCCGGTCAATTCGCCGAAGACCATCGCCGAGGACCCGCAGTTCCAAGACCGGTTCCACTGGTACCCGGTCGAACAGCTCGGCGCCGAGCAGCTGGGCTCGCCCATCAAGTTCGCCGGCGAGGCGCTCCCGGTGCCCTCGCACGCCCCGACGGTCGGCCAGCACACCGACGAGGTCCTTGCCGACCTGCTCGGGTGGGACGCGGCTCGGATCGCAACGTCACGGGCGAAGGGCGGACTGGGCGGTCCGACGCCGGGCGGTCCGACGCCGGGCGGTCTGACGCCGGGCTGACCGCGGCGGCGCCGTCGATGCCGGCCACCCCATGGCCGAAGTGGGACTCCTGCCGGTAGCGGCCTTGCCGTGGGGGTCGGCGATGAAGGGTCAGGTCACGATCCCTGTGGCGCTGCGCGACCAGATGGGGGTCGACGAGGGCACCGACGTCGTGTTGGAGATCGACGGCAACACCCTCGTGCTGCCGAAGGACGCGTTCGTCCTGTCACAGGGGCGGGTGCTGGCCGAACGGCTCCGGAGCCAAGGGGACGCGGTCATGCGCACGGACGAGGTCATGGCCGGCACGAGGCCCGGCGGCGCGTGCCGGTCGGACCACCGGTGGACGGCAACGTCCTGCTCGACAACTTCGCCGACGGGTCCGACTGGGTCGGCTGGTCGATGGACTCCCTGGTGACGGTAACTGACCGGGGGCCGTTGGTCATCGACCGATGATCTTCGCCGGCGGGTCGATGTGCCCTCCCAGGATCGGGGACTTCGCCGACGCCTGGTCCCCACAGGACTTCGTCATAGTGCAACCGCCGCGGAAGGCCGCCACCCTCGCCGACAGGGCCGTCACCGCGAACGGCGGCGAAGGAGGACGCCGCTCGTCGGGTCGGTCACACCATTCCCGCGCTCCCGGGGCGATCATGTGGGATGAGCGGATCCGGGGTGTCCAGCGACGGACCTGATGCACCCGTTGATGGCGACCCGGAAACCCGGACGCCCGATGCCCGGCAGGCGTCTGGCCGGACCCGCAGCTGGATCGTCGTCGTCCTGGTCGCCGTCGCCCTCGCCATCGGGGCTGTCACCGTCTCGCTGCTGGTGGCCGACCACGCCGGAATCCACGACGGGCCGGGCACCGCCACCTTCACGTGGGCCTCCGCGCCCCAGGCCTTCCCGACCACGAGCGGCGGCGCACCGGCGCAATCGTTCCGGGGCGAGATCGAGGGCCACTCGGTGAGCGGGACGTCCACCCTCGTCATACCGACCGGAAACGTGCCCTCCACGGGCACGTCGCCCACGGGGCCGGCCCCCGCCTTCTTCTACCGGGGCACGTTCGCCGGCTCGGAGTTCGACCTCACCGTGTCCTACGTCCTCCCCCCCTCGCTCGAACCGAGCAGCCCGGGCGCCGCCCAGGCCGCCATCGACGCCATCCACATCACCGTCGCCGGCACCTACGGCAGTTCCCCGGTCCACGCCACCGTGACGTCAGTGTCCCCGTCCGGCCCGACGTCGGTGCAGCCCGCGCACTTCGTCGGCACCATCGGCCACTGGAAGGTCGTCGGGACCATCTCACCGACCACGGGAGGGGCCTCCCGCCAGATCGTGGCCGCCCACTTCGTGGTCAGCGGCTGAGCCGGATGCGGTCGCAGGCCCGGTGACCCCGTTTCTGACGGTCCGTTAGGATCCGACCCATGACGACGAAGACACGGGTGCCCGCCATCGAGGGATGGTTCACGCTCGACGACAAGGCGCCGACGCTGCTCGGCTCCAAGTGCACCAGCTGCGGGAACTTCGCCTTCCCCAAGGAGACCTACTTCTGCCGGAACCCCGGCTGCCAGGGCCGGGAGTTCGCCGAGGCCCCGCTCAGCCGGACCGGCAAGGTGTGGTCCTACACCGACGCCTGCTACGAGCCGCCCAAGCCCTACATGGCCGCCGATCCCTACGTCCCCTTCGCGCTCGCCGCGGTGGAGCTCGCCGACGAGCAGATGGTCGTCATGGGCCAGGTCGTACCCGGCGTCGGCGTCGGCGACCTGAGCGTCGGGACCGAGGTCGAGCTGGTGCTCGACACGCTGTACGAGGACGACGAGCACGAGTACGTCGTGTGGAAGTGGCGCCCGACCGGCGCCCCGACCGGACGGGTGGCCTGACATGCCGGACGACAAGAGGGTCGCCGTCCTCGGTGCGGGCATGCACCCATGGGGCAAGTGGGGACGCAACTTCGTCGAGTACGGGCTGGCCGCCGCCGGCGACGCCCTCCACGAGGCCGACCTCCCCTGGACCGACATCCAGTACGTGGCCGGGGCCGACACCATCCGCAACGGCTACCCGGGATTCGTGGCCGGCGCCACCTTCGCCCAGGCCCTCGGCTGGACCGGGGCCCGCGTGTCGTCGGCTTACGCCGCCTGCGCCTCGGGCGCACAGGCCATCAACAACGCCCGGGCGCAGATCCTGGCCGGGCTGTGCGACGTCGCCCTCGTGGTGGGCGCCGACACGACCCCCAAGGGGTTCTTCACCCCGGTCGGCGGCGACCGCACGGACGACCCGGACTGGCTCCGCTTCCACCTCATGGGGGCGACAAATCCCACCTACTTCGCCCTCTACGCACGTCGGCGTATGGAGATCTTCGGCGCCACCGAGGAGGACTTCGCCGCCGTCAAGGTGAAGAACGCCCGCCACGGCCTGGAGAACCCGAACGCCCGCTACCGCAAGGAGGTGACCGCCGCCGAGGTCCTCGCCTCACCCATGGTGGCCGACCCCCTGCGCCTGCTCGAGATCTGCGCGACGTCGGACGGCGGTGCCGCCCTCGTGCTGTGCTCGATGGAGTTCGCCAGGCGCCACGCCGGCAGCCAGGACCTCGTCACCATCGACGCCGTGTCCACCGTGACCCCGCGGTTCCCGCAGGCGATCATCGAGATGCCCAACTTCTCCACCGACTCGTCGGCCACCGCGGCGTCTGTCGGTCCGACCTTCAAGCAGTCGGTGGCCCTGGCCGCCTACGAGGAGGCCGGCATCGGCCCCGAGGACGTCAGCCTCGCCGAGGTCTACGACCTCTCGTCCGCGCTCGAGCTCGACTGGTACGAGGACATCGGGCTGTGCAAGCAAGGCGAAGCCGAGCGCATGCTGCGTGACGGCGACACGACCCTCGGGGGCCGGGTGCCGGTCAACCCCAGCGGAGGCCTGTCGTGCTTCGGCGAGGCGATCCCCGCCCAGGCCATCGCCCAGGTCTGCGAGCTGGTGTGGCAGCTCCGTGGCCAGGCCACCGGCCGTCAGGTCGAGGGCGCACGGGTCGGGATCACCGCGAACCAGGGCCTGTTCGGCCACGGCTCGTCGGTCATCGTCTCGAAGTAGTCGCACCGCTCCGGCGGCCCGGTCGGGTGGCCGGCGACACCAGGTGCGCGGGGCTCATACCAGGGGCGAGAACTCGCCGGACACCCGCACGTCGTCCCCGTTCGAGAGCCACATCTGCCCCCGTGCCGCGGCCAGGGTCACCGGCTCGCCCCACTCCACCGGACCATGGTGGGTCAGCACCGCCGTGGCGACGGGACCGTCCGCCACCTCGACCAGCGCGGTCCAGCTGGCGGCATTGTTCACGTGCCCGGCCACGTCGAGGTCCACCCGACGCAGCGGCCACGGCCGTCGCTCGGCACCATCGGGGACCACAGGGGCGGTCACCCGGCCCGAGACCCTCCGTCCACCGGACGCCAGCCCGTAGACGTCGCGGAACCCGTGCGAGATCCTCCGGGGCCGACCCGTCCCGTCGAGGGGGACCCACAGCGCCTCGGCCTCCACCAGCACCACCCCGCCGACGGCCAGGTCCGTGCGCCGCTCGGCCCAGGCCGCGCCGATGCCCGAGCACCACGTCGTCGCCGTGACCGCCTCGCCCAGGTTCGGCCACCGTCCCGCAGGGGCGAGCCGGATGGCGGTGCGCCGGACGACCCACAGGTCGCCGGAGTCGACGCCGGTGTCCTCCCAGTCGTCTCCGGCCACGTCGTGCAAGTAGCGGGCGGCGGCATCGGGTCGGAGCCGACCCTCGGGGTCGGTGTCCCCCAGCCGGACGCGCTGGCCGCCCGTGAAGCGACGACCGACGGACGGTGGCGACAGGAACTCGGGCACGGCCGAAGCCTACGGTCGCCGGCCGGGCGACCGGCCCCGGGTCGGGATGGCCCGGACGGGGCCGACCAGGGCCATGCGTCCAGCTCAGCCGGTGACGAGGACGACCTTGCCGAGTTTGCCACCGGCGGCGAACCGCTCGTAGGCGGCGGTGGCGTCCGCCATCGGGAAGGTGTCGGCCACCGGCACCTTCACCGCTCCCTCACCGAACAGCCGCACGGCGCGCGCCTCCACCAGCCAGGCCACCCCCGCCTTCTCCTCCGTGCTGCGGGCACGCAGGGTGGACCCCCCGATCGTGGCCCGAGCCCCCATGACGGCGAGCAGGTTGACCTGCGCCTTGGCTCCCGCACCCACGCCGATCACCACGATCCGGGCCCCGGTGGTCAGGTGCGGGAGCACCGCCTCCACTCCGGGGGCCCCGACCAGTTCGAGTGACACGTCGTACGGGCCGTGTTCGGCGACCGCGTCGGGCAGGGCCACCACGTCCGCGCCGAGGGTGCGCACTGCCTCGTGATGGTCCGGGTTGCGCACGGTGGCCACCACCCGGGCACCGGCCACTGCGGCCAGCTGCACGGCGGCGGTGCCGACGCCCCCGGCCGCACCCGAGATGAGCACGGAGTGGCCCTCGGACAGGTCGGCCTGGGTGAACAGTGCGTCCTGCGCGGTCGAGAACGCCTCGGGGAATCCCCCGGCGTGCACCAGGTCGACGCCGTCGGGCACCGGCAGCAGGTGCGACTCGGGGACCACCACCTGCTCGGCCTGGCCGCCGCCTCCGCAGATGGCCATGACGCGGTCGCCGGTGGCGAACCGGACGGCCCCGTCACCGTTGGCCAGCACCGTGCCGGAGAACTCGAGCCCGGGGATGTCGGCCGGCGAGCCCGGAGGCGCCGGGTAGAAGCCCTTCCGCTGGAGCATGTCGGCGCCGTTGATGCCGGCAGCGGCCACCGCCACCACGACCTGTCCCGGCCCGGGGACGGGATCCGGGTGCTCGTTCCACAGGAGCTCCCCTTCGACGATCGTCACAGCACGCATGGCCCGAGCGTACCGGGGCGGTCGTCACCGGATCCCCGGTCACCTCACGCGCCCGTGCACTCGTAGTCTGGTGGGCGGAGGTCCCTCCATGGACAGCGAACCGCTCGAGGACGATGTGGACGAGGGTCGGGACCCCTCGACGCCTCACAGTCGCGACCGGCGGCCCCACGTCGACGCCCGGGTCCCCGACCCGTCCGCCGGAATGGTCCTCCACCGTGTCCTCGCCATGGCGGCCCGGACCTTCCTCCTGAACGACCTCGGCGACGGGGCACGGAGCACCGGCGACGTCAGCGCGCTCACCCACGCCATGGGGCCCCGTCCACTGTGGGCGCAGTCGGCCGTGGCGTCATTACGGGGGACCGAGCGCCGCGCCGACCGGGCCGAGCGCATCCACCAGAGCCGGGTGGCCATGCGCCGGGTCCGCTCGAACCTCCGGACCTTCCGTCTCCTCCTCGACCCGGGTTGGGGCACCGCACTCCGGGCCGAGCTCGCCTGGTACGGCAACGAGCTGGGGCACTCCCGGGACCTCGACATCCTGGCCGGAATGATCGCCGAGCAGGGACCGGACGCGCTCGAGGCCGACGAGGTGGCGCGGCTGCTGGCCGTCGTCGACTGGCGGCGCGACGAGGTCGCCGTCCGGTTGGCCGCAGACCGGGCCGGCCCACGGCGGTTCCACCTGACCGAGCAGATGATGGTGCTCTGGGAGGGGCCCGCCTTCAAGGTCAAGGCGGACAAGCCCGCCACGGAGGTGCTCCCGTCGATGCTCGAGCGGACCTGGCGCGACGTTCGCGGCGCCGGCCGCACGGCACGCAAGGATCCGACCGACGCCCACCTCCACCAGCTCCGGATACGCCTCAAGGACCTGCGCTACGGGTGTGAGACCCTCGCCCTCGTCGAGGGCAGGCCGGCCCGCAAGACCGCCAAGGCGGCCGAACGGCTCCAGAGCAAGCTGGGCGACCTCCACGACACGGTGTTTGCCATCGGGTGGCTCGAGGCGCTGGCCGACCAGCAAGTCGACCTGGCCGACGCCGCCGGGCGCCTGGTGGTCCTCCAACGCGAGGTGGCGGCCGACACGCGCACGGGTTGGAAGCGCGAGCTCAAGGAGGTCGAGCGCCGCTGGCGTCGCTGGCAGGGCTGAGCCGGGCCTGGTCCGGGAGCCGGTGACGACTCAGGCAGAGGGGCCCGCTCCGCCGGCCGGCGACGGCGCGTGCCCGGTCCGCGGGACCCACAGTCGGAACCCGCCGAGGATGCCGGCTGTGTTGTCCACCACCGTCACGTCGTCCGGCAGGTGGTTGCGGAGTACCCGACGGGAGTTGCCGCCACCGATGTAGAGGTGGTCGAACGCCGTGAGGGCACGCATGTTGGCGATCGCCTTCGTCACCCGCTTGTTCCACCGGTCCTCACCGATCTCCTTGCGGGTGGCCTCACCGAGCTGGTCGTCGTAGTCCTCCCCCTTCCGGAACGGCTGGTGGGCGATCTCCAGGTGGGGCAGGAGTTCGCCGTTGTAGAAGAGGCCGGTCCCGAATCCCGTGCCGAGGGTGACCACGAGTTCCAGGCCTTCACCCCGGACCACGGCTGCGCCCTGGATATCGGCGTCGTTGGCGACCTTCGTCGGGACCCCGAACTCCTGGTGCAGCGCCGTGGCCAGGTCGAACCGGTCCCACAGGCGCACCAGGTGGTGGTCGATCGCACTCCCCGGCCCGCTGACCGTCACGAAGTGGGGACAGGACAGCACCAGGCCGTCCCGCACCATCCCGGGGAACCCGACCGACGCACGCTCGGCCGCCGGCAGCGGCGCGACCAGGCGCTTCAGCGACGCCACCAGCTTGTCGGGGGGCAGAGGGTAGGGGGTGGGGATCTTCACCCGGTCGGCCACCATGGCCCCGGAGCCATCGAGGACGGACGCCTTCAGCCCGGTTCCGCCGATGTCCACCGCGAGGGTGAACGGGTGCTGCGGGGCGGCAGTGGGGTCGGCACTGCCTGCGGGGACGGTCGGGGCCGCTCCGGTGTCGTCGCTCGTGGTCATGCCCTCACGCTAGATCCCGGCCGGTCCCGGCACGACCGCGCATCGGATCGCCCCGGCGCCCGGGTGCGCTCCGGCGCGTGCCGTGCCACGTCACCCCGAGCGCCTGCGACTCCGTAGGGGTAACGTCCCGGTCCATGACCGAACCGTGGTTGGAAGACGCCTGCTCGCTCGTCGACGCCTTCCGGGCCGGGACCCTGAGCCCGACCGAGGCGCTCGAGGCGTCACTGGGCGCCATCGCCGCGTCCGACCTCAACGCCGTCAGCCACCTGGACACCGACGCCGCCCGGGCCCAGGCGGCGTCGGCCGACGTGTCGCTGCCGTTCGGGGGCGTGCCCATCGGGGTGAAGGAGCTCGAGCCCGTCGAGGGATGGCCCTTCACCGAGGCCTCCCTGGTGTTCGCCGACCGCACGTCCCCGTTCGACTCGACCCACGTCACCCGGCTGCGCGCCGCCGGCGCCGTGCTGGCCGCCCAGACCACCGCCTCCGAGTTCGGCGGCGTCAACTGCACCTCGACCAAGCTGCACGGGATCACCCGCAACCCGTGGGACACCGAGCGCACCCCCGGCGGCTCGTCGGGCGGCTCGGCCGCCGCCGTGGCCGGGGGGCTGCTTCCCATCGCCACCGGCGGCGACGGGGGTGGCTCCATCCGGATCCCGGCCGGCTTCACCGGGTTGTTCGGGTTGAAGGCTACCTACGGCCGCATCCCCAGGGGGCCGGTCACGCTGCAGCCGCCGTTGACCGTGACGCTGGGCTGCGTGTCGCGGTCGGTGCGCGACACCGCCCGGTGGTTCGACGTGTGCAACGGCTTCCACCCCCGGGACAACCTCAGCCTGCCGACGGTCGGTGGGTGGGAGGCCGGCCTCGGCTCGCTCGACCTCACCGGCAAGCGGGCCGTCGTGTCGGTCGACCTCGGCGCGGCCGTCGTCGAGCCACGGGTGGCCGCCCTGGTGGTCGACGCGGCCGAGGCGCTCATCGCCGACGCCGGGCTGCACCGCGTGGACGTCGTCGTGCAGCTCCCACAGGGCGGGCTCGAATGGGCACTGTCCAACCTGGTCGGCCTGGTGGGCGAGCTGGGCGACCGGTTCCCGGGCTGCAACGACGACCTGACCCCCGAGATCCAGATCGGCATGAACCTCGCCACCCACCACTACAGCATCGAGTCGGCGGGCAAGGCGGAGCTGTTCCGCATCGCCCTCAACGAGCAGATGGCCGACCTGTTCGACCAGGCGGACGTCGTCATTGCCGCCACCAACCCCGACATCGCCTTCGGCGCCGCGGGGCCGATGCCCACCAAGGTGGGCGACGTCGACCTCATCGCCACCTACGGATTCGACAAGGCCATCGGCAACAACGGGGCCCTCACCATTCCGGCCAACCTCTCCGGGCTGCCCGCCGTCTCGATCCCCGTGGGCACCGTCGACGGCGCCCCGGTCGGCATGCAGATCATCGGACGGCACCACGAGGAGCAGGTGCTGCTCGAGCTGGCCCGGCTGGCCGAACGTGAGCGGCCGTGGCCGCTGGTGGCCCCGTCGGTCACCGCCTGAGCCGGGATCGACCGGTCCCGGCCCGGGTGGTCTAGAACAGGCGCATGCGCGTCGACCTCTGGATCCCCACCGCCACCCCGTTCGCCACGCCGGAACTGCTGGCCGCCATCGGCCGCGAGGCGGAGGAACGGGGGTTCGCCGAGCTGTGGGTGGGCGAGCACGTGGTCCTGTTCGAGGACTACGCCTCGTCGTACCCGTACGCCGACGACGGCAAGATCCCCGCGCCCCCGGGCACCGGGCTGCTCGAGCCACTGAACTCGCTCTCGTTCCTGGCCGCCCACACCTCGACCGTCCGGCTGGGCACGGCCATGGTCCTGCTCCCCCAGCGCAACCCCGTGTACACCGCCAAGGAGGTGGCCACCCTCGACTGGCTGTCGGGCGGACGCGTCGACCTCGGCATCGGCGTGGGGTGGCTCGAGGAGGAGTTCCGGGCCGTCAACGTGCCCTGGCCCCAGCGGGGCCGGCGGACCGACGAGTACCTCGAGGTGCTCCGCACCCTTTGGGTCGACGACACGTCGCAGTTCGAGGGGGAGTTCTACTCGCTCAACCCCTGCCAGATGTTCCCGAAGCCGGTGCAGTCGCCGGTGCCGGTCCACATCGGTGGCGAGTCGGACGCTGCGCTGGCACGGGTGGCCCGGGCCGGGCACGGGTGGCACACGTTCAACCGGGCCCCCGAGGAGCTGGCCGAGCCGCTCGCCCGGCTCGACGGACTGCTGGCCCAGGAGGGTCGGTCCCGGGCCGACGTCGAGGTCACCGTCTGCCCCTATTTCCAGCCCCTCGACGCCGACATCGCCGCCCGCTACGCGGAGGCCGGCGCTGATGCCGTCTCCGCCCTGCTCATCCCGATCGACGAGGACTCGTTGCGGGCCCAGCTCGACGACCTCGTGCCCGTCCAGGAGCGCGCCGCGTCGCTCTGACCCCTGGCCGGCAAGGCGCACGGCGACCGAACCCGCGGCCCGACGGTTCTCTAGGCTGAGGGACACGCAACGGAAAGGTCCTTCCCCCATGTCTCCTGTCGTCCTGATCACCGGCACCTCTTCTGGCATCGGCCTCGCCTCGGCGGTGACCGCGGCCAAGCACGGCTTCACCACCGTGGCCACCATGCGCGACACCTCCAAGGACGGGGCGCTCCGGGCGACGGCCGAGGCGGCCGGCGTGGAGCTCGACATCCGCCGGCTCGACGTCGTCGACGAGGCGTCGATCGCCGCCTGCATCGACGCGGTCGTCGCCGACCACGGCGCGCTCGACATCCTGGTCAACAACGCCGGGCGGGGGTTCGTCGGAACGATCGAGCAGGTGTCGATGGCCGACATGCGCGACGTCATGGAGGTGAACTTCTTCGGTGTCGTCGCCGTGACCAAGGCGGCCATGCCCCACCTGCGGGCGAGCCGCGGCCGGGTCGTCACCGTCACCAGCGTGGGCGGCGTGGTCGGCCAACCCTTCAACGAGGCCTACTGCGCGGCCAAGTTCGCCGTCGAGGGCTTCATGGAGAGCCTCGCCCCGGTGGCGGCCACCGTCGGCGTGCTCGTCTCGGTGATCGAGCCGGGGCCGGTGTCCACCGAGTTCGTCAACAACGTCGGCGTCGACGTGGCGAAGATCTTCGCCGAGGCCGGTGAGTACGAGCCGGCCATGCAGTCCTACATGCGCCACATCATGGCCGAGTTCGCCAACCCCGAGGCGGCCCAGACCGGCGACGACGTCGCCGAGGTGGTGCTCACGGCCATGGTCACCGACTCCCCGGCGTTCCGGCACCAGACGTCGCACTGGTCGCGGACGTTCACCGGTTACAAGTTGAGCGACCACGACGGGTCCGCCGTGGTCGGCATGACCACCGACTGGCTGCGGGCCGACTGACGTCGTCGCGGCACCGTGGCCACGGTGCCCGAGTCCGTGCCGGGCCCCGTCACCTCACTGGCCCAGGACCGGTCGGGCTCAGTGGGCCACCCAGCCCACGGTGCCGAGGCACATCTCGTCCGAGGAGCCGTCGCCCCAGGTCACATACCGGGCCGGCAGCTTGCGCAGGGACGGCAGCTCCTGGCGCAGTGTCGGGTCGTAGGTGCAGGTGACCTGGACCTTGTCCCCCGGACGGGCGTACGTGCCGGCCGGCGCCGGGTAGGAGACCTGGCCGTCGAAGTTGTAGTGGGCGACCTTGGCCAGGACCGTGGTGGTGGACCCCGAGACCAGCGAGATGGTTTCGGACTGCCCGAGCAGGTGCATGTGCGGTGTGGCGCCCAGTATGTGCTCCGACTTGTCCACGGACCACGAGCACGTCGTGGACACCAGGTTCCCCGAGACCTGCGGGTGCGCCGCGTCGTGGTCGGACGAGCACGCCAGTTCGATGGCGTCGAGCAGCGCCTGTGCCTGTGGCCCCGTGCGGGCCACGAGGTCGGCGATCGAGGCCTGACGGTCGCACAGGGGGCCCGTCACCCCGGTCGGACACGGGAGGTCGGGCGGGGCCACGTACTTGGTGGCCACGAGCTCCTGCAGGTGGCTCCCCGCCGCCGGCACGGTGGTGATGCGCACCCGGCTCCGGTCGGGAGCAGTGCCCGCCAACAGGTTGTAGTGGATCTGCATGACCACGAGGCTCCCGGCCGGCATGCCGATGCCGGTACCCGCCGGCGTCGGGTGCGGCACGATCGGCCCGGGCGCCCAGCCGCCCAGCCACGTCGTGTTGTCGAAGGTGCCGCTGGGGTTGAGGGGGGCACCGAAGCAGCTCCACCCCCTGCCGTTGCTCCCGGCGTCGAGTGCCCGCGCCTCGGCCACGTGGGCCGGCGGGATCAGGAAGTAGATGGCGTGGTGCACCTCTTTGGGCGCACCGGGCAGGAATTCACTCGACACCAGCTCGCGGTCGCTCGCCAGGTGGGGGTCGACCAGGAAGCAGTGGTAGACGTCGGTCGAGCCGTTGACGGCTGCCGACGACGGGCTGAACGCGCTCGAGGGCCCGAACGTGTCGGTCACCGAGGAGGCGAGTGTCGCCGACCCCTTCGTCGTCGGACTCGCCGTCGAACCCGACGAGCAAGCGGTGAGTGTTGCCGACAGCACGACGCACACGGCGGCGAGCAGGCGGACGCGGTTCCCCCGGAGCGTCATGGGGACGACGCTAGCGGCCACCCGGGTCGCCCGTCGGCGCGGGGCCCCCGGGACGGGTGGCCCGGACCCGCAGCCACGGGTCGTCGAACCAGGTCCGCAACGTGACCCGGGCCGGCGGCAGGTCGCGGTAGACGAGGACCCCCGAGCCCGGCGGTACCCGGCGCAGGGCGTCCGGAGGCGCCAGCCGCCGCACCGTCGGCGACCGTGTCGTGCTCGGCCCGGCCCGTCCGCCGGCGGTGGTGGCGGCCAGGTGCGGCTCCTCGTCGCCGATCAGGTGGCTGGCGTAGTCGAGCGTGGACGGGTCCGAGATGCCCGACAGGAAGAGCTTGGCCCGGTGGTTGTTGACCACGGTCGTGGCCCGGGGGCCGAACCGGGCGGTCAACTGGGCCAGGTCGTGCCACACCGTGACCAGTTGGATGCCGTGGCCGGCGGCCGTGGCGGCGAGCGCGTCGAGGTCGGGCACCGGGGCGATGTTGGCGGCCTCGTCGAGGACCACCAGCAGCGGCGGGTCGAGCGGCCGACCCGTGCGGGCCACCCGGTCGTAGGCGGTGTCGAGCACGGCGCGCAGCACCCCGACGAACAACGGGGTCAGCCGGCGCTGGTCGTGGGCCGGGGCGCACAGGTAGAGCGTGTCGGCGGCGGAGAGGAGCGCGCCGGCGTCGAGCTCGGGCGCGCCCCACGGGGCGGCGCCGGCGAAGGGCTCGAGCAGGGTCTCGACCGTCGTCACGATCGAGCTGCGCTGCCGCTCCTCCTTGCCGAACGCCGACCGGGCGGCGTCGACCGCCTCGGGCACCCCGGTAGCGGCCAGGAGGTCGAGCACCTCGTGTTCCTCCCCGGTCTCTACCCAGTGGACCACGTCAGCCATGCCCCTGCCCGAGGTGGCCGCGGCGAACAGCAGTGGCGCCAGCAGGCGGGACGCCGTCGTGTACCAGAAGTCACCGTCGGTCATCGATCCCGCCTGGGCCCGGCTGACCTCGGTGAGGGTGGAGGCGGCCCGCCTCGCTCCGGGCCACGTGCGCGCCTGGGGCAGGGGCGTCCACGCCGTGGCGGGGCGCCCGGTCACCCCCGTCGGGTCGAAGCAGTGGACGGCGCCGAGGTCGGCCCGGTGGCCGACGGTGTGGTCCAGCAGGTCCGACTTCACGCTGGCGGCCACCACCGGCCCGTCCCACCCGAGGATGGCAGGCACGGCGAACCCGGTGGTCTTGTGGGACTGGGTCGGTCCGAACACGAGCACCGACTGGGCCCGCTCGGCCGCAACCCGCCGCCGCCCCACGCGACCGAGCACGAGCCGCCCGACCGGCGGTGGACGGGGGCCACCTCGGACCACCAGCGAACCGAGGTCGCCGGTTCGGGCCCAACGGGCGGCGGGCCGGACGCCGGATCGGCCGCTCGCCCGGCCGGAACCGTCCGTCCGAACCGGCCGGGGCAGGCCGGCCACCAGGACGGCCGCCGCCCCGATGCCGATGCCGGCAGCTGCGAGTGCCGTCACCATTCGGGCGCCGCAACCAGCGGCCCCGCACGTGCCGATCCGGTGGCGGTGTCGATCATGGCCCGGTCGGTATCGACGAGCCATCGCTCACCCCGGGCCAGTCGGTGCTCCACGAGGAACGAGCGGCGGCCGACCTTCCACAGGGCCGTCCCACGCGGCAGGGTGCTGACCAGGTCGGCTTCGGTCCCCGTCAAACCGAGCAGCTCACCGGTGCGGGCCATCTCGCCGGGGGACTGTGCATAGACCACCCGCGTCTCCGAGTCCGCCAGCAGGCCCTCGGCCAGGTGCACCTGCTCGGACCCGGCCGCCCCGACCGAGGCCAGATCGGACAAGCGGTGGAGGATGGCGATGTTGGCCACGCCCAGCGCCCTCGACAGCTTCCACGACGACTGCAGCCACCGGGCCACACCCAGATTGCCGAGGATGGCCCACGCCTCGTCGACCACCAGCAGGATGCGGTTGCGGTGACGGGCCTCGACTGCGCTCTGCAGCCACGCCGCGGCGCACGCCATGAGCACGCCCAGCGCCGGCGAATGGTAGACGGCGGACAGGTCGAGCACGACGAGCGGGCCGTCGAGCCGCAGGCCGCCGGTCGTCGGGCCGTCGAACATGCCCCGCAGGTCGCCGTGGACCAGTCGGCGGAGCTCGAGGGCGACGTCCCGGCCGTCCTCCACCAGCTCGGCCCGGGTGGTCCGAAGCGCGGCGGCGGCACCGGGCCCGGGGTCGAGGAGGGCATCGACGACGTAGGGGAGGGTCGGCGCCGCCGGCCGGGCGCCTCCCGTGGCCGCTGCGGCGGCACGGGCCGTGGCCGCGTCCAGTGCCGCGTCGACGGCCGCCCGTTCCCGGGGGAGCAGGTTCCGGCCGAGGCAGGACACGGCCAGCGACGCGGTGAGCACGGCACGGCGGGCGCCCGCCGGGTCGGTCACGGTCCTCCCGACGGCGTCGGGCGAGCCGGGCACCAGGTCGACGGCACCGGTGTCGAGCGGGTTGAGGCGCACCGGCCCGCCGGGCCGCAGCGCCACCGGGGCCACGCCCCACGCGTGGCACAGGGGCCCGTACTCCCCCTTCGGGTCGATGACCCATGCGCTCCGGCCGAAGACGGCCTGGCGCCAGAGATACGACTTCACGAAGCTGCTCTTGCCGCGACCGATCTGACCGATGACCACCATGTTCGGGTTGGTGACCGCCCCGCTCCGATAGAGGGCGAAGGGGTCGTAGACGAACGAGCCGCCGAGCACGTCGCGGCCGATCAGGACGCCCTCGTGCCCGAGCCCGGCCTCCGCCACCAGCGGGTAGGCAGCGCACAGGTGGCGGGTGGTGGCCACATGGGCGGGCAGCCCGGGCTCCAGCCGAGCCCCGATCCTGGTCACGACAGCCCCCGGCCCAGCGGCAGCAGGCAGAGGAGGGCTGCGCCCTGCTGGCCGTAGAGGCGTCGGACCTCGAGCCTCGACTGGCCGGCGCTCTGCTCGAGCGCCGCGCACGCCGCCACCAGCTCGCCCTCCGTGTCGGCGGTGACGCCGACATAGCCGCTGAAGCGGAATTGGGCGTGGCCGTCGGCCAGCTCCACGTCCCGGTCCTCGATGCTGGCGTGCTCGCGGGCGTGCCGAGCCGATGAGAGGAACCCGTTCCGGCGCCGGAGCTCGCCGTCCGCCAGACCGGCCGTGCGGGCCTGGGCCACCTGACGGGCGGCACGGACCGGGTCGACGGGCTCCAGGACCACCGAGAGGGTGCGGCGCAGCGGGGCGAACAACAGTGGCCCGAGGAAGTCCGGGTGGACGTCCACGCGCGGCCACTCGCTCACCCAGTAGACGGCGTGCCATGCGCCGTCGGTCCGCACCGACTCCCACTGCACGGCGGTCCCCATGGGCCAGGGCCGCACGTGCGGCGGACCGGCAAGGGACGGGCCAGGTGGGCGCTCGGCCCTTGCCGTTGAGGTCGGGCCCAGCGCTTCGGCCAACAGCCCGGTGAGCGTGCCGCGACCGAGCACGCCGTCGACGCCGAGGTCGGCGGCCGTCAGCGACCGGTGCACGGCGGCCACCTCGCGGGCCAGCACGGCGGCCGCGCCGCCCAGGCCCCCACCAGCTCCGCGCACCGCACGGGCCGACCGGCCCCGGTGGACGGTGACGGCCACCAGCACCCGGTGGCGCCGGGTGACCGGCGCCGACTCGCCGAGCAGGGACCGGTAGGAGCGGGCGGCAGGCGCATCGGGATCGAGTACGGCGTGCGACGCCAGGTGCGCGAGCGCGGCACCGCCGTCGTCGGGCAGGCAGTTCTCGACCCACTGCAGCCGGTGGACGACCGAGCCCTCGCGGGCGAGGGAGGCCAGTACCCGGGCCCACGCCGCCACACGTGCGTCCTGCTCGTCCGGACCGAGGAGGGCGAAGCTGTGCCCGCGCACGGCCAGCACGGCGGTCACCGTCCGGGCCCGAGCGTCCACCACCATGCCGAAGCCGGCGTCCCCGTCCGCGGCCCCGCTCCTGCCCATCGCGCCGCCCGACGACGTGACCCGCAGGCCGTCGAAGACCGAGGTGGTGACACGCCGTTCGAACTCCGGGTCGCCGACCGGTGACCTGTGCCCGTCGCCGGCCACGCGCGCCCGGCTGCCGTGGGCCGGGCGGGGGTCGGGCTGGAACCGGCGGCCGGTGACCCCGGCCCGGGCCCACCGCACCAGCACCGGGAGCCACTGCTCACCGGTGCGGCCGGCGACGGGCCAGAACGCCAGGGCGACCGACGCGCCGACGAGTGTCACGGCGACGACCACGCCGGACAGCGACGGCCGGCTACGGACGGCCAGTACGGCGAGCACCAGGCCGACGGCGACCGCCCCCACCTGGCCGCCCCGCCAGCCGGCGATCACCCCACGCCGCTCGAGCGGAGGGAACCGGTAGCGGACCCGCCCGGGCTGCCCGCTGTTCCCGTCACCCGTCACCGGGTCGGTCCGTCCGGGCG
The DNA here is from genome assembly GCA_017883025.1 of Acidimicrobiales bacterium. Taxonomy (GTDB): domain Bacteria; phylum Actinomycetota; class Acidimicrobiia; order Acidimicrobiales; family RAAP-2; genus Bog-756. The sequence continues at coordinate 23,815 of JADGOH010000004.1, forward strand.
GGGGCGGTCCGAGACGAGGACGGGGCCGAGGTGGTCCCGACCGAGGTGGTGGGGGTACTTCGTCCCGCTGGCCCGGGGAAGCGTGGCCACGTACGTGACACCGGGAGGCATGACGGGGACGGCCCTGTCCGACCCGCCGGGCACCGGGCCACGGTCGCGGGCGGCGGCCTCGGCGTCGTCGGCCAGGCGGGCCGCCTCGTACAGCGGTGCGTACTTGGCCTCGGTGGCGGCGAACCGTGCCATCACGTAGTCCGAGTTGGGGCTCGGGGGCATCATCGTGATCGAGCCCCCGGGCTCCCACGGCTGGGGGCCCTGCCAGTCGTCGGGGCGGTAGGGGTCGAATGACTCCTCGCCCCGACTGCTCCCGCCGGGGCCGCCGGCACCGCCATCGGGGAGGAGCCTCGACAACCCGCCGGCCGCCGAGCCGCCACCGGAGGCGGCCGGCCCGAGCACGCCGACATGTCCGACGTTGCCCGTCATCGAGCCGACGGCGGCGGCGCGCATGGCCACCGCAGCCAGCCCCGTCGCCGGTGCCGCTGCCTGGTGGCGGGCCCGGTGGGTGAGCCCCTCCAGATGGCCGACGGCTCCCGCCTCGAGGAAGGGGAGGAGCCGGAAGAGGGACCACGGGGCGAATGCCGCCAGCAGGAGCAGGGCTGCCCCGCCGAGGATCGATGCGAACCCGCCCCCACTTCCTGCGGCGCCCGATGGGATGGAGCCCGTCCCCCCCGCCAGGGCTCCGGCCGCCAGGCTGAGGACGGCCACGATGACCAACTTCGAGAGCACGAGGGCGGCCAGGGTGTCGACGAGGCGGCGTGCCCAGTGGCTGATGGCCGGCCACGCCAGGCCGGCCAGCGCCAGGGGGAGGAACAGCACGGCCACGTAGACGGCCGCGGACCGCAGGAGCAGTTCCAACCAGACGAGGACGGCGCCGACGACGACGGCGACGCCGCCGAGGAAGAGGACGAAGGTCGGTGCGCCGCCCGGTTGGGCGGCCTCGGACGGGGCGAGGGCGGAGGTCACCGTGCCGAGGAAGTGGCCGGCGTCGAGGTCGGCCCCGTTGGACACGGCAGCGCACAGCGAGTCGGTCACGGCCAGGCCGACCTGCACGAGGCTGACCGCAACCGCCGTGAGCAGGACCGCCAGCGGCACGTTGACGAGGACCGATCGCAGGAGCAGCCCCGCGCTCTGCCGGTAGAGGGCCTGGAGCACGCCGAGCAGTAGCAGGGGGACGACCACAACGCCGGCGAGGGCCGCCATGGTGGCGTAGTGGGACCGGAACCACGGCGCGCCGAGGTCGATGGCCGCGGTGGTTGACAGGACCCCGCCGATCTGGCTGAGCAGCCAGGCCGCTCCGCCGGTCACCCAGCTGCTGACCGCATCGAGCACGCTCCCGACCCCGAAGCCCACGGCCGACCCAACGGCCGACCCGACGTCGTGGGTGACCCCGCCCGCCACCGAGCAGGCGGCGCCGAGCCCGCTGCCGCCGAGGGCGCCCGCCGCTGACGGGCAGCCCACCGGAGGGAGCACCGGGAGACCCACGAGGGCCGACACTCAGTGCACTCCCTGGCCGGTGGCGAAGAAGAAGTTCACGATGGCCGGGCCGGCGCCGATCAGCAGCGCGGCGAACCCGGACACCAGCACGGCCTTCCGGCCACTGTAGGACTGTTGGTAGTTCTGGCTGTGTGCCCCGAGCGCCCAGGCCGCGGCGCCGACCAGGAGGCCCACCAGCGACAGGACCAGCGCCCACCCGCCGAGGCCGTCGGTGAGCCGTTGCAGCACCTGGCCACCGGGTAGCTGGCCCGGGTCCGGCGTCATGGTGACGGCGACGAGCCGGTGCGGGACGAACGTGAGCAGGGTGACGGGGTGCATGCGCCCACCCTAGGAACACATCTACCTCATTTCAAGATGTTTCATTATTTCTCATGTAGTTTCCATCGGCCGCGGCGGGCTGGTCACCGCACAGGCCACGGCCTGCCACACTGGGACGGTGCAGCCGTACGTGATCGGGTACATCGTCCTGGGCGTGGTGGCGGTCATCGCCGTCGTCATCGCCAACCAGTTCGGCCGCCGCGCCGGACGGCGCAGCCTGCAACAACGGCTCACCGCGCTCTCCAACCGGCTGGGCGTGGAGGCTCCCGACGACGCAGGCATGGAGCCGGTCCTCAGCCACCTCGAGAAGGTGGCCGGCGACGCCGCCGAGGCCGTCACGGAGGCCAGCTCGGACGCCATCCGCCTGCGCCGGGCCCTCGACACGCTCACCCAGGGCGTCATCGTGTGCGACGAGAACGGCGAGGTCGCCTTCCGCAACGCACGCGCCGTGGCGCTCATGAACAACCGGCACGGCGACGCGTTGGCCGCCCAGGCGGTCACCGAGCTCCTCGAGAACGCCTGGCAGGAGGGCTCGGCCGAGCGCACCCTCGACCTGTACGGCCCGCCGCGCCAGACCCTGGCCGTCCGCACCCGGCTCATCGACGACGGCCGCCGGCCCCTGGGGGTCATCGCCATCATCGAGGACGTGTCGGAGCGTCGCCGGCTCGAGGAGATCCGGCGCGACTTCGTGGCCAACGTGAGCCACGAGCTGAAGACGCCCATCGGGGCCCTCGGGCTCCTGGCGGAAACGCTGACGGTCGAGCCCGACCCCGAAGTGGCCCAGCGGCTGGCGTCGCGCATCCACGCCGAGGCCTTCCGGGTCAGTCGCATCATCGACGACCTCCTCGACCTCAGCCGGATCGAGTCCGAGGAGGCCCCGCCCCGGGAGCCCATCTACGTCAACCTGGTCATGGCCGAGGCCGTCGAACGGGTCCGCAGCGCCGCCGAGCAGCGGCGCATCACCATCGAGCTCGACGAGCCCGACCCGCCGATCCACGTGGTCGGCGACCGGCGCCAGCTGGTCTCGGCCATCCACAGCCTGCTCGAGAACGCCGTGACGTTCTCCTACGAGGACACCAGCGTGCAGGTCTCGGGATGTCAGGCCGACGGCGAGATCCGGTTGTCGGTGTCCGACACCGGGGTGGGCATCCCGACCCGTGACCTCGAGCGGATCTTCGAGCGCTTCTACCGGGTGGACCACGGCCGCAGCCGCTCCACGGGCGGCACCGGCCTCGGTCTCTCGATCGTCCGCCACGTGGCCAGCAACCACCAGGGCCGCGTCGAGGTCGACTCGCGCGAGGGCGAGGGCTCCACCTTCACCCTGGTCCTCCCGAACCCTCCGGAGTACACGGCGTGACCGCCGCGGACCGGACCGAGTGGCCGAGGCCTCCCGCGTGGGTAAGAGTGCAGCCGTGAGCAAGGACGAGGGCGGGAAGGGCGGGGTCGAGGTCCCGACCCAGACCCGGGTGCTGCTGGCAGAGGACGACGAGTCATTCATCGACGCGCTCGTCATCGGCCTCGCACGCGAGGGGTTCGACGTGACCGTGGCCACCGACGGGCCCGAGGCGCTCCGCCTGTTCGCCGAGGTCGAGCCCGACCTGGTGCTGCTCGACCTGATGCTCCCGCGCCTGTCGGGCATCGACGTGTGCCGCTCCATCCGGGCCCACTCGACCGTCCCGATCATCATGGTCACGGCCAAGGGCACCGAGATCGACACCGTCGTCGGCCTCGAGGTCGGCGCAGACGACTACGTGACCAAGCCCTACCGCCTGCGCGAGCTGGTGGCCCGGATGCGCGCCGTCCTGCGGCGCACGCCCACCGACACCGGGTCCTCCGCGGGTGACGGCGACCGCCCGACAGGTGCGCCGACCCCGGAGTCCGACGGTGCGCCCCGCTCGCCGGAGCGGCGCCGCGACCAGGGCTCGGTCCTCGAGGCCGGCGGCATCCAGGTCGACGTCGACCGCCATCTCGTCTTCATTCGCGGCCAGGAGGTCCACCTGCGCCGCAAGGAGTTCGAGCTGCTGTCGTTGCTGATGGAGAACGCCGGCCGCCTGCTCACCCGTGACGTGCTGATCGACCGCATCTGGGGCTCCGACTACTTCGGCGACACCAAGACGCTCGACGTGCACATCAAACGCCTGCGGACCCACATCGAGGAGGACCCCTCCTCCCCCAAGCTGATCACCACCATCCGGGGTGTCGGCTACCGCTTCGACGCAGCCCGCGACTGATCCGGTCGACCCGTCAGGGGTCTATCGGCCGGCCCCCGCTCAGCCGGCGGCAGGAATGACCGTCTGGCCCCGAAGATAGGGGGCGAGCACCTCGGGCAGCACCACCGACCCGTCGGCCCGACGACCGTTCTCCACCAGGGCCGCCCAGATCCGGGCCCAGGCCAGGGCGGAGCCGTTGAGCGTGTGCACGAACTGCGGGGACCCGCCGGACTCGGGCCGGTAGCGGATGTTGGCCCGACGGGCCTGGTAGTCGGTGCACCAGCTGACCGAGGAGACCTCGAGCCACTGGTCGACGCCGGGCGAGTACACCTCGAGGTCGAAGGTGCGTGCGGCCGAATTCCCGATGTCGGCCGTGCACAGGTCGAGTACCCGGTACTGGAGGCCCAGCTGGCGCAGCAGTGCCTCGGCCCGGGCCACCATCGACTCGAGCAGCGCCGGGGCCTGGTCGGGTGTGGAGTAGGCGAACAGTTCGACCTTGTCGAACTCGTGGACCCGCAGCAGGCCCCGGGTGTCCCGGCCGGCGGCCCCCGCCTCGCGCCGGAAGCAGGCGGTGCCGGCGGTCAGCTTGAGGGGCAGATCGGATTCCTCCATGACGTCGCCCCGCCACATCGACGTCAGTGGCACCTCGGCCGTGGGGATGGCCCACAGGTCGTCGCGCTCCAGGTGATAGGCCTCCTCCTCGAACTTCGGCAGGTGTCCGGTCGAGACCATGGTGGCCGTCAGCACCATCGTCGGCGGCCGCACCTCCTCGAATTCGTCCGAATGGCTGTCGAGGGCGAAGGAGGTCAGGGCCCGCACGAGGCGGGCGCCGAACCCGCGGTAGAGGGGGAACATCGAGCCCGACAGCTTGGCGCCGCGCTCCATGTCGAGCAGGCCGAGCTCGACACCGATGTCCCAGTGCGGGACCCGCTGGGCCTCGGTGTAGGCGGGGTCTGCCTCCGGCCACGTCCGGGCCACCACGTTGTCGGACTCGCCGGCGCCGTCTGGGGCGTCCGGGCTCGGCAGGTTGGGGAGATACAGGAGGGCCTGGCGGACTGCGTCCTGGGCCCCCTCGGCCACGGCGTTGAGCTCGCGCTCCCGGTTGCCCGCTGCCCGGCTGTCATCCGCCACCCGCTCGGCCAGCGCGGTATCACCCGCCCTCCGAGCTTCGCCCACCTGCTTCGAGAGGACCTTGACCGTGGCCCGCACCTCGTCCCGCTCGCCTACGGCGGCTCGGGCGGCGACGTCGAGCGCGGCGAGGCGCACGACCTCCGCGGGGTCGACCCCCCGTCGGGCCAGTGCGGCCGTGACCGCCTCGGTGTCGTCTCGGACCAGTCGGATATCGATCATGTCGGCACAACGGTAGCGTGACGACCCGTGGACCACGCCGACACACTCCCCGCCGGCGGCGCCGCGGCCGTGTCCGGTGTCGACGAGGTCGCGGTCGAGTGCGACGGGGTCGTCATCCGCTACGGCGACACCCTGGCCGTCGACCGGCTGTCGTTCACCGCGCACCGGGGCGAGGTGCTCGCCTTGCTCGGGCCCAACGGCGCCGGCAAGACCAGTACGGTCGAAGCCCTGGAGGGCTACCGGCCCGTGTCCGCCGGCACCCTGCGGGTGCTGGGCCTCGACCCCGGGCGCGACCACGCCGCGTTGGTGAAGCGGATGGGGGTGATGCTCCAGAAGGGCGGCATCTACCCGATGCTGGGCCCCGCCCAGGTGCTCCACCTGTTCGCCGCGTACTACGCGGACCCCGAGGACCCCGAGGACCTGCTCGACCAGGTCGGACTGGCCGCGGCCCGACGCACCCCGTGGCGGCGGCTGTCCGGCGGCGAACAGCAACGTCTCTCGCTGGCCCTCGCCCTGGTGGGGAAGCCCGAGGTCCTCTTCCTCGACGAGCCGACGGCCGGCGTCGACCCGGAGGGACGCATCGTGGTCCGCGACCTCGTCACCGCCCAGCGCGACAAGGGGCTGTGCGTGCTGCTCACCACCCACGAGCTGGCCGAAGCCGAGCGGGTGGCCGACCGGGTCGTGATCATCGACAAGGGACGGCTTCTGGCCGAGGGGACGCCGACCGAGCTGGCCTCTGGCACCGCCGACGGGTCGATCCGCTTCTCCACCGACCCCGGGATCGACACCGCAGCGCTGGCCGCCGCCGTCGGGCCGGGAACATCTGTCGAGGAGGAGCGTCCCGGCGCCTACCGACTGCGCCTGCCCACCGGCACCGCGACTCCGCCCGTCGTGGCCGACCTGGCTGGCTGGCTGGCTGAGCGGAGCCTGTCACTGGGCGACCTGCGCGCCGGACAGTCCCTGGAGGAGGCCTATCTGGCCATCACCGGGGCCCGCGAGGAGCCCGGGCCCGATCCTGCCGGACCCACCAAGCGGGGACGACGCGGCCGCGGCCGGAGGGAACGCTGATGCGGCCGCTCGTCGCCCAGCTCCGGGCCGAGGTGACGATGATCTTCACCAACGGCGAGACGCTGTTCCTCACCCTCGGGATCCCGGTGGTCTTCCTGCTGTTCTTCAGCACCGTCCACGTGCTGCCCACCGGCACGCCGCACCCGGTCGACTTCCTGGTCCCGGGCATCCTCGCGCTCGCCGTCATGGCGACGTCGATGACCGCCCTGTCCATCGGCACCGGCTTCGAGCGCGGCTACGGGGTGCTGAAGCGCCTCGGCGCCACCCCGCTCGGGCGCCCCCGGCTGCTGGCGGCCAAGATCCTGGCCGTCCTGGCTGTCGAGCTACTCCAGGCCGGGGTGCTCGTGGCCATCGGCTACCTCATGGGCTGGAATCCGGGAGGGCCCGGCGGGGCGGGAGCGCTGGTCGGCGAGGCGCTGGTCGCCATGGTGCTCGGCACCGTGGCCTTCGGCGGTATCGGCCTGTTGCTGGCCGGCGCGCTCAAGCCGCTGGTGAACCTGGCCGTCGTCAACGCCCTGTTCGTGGTGCTGCTCCTGCTCGGGGGGATGCTCATCCCGTTGGCCAAGCTGCCGACGTGGTTGGCCGACGTGTCGAAGGTGCTGCCGGCCGCCGCCCTGTCCGAGGCGCTGCACGGGACGCTCGGGCACGCTTCGCCGGTGGCGGCCCGGGACTGGGTGGTCCTCGCCGTGTGGGCCGTGGCCGCACCGGTGGCCGCCGCGCTCACGTTCCGCTGGGAGTAGCCGGCGCCGGCGCGTGGCCGGGCCGGCCGGGCCGGCTCAGCCGCCGCCGGTTAGCCGGTGGACCCAGCCGTCGAGCTGGACCCGGGAGACCGGCCCCAGGATGTGGCCGACCACCGTGCCCGACTCGTCGATGAAGAACGTCTGGGGCTCGCCGTTCAGTCCGTAGACGTCGGCCGTCACCCGCAGCGCGGCGTCCTGGCCCACCGGATAGGTGATCCCGGACTTCTGGATGAACGGGATGGCGTCGGCCGGCTTGTCGGCTGCGTCGACACCGACGAACTGGATCACCGAGCCCTTGGCCTGCTGCGCTGCCGCGGTGGTGGCGAGCAGCGGGGTCTCCTTCTGGCACGGGACACACCACGACGCGAAGAAGTTGAGCACGACGGGATGATGGCGTCGGACGCCCAGTGCGTCGAGCACCACCGGCGGTCCACTCACGACGGACGGCAGGGTGAAGTTCGGAGCCGTCGCGCCGACAGGGACGACGGCGCCGCCGCCTGAACCGGTGGACGAGGTGGTACCGAGACCCACGAACAGGAAGACGGCGAGCGCCGCGGCGAGGACCACCCCGATCAGGAACGCCCGCAGCCGGCGTGGCGGACGCTGCACCGGCGGCGACGTCCCGGGCGGGACGGCGGCAGTCGTCGGCCCGGTCGCAGGGGCGTCGGCGTCGGTCCCGTCCACCCCCGGGACGGCCGGGTCCGGCGGCGTGGTCAATGCGTGATGAAGACGTCGACCGCCATCACCACGAACAGCAGGGTCAGGTACGTGATCGAGTAGCTGAACAGCTGCATGGACGCCTTCGGGGTCTCCTGGACCCACAGCCGGGCGGCCAGGGCGATGAAGCCGGCCCCGAGGACGCCCGCCGCCACCACGTAGAGCAGGCCGAGGTGGGCGACCGGCGCGAGCACGAAGGTCATGGCGACCATCGCGAGCGTGTACGCCATGATCTCCATGGCCGTGCGCCGGAACGTCGCCACCACGGGCATCATCGGGACACTGGCCGCCTCGTAGTCGTCCTTGTACTTGAACGCCAGCGCCCAGAAGTGGGGCGGCGTCCACAGGAAGATGACGCCGAACAGCACGACCGGTGCCCAGGCCAGCGAGTCGGTGACCGCCGCCCAGCCCACCAGGACCGGCATGGCGCCCGCCGCGCCCCCGATCACGATGTTCTGCTTGCTGGTCCGCTTCAGCCAGAGCGTGTAGATGAACACGTAGAAGAGGGTGGCCGACACGGCGAGGACGGCCGACAGCAGGTTCACCCAGGCCCACAGCTCGGCGAACGCCACCACTTCGAGGGTGACGGCGAACGCCAGGGCGTTGCCGGGGGCGATCACCCCGGTGACGAGCGGCCGATTGCGGGTCCGGTGCATCAGCTTGTCGATGTCCCGGTCGACGTACATGTTGATGGCGTTGGCCCCGCCGGCCGCCAGCGCGCCGCCCAGCAGGGTGGCAACCATGAGCCAGACGTCGGGGAGGCCGCCCTTGGCCAGGATCATGGTCGGCAGGGTGGTGATGAGCAGGAGCTCGATGATGCGCGGCTTCGTCAGTGCCACGTAGGCACTGACGCGCGAGACCAGGGTGAGACGACCGGGTAGGGCCACGGCGGGGACGGACATCGCCCGCCAGACTAGCCCCAACCCCGCCGACCGGCCCGACCCGACCGGAACCGCCCGGGCCACGCCTGCAGACCGGGGGCAGACGGGCCGATACCATCGGGGGACGGTGCGCTCCCTCATGACCAGTCCGCGCGGCTTCCTGCTCCTGTGCCGGATCTCGCTGGCCACCATCGTGCTCAACGTGGCCACCGGCGCCGCCGTCCGGCTGTCCGACTCTGGGCTGGGCTGTCCCGACTGGCCCACGTGCGCCCACAGCCGGCTGACCCCGGCCGCCTCCCTGCACCCGGTCATCGAGTTCGGGAACCGGATGGTGGTGTTCGCCCTGGTCATCACCTGTGCGCTGACCTACGTGGCCTCCTTCACCCGCCGGCCGGCCCGCCGGGACCTGCGGTGGCTGTCCGGGGGCCTGATCCTCGGGATCCTGGGCGAGTCGGTGCTCGGGGCCGTGGTCGTCTACACGAAGCTGAACGCCTACGTCGTCATGACCCACTTCATGCTGGGCATCGCCCTCCTGACGGTGAGCGTCGTCCTGTGCCTACGGGCCGACCACGCCCCGGGCCGGGGCACGCTCGCCGTGAGCCGCCGGGTGCTGCTCCTGACCCGGGCCTACCTGGTGCTCCTCGTCGTCGCGCTCGTGGCCGGCACCGCCACCACGGGGGCCGGCCCCCACGCCGGCGGCAAGGGGGCCAAGCGGGTGGACGTCGGCCTGGCCGACATGTCCCGCATCCACGCCGAGGCGGTCTGGGTGACCGCCATCGCCCTGCTCGTGATCCTGTGGGCCCTGTGGCGGTCGGACGCGCCGTCGCACGTCCAGGAGTCGGGCCGCATCCTGCTCGGGGCCATGGTGGCCCAAGGCGTCATCGGTTACACCCAGTACCTGACCCACCTGCCGTCGCTGCTCGTCGGCATCCACGTCGTCGGGGCCACGCTGGTGTGGTCCACCGCACTGTGGTTCCACCACGGGCTGTCCGACCACCTGCCCGAGGCGGTCGGGGACGGTCGCGAGAGTCCCGGGGGCGGCGCCGGGATCGCCGCGCCGGCTCAGGTCCCGGAGCCGGCGTGAGCGCGGAGCTCCCGCATCGACGGCGGGGGGCCGGGACGGACGACAGGGCTGGGGCCACCGGTCCGGCCGACGGCGCCAAGACGGACGGGACCGCGGTCGGGGTGGTCCCACCCGAGACCGTCCCCCAGGTGGACCTCGACACCGAACTCGACGCGGACCTCGCCACCGACAAGCCCTGGTTGGTCATCGTCTGGAACGACCCGATCAATCTGATGTCCTATGTCACCTTCGTCCTGCAGAAGCTCTTCGGCTACCCCAAGGACAAGGCGACGGCCCTGATGCTCGACGTCCACCACAAGGGCCGGGCCGTCGTGTCCTCGGGAACCCGGGAGCGGGCCGAGCTCGACGTCTACCGGCTCCACGAGCACGGCCTGTGGGCCACGATGGAGCAGTCCACGTGAGCTCGCCCATCCGGCGCCGGCGGGACGGCCGCTACGTCGTCCGCCTCGACCCCAATGCCCGTATCGTCCTCGCCGACCTGGCCCTCCAATTGCCCGAGGCCATCACGTCCCGTGACCCCATGGTGCGCCGCCTCTTCCCCCCGGCCTATCCGACCGCCGAGCTGGCAGGGGCCGAGCGCGAGTACCGGGAGCTGGTCGACACCGCGCTGGTCAACCACCACACCCAGTCCCTCGAGGTCCTGGTGGCGACGGCCCAGGCCGACACGCTGAGCGAGGCCGAGTTCCACGCCTGGCTCGACGCCATCGGCTCGCTGCGGCTGGTGCTCGGGACCCGGCTCGACGTCCACGAGGACATGGAGGCCCCCGACCCCGGGGACCCGGCGGCCGCCGAGTACGGGCTGTTCGTGTTCCTGGGTGAACTCCAGTACCTGATGGTCGAGGTCCTCGCCGACGATCTGCCGGACGAGGGCCGGCCCGAAGGCGACCTCTGATCCCTCTGCTAAAGTCCGTAAGCCCTATTCGGGACCGAGCCCCCATCGTCTAGCGGCCGAGGACGCCGCCCTTTCAAGGCGGTAACACGGGTTCGAATCCCGTTGGGGGTGCCGTACTCCCCAGCGTGCAGTTGCTGGTTGGGGACCTGTGGTGCAGTTTGGAGTGCACGCCGCCCTGTCAAGGCGGAGGTCGCGGGTTCAAATCCCGTCAGGTCCGCCACCCCGGAGTCCCCTCGAGGGACACCGGGGCGAGGTCGGGTAGCTCAGTTGGTAGAGCGCGCGCCTGAAAAGCGTGAGGTCACCGGATCGACGCCGGTCCCGACCACTGGAAGCCCCTGCCCGGCCATCGGGCCCCCGGACAGGCGGTTCGGAGCGGGCTCCGTGTCGATGGCGCGCCAGGCGGACGGTCCCTGGTTGATCACCGGCTATGGCCGGCCCCGCGACCCGTTCAATCGAGCGGCAGGCGCGCGGCCACGGCCGCCAACGCAGCGAGGTGGTCGTCGACGTCGGCCAGACCCGCCCCCATCGTGTTGAGGGTGAGGTGCGTGGCCCCGGCCGACCGCCAACCCTCGATCCGCGCCAGCACGTCGTCGCGGTCGCCCCGCCAGTCGACCCTGCCCTCGAGCCCGATGGCGCCCGGGTCGCGCCCGGCTGCCTCGGCCGCCCGGGCGACGATCCCGCGTGCCTCGTCGAGCTTCGGCCCGGGCTGGACCAGCGGGAACCAACCGTCGGCCAGTCGGCCCATGCGGTCGTAGGCCTTCGGCGACATCCCGCCGAACCAGATCGGGATGGGCCGCCGCACGGGTAGCGGGGCGAGGCCGGCTGCCGTGACGGTCTCGAACTCGCCGTCGAAGGTGACCGACCGCGTCGTCCACAGCTCGCGCAGGAGGGCGACCTGCTCCTCGATCCGCCGGCCCCGGGTGGAGAATTCCTGACCGAGCGCCTCGTACTCGACCGGGTTCCACCCGATGCCGACACCGAGCCGGAAGCCCCCGTTGGTGAGCAGATCCACCTCGGCGGCCTGCTTGGCCACCAGGACCGTCGGACGCTGCGGCAGGATCGTGATCCCGGTCACCAGTTCGAGCGACGTGCACCCGGCCAGGAACCCGAAGAGGACGAACGGCTCGTGGAACTCCGTGTCGACATCGTACGGGCCGGTCCACGGCACGTGGACGGCCGGATCGGCGCCGACCACGTGGTCGTAGGCGAGGACGTGCTGGTACCCGAGTTCCTCGACGCCGACACCGTAGGCCCGCACGGCGCCGACGGTGGGCCCGATCTCGGTCTGGGGCAGGACGACGCCGATCCTCATGGCAGGGCTCCTCGTGTCAGGGCGCACCGTCGTGGCGCGCGCCGGTGACGCTACCTGCGACCCGGCGAACGGCCCAGTCCTGCCGCACGGGTGCGTCGACGGGCAGGAGCCTGTGGGGCCGCGGTGGCGCGCACCGGCCGGCCGAGTTCGGGGTCCACGGCGATCGTCGACCGGTCCACCTGCCGGACGCCACCCTCACGTATGCGGTCGTAGGCACGGCCCCGGGGGTACACGGCCGGCCTCGGGACATGGTCTCAGCGACCCGACGTTGACATCGTGCGTATTGCGATATATCGTGATTGTACGTGAGCGGTCTGGATAGAGCGCCCTACGACACAGAGACGCCGGTCGGACGACCGGCGTACCGAACGAACAAGGAGACACACCTGATGCATGGACACCACACTGACGACACACCACACCCCGGGCACCACGGCCACCACGCCGGTCCCCCGTGGGCCGCACGCGGCGACGTGACGGTCGGCGCCGTCCGCGGCCGTGGACGACGCCGGGGACGGGGACGGCCCGACGGATTCGGCCCCGGCTTCGGTCGGGGACCCAAGGTCCGCAGGGGCGACGTCCGCGCCGCCATCCTCGCCCTCCTGGCCGAGGAGCCGATGCACGGCTACCAGATCATCACCGAGCTCACCGAACGCAGTGGCGGCGTCTGGCAGCCGAGCCCCGGATCCGTCTACCCGACGCTGTCGGCCCTCGAGGACCAGGGACTGGTCACCGCCGACAAGGCGGAGGGCAAGCGGGTCTTCGAACTGACGCCCGAGGGCCGGACCGAGGCGGCAGCGGCCGGGGACGGCCCGGCTCCGTGGGAGGACGCCGCCAGCAGCGCCGACCGCTCCCTCGTCGACCTGAAGCTCCTCATGGTCCAGGTCATGAAGGCCACCAAGCAGGTGGCCGAGGCCGGCACCGAGCGCCAGGTCACCGCAGTGGCGGACGTCCTGACCGATGCACGTCGGAGGATCTACCTGATCCTGGCCGACGGCAGCCCGACCGACGACCCGGCGGACACCGAGGCCTGACCTCCCCAGTCGGCGCAGGCACCACCCGGCAAGCGGGGCACCTCACGGGTGCCCCGCTTGCTACGTTCGCGGCACGCTCGCCCCCAGGAGGCACCGTGACCCCCGACGCCCCGTCGACCGACCCACCCACGCCCGCCCGGACGGACCGGCTCACCGAGCTCGGGTTCTACGGACTCGCCGGCCAGCCGGACAGCACCCGGGACCTCCTCGACGAGGTCCGCCTCGGCGAGCAGCTCGGCCTCGGCTCGGTCTTCCTGTCGGAGCGGTTCGACAAGAAGGAGATCGGCGTCCTGTCCGGGGCCGCCGGTGCGATCAGCGAGGAGCTGACGGTGGTGACCGCCGCCACCAACCACAACACCCGCCACCCACTGATCACGGCCGGGCTGGCACGATCCATGCAGAGCCTGACCGGCGGGCGCTTCGTCCTCGGCCTCGGCCGGGGCATTCCCATCATCCAGGACACCTACGGCATCCCCCGGATCACCACGGCCGCACTCGAGGACTTCGCCGGCATCCTTCGGCGCCTGTTCCGGGGCGAGTTCATCGTGGGCCACGACGGCCCGGCCGGGTCGTGGCCGGTCCTCTACCTCGCCGCCATCGACGAGCACCTCCCCCTCGGCCTCGTCGCCTTCGGCCCCCAGTCGCTGGCCCTCGGCGGCCGCTGCTTCGACGAGGTGATCCTCCACACCTTCTTCACCGAGGAGACGACCCG
>JADGOH010000063.1 GCA_017883025.1 Acidimicrobiales bacterium
CGTTGTAGGTCAACGCCGCCGTCGGCGTCACCACCGGCGTCTGCGCCACCCCCACGATGTACGGCGTCACCCGATACGAATCGATCGGGGCCCCGCCATCAGATGCTGGCGCGGTCCAGGTCAGCGACACCGACGCGTTCCCCGCCGTCGGCGTCGGCGTACCCGGCGCGCCCGGCACCGTCGACGCCCCCGCGTACCCGAGGGGGAACGAGGTGAACACGAAGCCGGCCGGGACGAGGATCTCGAGCACGAGCTTGCACGGGTTGGCCGGGCCACAGGTGATCGTCACCGGGGTCCCGTTGTTGTCGTAGTTGTCGGTGCCGACGCCGACGTTGAAGCTGAGATCGGCCACCCGGTTGGGCGGGCTCGTGGCGACCTGGACGAGGGCGTCCGAGCTCGCGGACAGCTTGTGACCGGCGCAGTTGCCACCGGGGATCGGGTCGAAGTCCGCCGTGTTGTTGATGACGGCCGAGGCCGTGCAGATGCGCGCATCGACGGAGTACACGCTCGACACCGCCGCGTTCGGCGGGCTGTTGGCGTCGACGTGCACCGAGACGGTGGAGCCGTCCACCAGACCGGTGAACGACGACGTCTTGGTGACGGTGACCGGCAGGTTGGCCGTCTCCGCCTGGGCCGGCCCAGCCACCACCAGGGCGGGAGCGACGAGGAGCAGCGCCCCCAGGACCATCGAAAGAGCGCGGGCCCGACGGGAGGAACGATTCACAGCAGAGCTCCTGAGGAGAGAGAAGGACGAGCAACGGCCGCCGTAAGGGACGAGGGCAGGCGACCCACTATCTCGTCCGGACCTGAGCGGGGAGGTACCCCCCGCCCAACGGCGATTGAACGAGAGGTGAACATTGCGGTGTGTGGGGGGAGCGTCGGGCCGCTCACCCGTAGGTCACCGGGTAGGTCTTGAACCCGAAGGCGTTCGGGACCTGGAGCATGAGGACGATCTGGCATGGATGGCCCGGGCCGCAGGTGATCGAGACGGGCGTGCCGTCGGTCATCTTGAAGGTGTCCGTGCCGACCCCGACACGGAAGTCCACGTCCAATGACTGGTACGGCGGGTTGCCGGCGGTCTCGATCAGAAGATCGGAGTTGGAGGACAGCGCGTGACCGATGCACTTCCCCGCCGTCGCCGGCTCGAAGTCGTCGAGTTGCTCGATCTTGGCGTCCCCCGCGCAGAGCCGGACGGACACCCCGAAGACCTGCTCGCCGGCGGTCGGCACGATGTGGAAGGAGACCTTGCTGCCGTCGTGCAAGCCCGACGTCGGGGTCTGGGTCACGGTGAGCGGCAGGTCGGCCAGCGGGAAGTGGACGTCATGCGTGGTCGGGGTGGACGCGGCCGAGGTGGTCGGGCCGCCGGCCGGCGGTGGGGTGGTGGCCATGGTGGTCGGCCCGCCGGACGAAGTCGTGACCGAAGCATCCGCGGGCAGGGTCGAGGTGGCGGCATCCGCGGCAGGACTGCTGTCGCTGGAGGAGGACCGGGTGGCCATCAGGGCGATGACGACCACGGCGACCAGGAGCACGGCCGCCCCGATCTGGACGCGGCGGTCACGGAGGAGGGCGTTCATGGGAGATGCGATCCGATCATGGGTTGGTCAGCTGGGACGGGGCTCGGCGACGGGCGCGGCGACGACCGGCCACGAGCGGTGGGATGAGCAGGACCCCGAGGAGCAGCAGGAACACCAGGGTGTTCGATTCGGACTGCCCGGGTCGGTCGTAGTGGACGGGCGACGCGTCCCGCCAGTTGCCGCTACCGCCACCGGCCGACTTCTTGAGTCCCTGGTCGGCACCCAGGGCGGCCTCATTGCCGGACCCCGTGGTGGCGGACCCGGCCCCGCCCGTCGCTCCGGCGCCCGCGCTCTTGTTGGACGACGCGGCCCCGCTGGACCCGGTGGGCTTGGCCGTGGTCAACGGGTCGGCAGGCGCGGCGGGTCCGACGTTGCCGTTGAAGCGGGGGTTGGGGCAGTTGGCCGCGGTCAGCTTCTCGGGCGGCGTCCCCTGCATCCGGCCGATCGAGTTGGCCACCTCCTGCGAGAGGTTGGGCGGCAGCGGCGAGTACCCGATGTTGGCCATGTCCTTCTGGCCGTCGCAGGCGATGTAGCGCATCCACTTGGACAGCGTCTCGGTCACCCCGGGGTTCGAGTAGCCCCCCTTGCAGGTCGGCCGGTCCGCCGAGGCCGCGCACTGCGTGACCATGTAGCTGTAGGCCGATATGGGGTACGCGATGGGGTTGGGGCTGTTGTACACACCCGAGAGCTCCTGGCTCAGGTCGGGTCGGAGGGTGGCCCCCTCCAGGGCCGCCGAGATGTTGGGTGAGTAGGGCTGCTGGAACGAGCCGCTCTGGTTCTGGATCCACGCGGCAGGGACCTTGTAGGTCTTGGCGAAGCCGAACTCGTCGTAGCCGATGCTCCAGGCGCCGCTGGCGCTCCCGATGTACTGGGCGATCTGGTCCGAGCCCTGGAACGCCTGCGTCTTGCAGGCGAACCCGGGTGAGCTGTCCAGCTGGATGATGCGCACGTTGGTGGGGAGCTGGTTCTTGGCCGCCCACGGCCCGAAGATGTCCGGCGCCACGTGGGCCACGAAGTCGTAGAACAGGGCCGTCGTGCCGCTCTGGCCCCCGCGGTAGACGACGTTGATCTGCTTGTCCGGCAGCACCAGGCCGTCGGGGAGGGCCGGGCTCTTGTTCTCGGCCTTGATCGCCGGGTCGGACCACGAGCAGATGTCGCCGGTGAAGATGCGGGCCACGGTGCGGCGGGACAGGTGCAGGTAGTCCACCTTGCGCCCGGAGGTGTCCTGGACGTTGTACATGACGGCCACGGCGCCGGCCACGTCAGGGACGTACTGGTAGCCGCGGGCCGGATCGGCAGCGGACTGGAGCGCGGAGAACTCGGCCTCCGTGCCAGCGAAGTCGGTGAGGTTCTGGCCGAACGAGGTGAGCCCCTGGGGCGAGCCGGTGGGCAGGTAGTTGACCTTGAGGCCACTCGTCTGGGCGTCGGCCACCCACTGCTGCATGGCCAGCGCCACATAGGAGGACCCTGATCCGTTGACGGCCGCCGGCGACGCGCTGACCGGTGCACCGCCGGTGACGGCGACGAGGGCCACGACCACGACGGCGAGGGCGAGGCGAACCGTGAGGCTCCGGCGCGCCGGCGAGGGCGCAGACC
>JADGOH010000064.1 GCA_017883025.1 Acidimicrobiales bacterium
ACCTCGCCGCCATCGACGAGCACCTCCCCCTCGGCCTCGTCGCCTTCGGCCCCCAGTCGCTGGCCCTCGGCGGCCGCTGCTTCGACGAGGTGATCCTCCACACCTTCTTCACCGAGGAGACGACCCGGCGGTGCGTGGCCACGGTCAAGGCGGCGGCCGAGCAGGCCGGCCGGGACCCGGGCGACGTGCGGGTCTGGTCGTGCCTCGCCACCATCGGCGACCACATCCCCGAGGAGCTGCGGCTGATGAAATCGGTCGGGCGCCTCGCCACCTATCTCCAGGGCTACGGCGACCTGCTGGTGACCACGAACGGCTGGGACCCCGCCGTACTCGAGCGGTTCCGGGCCGACCCGGTCGTGTCGGGCTTCCTCGGCGGGATCGACTCCCACGCCACCACCGAGCAGCTCCAGCACCTCGCCACCCTGCTACCCGAGGAGTGGCTGGCGGCCAGCGCCACCGGCTCGGCCGGGCAGTGCGCGGCCGCCGTCCGCGGGCAGTTGGCGATGGGGTGCGACGGGGTCATCCTCCACGGCGCCACGCCGCTCGAGCTCGAACCGGTCGTGGCCGCCTACCGCGCCGCCTGAGCCTGCGTCCGGGCGCCCGGACCCGTCGCCTTCGTCATCCCCACACCGTTCAGCACGCCGCGTGGCGGCAATTGGGCGGTGAGCGTCGCCAACTCGCCGGCCGGGTCCGGGTCGACCATCAGCCTCTCCGGCCTGCCTCCGCACGTCGGTGCCCCCGTGCCGTTCCCGCAGCTGGTCACGGTCGTCACCGGCCCAGGCGGGCACGCCCGAACGACCCGAACAGGGCTCAGGCGCCCTCGTAGTCGAAGCCGAGGTCCGGCGCCGTCAGCAGCGCCGTGAACTCGAGGCCCTCGGCCGCAGCCATGGCCGCGCACGTCCCGCCCCGGTCCACGACGGCCACCAGCAGCACCGGCTCCGCTCCCGCCTCGATCACGGCGTGGGCCGCCTCGAGCAGCGAGGTCCCCCGTGTGACGGTGTCCTCGGTGACCACGACCTTGTCGCCCGGGTCGAGGGCACCGGCAATGCGGCCGCCGGCACCGTGGTCCTTCGCCTCCTTGCGGACGCTGAAGGCCTTGAGGTGGCGACCCTTCGTGGCGGCCACCCCGGCGGTGACGAAGGCGACGGGGTCGGCCCCCATGGTCAGACCCCCGATGGCGGTGGCGTCGTCCGGCACGACCGACAGGATCCCCTCGGCCACCAGCACCATGGCCTCGGGACGGCACACTGTCTGCTTCGAGTCGATGAACCAGGTGCTCGTGCGGCCGGACTTCAGGGTGAACTCGCCCCGCTTGACCGAGTGCTCGAGCAGGTGGTCGCGCAAGCGTGCGAACCGGGTCTCGGGGAGGCGGGCCGTCACCGTTCGCCCCACAGGCTCGGACCGACCAGGTCCACGCCGTGCGCGCCCGACTCGACCCGGCCGACCACGACGGGCTCGAGGCCGACTCCCGACAGGGCGTCCATGGCGTCGCCAACCGAGTCCGGGCCCACCATCAGCACCATGCCGAGGCCCAGGTTGAACACCCGGGCCATCTCCTGGTCGGCGACCTGGCCGAGGCGTCGGATCTCGCCGAAGATCGCCGGGACCTGCCAACTCCCCTGCTCGACCACGGCGCGGGCGCCCTCGGGCAGGGCGCGGGGGATGTTGCCGTCGAACCCACCGCCGGTGATGTGGGCAACGGCGTGCACGTCGGCCGCGTCGATGGCGGCCAGGACGGCGGGGGTGTAGATGACCGACGGCCGGAGCAGCTCGTCCCCGAGGGTGGCGTCCGCACCCGCCCAGGCCGGGCCGTCGAGCGGCAGGCCCATCCGCTCGAGCAGGACGTGGCGGGCCAGCGTGTAGCCGTTGCACCGCAGCCCGGGCGACGGCAGGCCGATCAGCACGTCGCCGGGCCGGACGCGGGCAGATCCGAGGATCCGCTCCTGGTCGACCACGCCGACGGCGAATCCGACCAGGTCGAACTCGCCGGGCTGCATGATGCCCGCGTGCTCGGCCATCTCGCCGCCCAGCAGCGCCGCACCCACCTGGCGGCAGCCATCCGCCACCCCGGCCACCAGGTCGGCCATGTGGGCCGGCACCACGGCGCCCGCCGAGATGTAGTCGAGGAAGAAGAGCGGCTCGGCACCCTGGCAGACCAGGTCGTCGACGCACATGGCCACCAGGTCGACGCCGATGGTGTCGAGACGGCCCATGTCCTGGGCCACCACCAGCTTGGTGCCCACGCCGTCGGTGGCCGCCACCAGGACGGGCCGGTCGTAGCGGGCGGTGTCGAGCCGGAACAGGCCGCCGAAGTCGCCCAGACCGCCGACGACCTCGTCGCGGCGCGTCGAGGCAACCATCGGCTTGATCAGGTCGACCGCTCGCTCGCCGGCGTCGATGTCCACGCCGGAGGCGGCATAGGTCGCCGGCATGTCCGAGGAGGGTCGGGAGGTGCTGGCCACGCGGTCGGTCAGGCCGGGGTGGAGCCGGCGGCGGCCGTCACCGTCGGGCGCTCCGTGATCGCCACCTGCACCTGGCTCGCCTGCTGCACCGGCACCGGGTAGTTGCCGGTCAGGCAGGCGTCACAGAACCCGGCGCCCGGGGCGTCGATGGCCTGGACCAGGTGCTCGAGGCTCAGGTACTCGATGGAGTCCACGTCGAGGAACTCGACGATCTCGTCGAGGGTCTTGACGGCGGCGAGCAGTTCGGTGCGGTCCGGGGTGTCGATGCCATAGAAGCACGGCCATTGGAACGGCGGCGAGGAGATGCGGAGGTGGATCTCGACGGCACCCGACTCCCGGAGCATCTTCACCATGGCCCGGGTCGTGGTGCCCCGGACGATCGAATCGTCCACGACCACTACCCGCTTGCCGGCGATGTTCTCGCGCAGCGGGTTGAGCTTGCGGCGCACGCCGTTGGCCCGCTCGGCCTGGGTCGGGGCGATGAACGTGCGACCGATGTACCGGTTCTTGACCAGGCCCTGGCCGTAGGGGATGCCGGAGGCGACGGCGTAGCCCTCGGCGGCGGGCACACCCGAGTCGGGCACGCCCATCACCAGGTCGGCCGCCACCGGGCGCTGGGTGGCCAGCAGCTGGCCCATCCGGCGTCGCGCACCGTGGACCTCGTTGCCGTAGAGCCGGGTGTCGGGGCGGGCGAAGTAGACGAACTCGAAGATGCAGAGCTTGGGGTCGAGGCGGTCGTCGGGGAACGGCCGTGCCGACCGCACCTCCTTGCCGTCGATGACCACCATCTCCCCGGGCTCGAGCTCGCGGATGAACGTGGCCCCGATGACGTCGAGGGCGGGCGACTCCGAGGCCAGGACCCAGCCCTGTTCGAATTCGTCAGTCGCCTCGAGCCGGCCCAGGCACAGCGGGCGGAAGCCATTCGGGTCGCGCACCCCGATGATCCGGTCGCCGTCCATCAGCACGAAGGAGAACGCTCCTTCGACCTTGGGCAGCACCTCCATCAACGCCCGCTCGAGTTCCCCGGCGTGCTCGGCGCGCGAGCGTTCGGGCAGGTCGGGCGGGAACGCCTGGGCAAGGAGCTCGGCCACCAGGTCGCTGTCGGACGACACCAGCCCGGGCAGCATGTTGGCCTGCTCGGCGAGCGCGTCGGTGTTGGTCAGGTTGCCGTTGTGGGCCAACCCGAAGCCGGCCCGCCCGACACCCCGGAACACCGGTTGCGCGTTGATCCAGTCGCTGGAGCCCGCGGTCGAGTACCGGGTGTGACCGATGGCCAGGTGGCCGCGGAGGCCGGAGAGCTTGCGCTCGTCGAACACGGTGGTGACGAGGCCCATGTCCTTCATCACGGTGATGAGGTCGCCGTCGCTGACGGCCATGCCGGCCGACTCCTGGCCACGGTGCTGCAGCGCGTAGAGGCCGTCGAAGGTGAGATGTGCGACGGCACGCCCCGGGGCGTAGACCCCGAAGACGCCGCACGCTTCCTTGGCCTCCATCATCGGTTGGTCACCGCACACACCGGGGGTTGTCGGACGGGCCGGTCAGGTACGGGACGAGCGCGCTGACGACCACGAATTCACTCTAGTGCGACCGGCCCGTGGTCCGCCCATCAGCGGACCGGGCCTCCCGGCCGAGCGCGGGTCCCGGGTGCACCGGCCCGGTAACGTGCGCGTCGTGATCGACCTCCACACCCACTCGGACCGATCGGACGGGAGCGAGCCACCGGAGCGGATCGTCGAGCTCGCCCACGACGTCGGCTGCTCCGCCGTGGCCCTCACCGATCACGACACCCTCGCCGGGCTGCCCGCGGCCCGGGCGCGTGCCGACGAGCTCGGGATCCGCCTGATTCCGGGCTGTGAGGTCTCGTGCCTGCCGATCGCCGGCGGGGGTGTCCACGTGCTGGTGTACTTCGTCGACGACCCACGGAGCCCGCTCGGCGTCGAGCTCGACCGCCTGCGTGAGGACCGGCGTGCCCGCAACGAGGCCCTGGCGGTGCGCCTCCAGCAGCTCGGCATCCCGGTCACCCTCGAGATGGCGGCCGCCCACGCCGGCACGGTCGAAGGGACCGGGCGCCCCCACTTCGCCCGGGCCATGGTCGACGTCGGCGCCGTGGCCACCCTCGACGAGGCGTTCGAGCGCTACCTCGGCAACGGCGCCGCGGCCTACGTGCCGAAGGGCCGCCTCACGGTGGCCGACGTGTGCCGACTGGCCCGCGACTCGGGGGGGGCGGCCGTACTCGCCCACCCCTATACGACCGGGCTCGAGGGAGACGCCCTGGCGACGGCCGTCAGCGATCTGGCCGCCGCCGGGCTGGTCGGGCTCGAGGCCGTCTACGGCCGCTACTCGACTCGCCAGCGCACCGACCTCGGGAATCTGGCCCGGCGATTCGGGCTGGTGGCCACAGGGGGCTCCGACTACCACGGGGCGTCCAAGCCCGGCCTGCACGTGGGGACCGGCACCGGCGACCTGAAAGTTCCCGACCAGGTCCTGGTCCAGCTCGAGGCGGCCCGGCCCGGCGCCTGACTCCTGGACCGGGTCGGTCGACCCCGGCGGTCGCCGGTGTCCGTTGTCGACGGGGTCAGTTCGTGACGGGTGCCAGGTCGTCCAGCAGGTCCGGCAGCCGGCCCCGCCAGGCGGCGGTGGCGGTGGCCAGGTCGAGTTCGACCAGATCGTCGACGACGATCCGGTCCCCACCGGCCGTGCCGAGCACGCGGAACCCGATGCCGGCGTCCGCCGCCCGGGACAGCAGGTCGTGGCTGCGGGTGGTGCAGACGACCACCCGGGACGGCGCCTCGGTGAACAGCTCATGGTGGTCGGCCACCCCGGACACCTGGACGCCGATGCCGGAACGCACGGCCAACTCGGCCAGGGCCACGCCGAGCCCGCCGCCCGACACGTCGTGGATGCCGTCGACGAGTCCGTCGTCGCCGGCCACGCCCTCGGCCACCAGCCCGGTGACGAAGTCGACCAGCCGACCGTGGCCGGCCAGGTCGATCGGGGGCAGGGTGCCGTTGCGGTGGCGCTTGAGCTGGACCGCCCAGCGCGACCCGGCCAGCGACGGGGGCCGGCGGCCGCCGTCGCGGGTCCCCACGCTGGCGTCGAGCAGCACCAGCGTGCCGCCGTCGACGAGCGTGACGCCCGGTGGGCGCGCCGTCAGCCGGTCGATCAGCCCGAGGCCACCGATCACCGGCGTGGGGTCGATGTCCTTGCCGTAGCTCTCGTTGTAGAGGCTGACGTTGCCGCCGATCACCGGCAGGCCGAGGGCCAGGCAGGCCTCACTCATGCCGTCGATCGCCTCGGACAGCTGCCACATGACCTCGGGGTGCTCGGGGTTGCCGAAGTTGAGGCAGTTGACGACGGCCTTGGGCACGGCTCCCGAGCACGCCAGGTTGAGTGCGGCCTCGGCCACGGTCGCTGCCGCGCCGGCCCGGGGATCGAGGGCGCACCAGGTCGGGTTCGAGTCGGTGGTGAGGGCGAGGCCCCGCTCCGATGCCGGCAGTCCGGGCGCGGCCAGGCGCAGCACTGCGCTGTCCCCGCCCGGGCCCTCGACCGTGTTGAGGAAGAGCTGGTGGTCGTACTGGCGGTAGACCCAGGTCGGGTCGGCCAGCAGTGCGAGCACGTCATGGCCGCAGTCCGACGGGGCGGGCAGGGCGCCGGGGTCGTCGGCCGAGCGGGCGTCCTGATCGGCCGGGCGGGCGAGGGGCCGGTGGTAGAGCGGGGCGTCCTCGCTGAGCGCGACGGCGGGGACGTCGCCGAGGACCGGGCCGTCGAAGCCGTCCAGGATCCGGAGTCGTCCGGGCGCGCCCACGGGCGCCTCGGTCACCTTGCCCACGACGGCGGCCCGCACCTCCCACTTGGCGCACAGCTCCTGCACCCGCGGCAGGTCCTGGGGGGTGACGATGGCCAGCATCCGCTCCTGGCTCTCGGACGTCATGACTTCGTAGTCGACCATCCCCGGCTCGCGCCGGGGCACGGCCGAGACGTCGACATCCATGCCGACGCCGCCGCGCGCCGCCGTCTCGCTGGTGGCGCACACCAGGCCTGCGCCGCCCAGATCCTGGATGCCGACGACGAGCTTGGCGTCGAGCAGCTCGAGGCACGCCTCGATGAGGCGCTTCTCCTCGTAGGGGTCGCCCACCTGCACGCTCGGCCGCTTGGCCGCCTCCTCCGCCTCGTCGCCGCCGCCGAAGCCGGCCGAGGCGAGGACGCTGACGCCGCCGATACCGTCCCGGCCGGTCGAGGAGCCGAGCAGGACGGCCAGGTTGCCGGGGCCGGACGCCTGGCCGAGCACGAGGCGCTCGGTCGGCAGCACCCCCATGCATAACACGTTGACCAGGGGGTTCTGCGCGTAGCACGGGTCGAAGGTGAGCTCGCCCCCGATGGTGGGGACCCCGACCGAATTGCCGTAGCCGGAGATACCGGCCACGACGCCCTCGATCAGCCACTGCTGCTTCGGCTCGGTCGGATCGCCGAAGAACAGGGGGTCCATGACCGCGATGGGGCGGGCGCCCATGGTGAAGATGTCCCGGAGGATGCCCCCGACCCCGGTGGCCGCGCCCTGGTAGGGCTCGATGGCAGACGGGTGGTTGTGCGACTCGATCCGGATGGCCACGGCGATGCCGTCCCCGGCGTCGATGACCCCCGCGTTCTCTCCCGGCCCGACCAGGACGTGGGCGCCCTCGGTGGGCAAGCGCTTCAGGTGGACACGCGACGACTTGTAGGAGCAGTGCTCGCTCCACATGACGGCGAACAGCGCCAGTTCGAGGTGGTTCGGCTCCCTCTCGAGGATGGCGACGACCTCGTCCCGCTCCCCGTCGGTCAGGCCGAGCGCACGGTGCAGCGGCTCCCCCGTCTCGGTCACCAGGTCGGCCTGCTCGTCTCCGGTCGGGTCCATGGACCGCAGCGTACCCGGCCCCTGCCGACCCACAGATGCCCGGACGGTCCGTTGGTCCGCCTGCATGTGGAGGTGTCAGAACGGGATACCGGCGTGGCACGTCCATGGCCGTCCCTTTGGCCCCAATCCGTACCGGGTCCCGGAGTGCGGGACGCCACTGGCCCGGTAGGGATTCCCCGGTAGGGACCACCGGAATTCGCCCAATAGGCGACTTCTGTCCTCGACTCCTCCTTGGGGCGACGCCGCACCACTTCGCACCTCGACGGCAACCGATTTACCCCTTCACCATCGCCATGACACTACTCGCGATTGACTAGCATTCTCTATGAAGTATTCTCTTCATTTGTACCAAATGACCGACTCTGGAGCAGTGACAACATGCCGGCAGCCACCCCCGCCAAATCCCGCAAGAAGACCCCGATGTCAGCCGAGCACAAGGCTGCACTGGCCAAGGGCCGCGAGGAGGGCCGCATCGTGCGGCAGTACCTCGAGGCCCTCGAGTCCACCAAGCCGCGCCGGGGCCGCAAGCGCACCCCCGAGTCGATCCGCAAGCGCCTGGCCACCATCGACAACCAGTTGCCCGACGCCGAGCCGCTCAACCGCCTGCACCTCGTCGAGGAGAAGCAGCGCCTCGAGGCCGAGCTCGCCCACACCGGTGACACCGTCGACCTCGCCGCCCTCGAGAAGTCGTTCGTCAAGGTCGCCCGCCAGTACGGCGAGCGCAAGGGCATCTCCTACTCGGCGTGGCGCACGGTGGGCGTGAGCGCCTCGGTGCTGCAGCAGGCCAAGATCCCCCGCACGCGCGGCTGAATCGACACCCGCGGCTGAAGCGGCGGGAACGACCCGTCCGACGGGGGCCGGCGACGGGGGCCGAACTGAGTGCCGGGCGCCCGTCGCTCAGGTGACAGGGGCCGTCGCGCCGGCGGTGCGCAGGAGCGCTGCCAGCAGCACGATGCCGTCCTCGGAGCCGAGCAGCGGGTCCGAGGCCCGCTCGGGGTGGGGCATGAGCCCGACCACGTTGCGTCCGGCGTTGCACACGCCGGCGATGTCGTCGACCGACCCGTTCGGGTTGTCCACGTAGCGGAGCACCACCCGTCCCTCGTCGCGCAGCTGCGCCAGCGTGGCGGCATCGCACGTGTAATTGCCCTCGAAGTGGTTGATGGGGATGGACAGCTCGGTCCCGACCGCCACTCCGTCGGTCAGTGCCGTGTCGGCACGCTCGACCCGGACGGCCACCGTGGTGCACAGGAAGCGCAGCCCGCGGTTCTTCTGCAGGGCGCCGGGTAGCAGGCCGGCCTCCGTCAGGACCTGGAAGCCGTTGCAGATTCCCACCACCGGCCCCCCGGCGGCCGCGTAGTCGGCGACGGCCTCCATCACCGGGGAGAACCGGGCGATGGCGCCGGGTCGCAGGTAGTCGCCATGGGCGAAGCCACCGGGTAGCACCAGTGCGTCGTAGTGGCCGAGCGACGAGGCCCCGTGCCAGACCAGCTCGGCGTCGGCGCCCATCCGGCCCAGTGCCTGGACCGCGTCGTGCTCGCAGTTCGTCCCCGGGAAGAGGACCACGCCGATGCGGGGCGCCATCAGGCGGGTCGGACCGTGACGACCGACTCCTCGATCACCGGATTGGCCAGCAGCCGGTCGGCCACCACGGTGGCCCGGGCCAGGGCGTCGGCGTCATCGGCGGCGGCCAGGACGAAGCGGAAGGACTTGCCGGCCCGCACCGCCGTGACCCCGTCGAGGCCGAGCGCGGGCAGCGCCCGCTCGATGGTCGCCCCCTGGGGGTCGGCGATGCCGTCACGCAGGAGCACCTCGACCTGCGCCGAGAACTGTCGGGGAGCGGCCATGTCAGGCACCGTACCAGTCGGCCAGCGACCGACCGCAGACACGCTCGTAGGCGGCGACGTACCTGCTGGACGTGGCCGCGACGATCTCCGCCGGCAACGGTGGGGGCGGCGCCTGCTTGTCCCACGGCTGGGCCTCGAGCCAGTCGCGCAGGGGCTGCTTGTCGAACGACGGGGGGTTCGTGCCCGGGGCGCAGTCGCCGGCCGGCCAGAACCGCGACGAGTCGGGGGTGAGCACCTCGTCACACAGCGAGAGCTTCCCGTCGATGTAGCCGAGCTCGAACTTGGTGTCGCAGATGACGATGCCCTGCTCCTCGGCTCGGGCTGCGGCCCGGGCGTAGGCGGCCAGGCACAGGTCGGCCGCGGCCTCGGCGGCCTCCTTGCCCACGATGTCGATGGCCTCGGCCATCCCGATGTTGAGGTCGTGCCCCTCGGTCGCCTTGGTGGAGGGGGTGAAGATCGGCCCGGGGAGTGCCTGGGCATGGAGCAGGCCGGCCGGCATCGGCATGCCGTGGACCGTGCCCTCGCGCTGGTACTCCTTGTAGGCCGACCCGGCCAGGTAGCCCCGCACGATGCACTCGATGTCGAGCATGTCGGCCCGCCGGACCAGCATCGACCGGCCGGCCAGGTAGTCCAGCCCGCCGGGCAGGGCCGCGGCCCCCTCGGGGAAGTCGGCGGTGTCGGCGGAAAGCAGGTGGTTGGGCGCCAGGTCCGACAATTCCTCCAGCCACGCCGCGGTCATCGCCGTGAGCACCCGGCCCTTGTCGGGGATCGGCTCCTCCATGATGACGTCGAAGGCCGAGATCCGGTCGGACGCGACCATCAGGAGCCGGTCCTCGCCGGCGTCGTACAGTTCGCGGACCTTGCCGGACGACAGCAGTGGCAGCGGTGACGGGGTCATGGGGTGAGCTCCTCCAGGGCATCGGTGAACCGGTGGACGTGGCGCAAGGTACGGGACAGGTCGAAGGCGGCGTCGAGTTCGGCCGGCGCGAGGGTGACCTCGGGGTCGGCGTCGAGGATCTGCCGGAAGCTGCGCCCCTCCTCCCACGCCGCCCGGGCGTCGCGCTGCACGATCCGGTAGGCCGCGTCCCGGCTGAGGCCGCCGCTGACGAGGGCCAGGAGCACCGACTGGCTGAACACGAGGCCGTGGCTGCCCTCGGTCAGCGTGGCGAGCGCCCGCTCGGGGTGCAGGACCAGGCCCTCGACCAGGCCGGTGGTCTTCTGGAGCATGTAGAGCGTCAGCATGCTGGCATCGGGCAGGACGACCCGCTCGACCGAGCTGTGCGAGATGTCCCGCTCGTGCCACAGGGCCACGTCCTCGAGGCCGGCCGACAGGTAGCCGCGCAGGACGCGGGCGAGTCCGCACAGCCGCTCGGACAGGATCGGGTTGCGTTTGTGGGGCATGGCCGAGCTGCCCTTCTGCCCGGGCTTGAACGGCTCCTCCACCTCGCCCAGCTCGCTGCGCGCCATGTGCCGGATCTCCGTGGCGATCTGTTCGATGGTGGCGCCCACCGACGCGCACGCCCACAGGAACTCGGCGTGCCGGTCGCGGGCCACCACCTGGGTGGCGGGCACCGGCACCAGCCCGAGAGCCGAGCACACCTGTGCCTCCACCCGTGGGTCGATATTGGAGAATGTCCCGACGGCGCCGGACAGCTTGCCGACCGCCACCCGGTCACGTGCCGACCGCAGCCGCTGCACATCCCGGTCGGCCTGCAGGGCCCACAGGGCGAACTTGGCGCCGAACGTGGTGGGCTCGGCGTGCATGCCGTGGGTGCGTCCGGTGACGGGGATGTCGATGGCCTCGAGCGCCCGGGCCTTGCATGCCCGGACCAGTCCCGAGGCGGCCTCGATCAGCAGGTCGGCCGCCCGGGTCAGCGTGGCGCACAGGGCGGTGTCGACGACGTCGGAGGAGGTCAGCCCGTAGTGGATCCACGACCCCTGGGGCTGGCCGATGGCCTCCTGCACCACGTCGACGAAGGCGGCGACGTCGTGGTCGGTGACGCGCTCGCGCTCGGCCACGGCCTCCACGAACGCGGCGTCGACCTCGGGGGCGTGCGCCCGACAGAAGTCGGCGGCCTCGGCGGGCACGTCGCCCACCATGACCCACCCATCGGTGGCGAGCAGCTCGACCCGGAGCCACATGGCGAACCGGGCCTCGTCGGAGAAGAGCGCGGCCATCTCCTTCGGCGCGTAGCGGGGGATCATCGGGGTGCCTCGGCTTTCGGACGGGGTCGGGAGGGGGACGGGGCGGTTGGACCGTCGCAGGAACGGCCCGCCTCGAGTGCGATGTCGGCGCGGTGCTGCATGCCCGGCCAGGAGATGGCGGCGACACCCTCGTACGCCCGGGACCGGGCCTCGTCCAGGGTGGAGCCGACGGCGGTCACGCCGAGCACGCGGCCACCGGACGTGACGACCCCCGGGCCGGCAGGGTCCGCGGCGGTGCCGGCGTGGAAGACGGTGACCCCGGGGAGGCCGGCGGCCGCATCGAGCCCGGCGACCGGGTCGCCGGTGCGCGGGTGGTCGGGATAGCCCTCGGACGCCAGCACCACGCAGACGGCCGGGTCCGGGGTGACGTGCGGGGTGGTGACCAGCGCGCCGGCGGCCACCTCTGCCAGCAGTGCGCACAGGTCGCCGGCGAACCGGGGCAGGACGACCTGGGTCTCGGGGTCGCCGAAGCGGACGTTGAACTCGAGCACCTTGGGCCCAGACGGCGTGAGCATGAGCCCGGCGTAGAGGACCCCCCGGTAGTCGATGCCCCGCGCTCGCAACGCCACCACGAGCGGGGCGACGGCCTCGGCCACCAGGGACGCCACCAGCGCGTCGTCGACCGAGGGCACCGGCGAGTATGCCCCCATGCCACCGGTGTTGGGACCGAGGTCGCCGTCGTCCCGGCGCTTGAAGTCCTGGGCGGGGGCGAGAGGCGCCAGGCGCACGCCGTCGCACAGCACGAGGAGTGAGCACTCGGGTCCGGTCAGCCCCTCCTCGATCACGACCTGGCGGCCGGCACCGCCGAAGGCGTCGCCCGACAGCTTGGCGGCCACGTCGGCCTCGGCCTCGGCCAGCGAGTCGGTGACCAGGACGCCCTTCCCCGCCGCCAGCCCGTCGGTCTTGACCACCCACGGGCCCTCCAGGGACCGGAGGTAGTCGACGGCCGGGCCGACCTCGTCGAACACGCCGAACCGGGCCGTCGGCACACCGGCCTCGGCCAGCAGCTCCTTCATGAACGCCTTCGACCCCTCGAGGCGGGCGCCGTCGGCTCCGGG
>JADGOH010000065.1 GCA_017883025.1 Acidimicrobiales bacterium
GGCGGGAGCAGCCAGGTGGTAGGCACGGGCCAGCCGGGTGATGCCGTCGAGGATGATCACGACGTCGCGGCCGGCCGCGACCAGCCGCTTCGCCCGCTCGATGGCCAGTTCGGCCACCGCGGTGTGCTCATCGGCGGGGCGGTCGAAGGTGGATGCCACGACCTCGCCCTTGACCGACCGGCGCATGTCGGTGACCTCCTCGGGCCGCTCGTCGACCAGGAGGACCATCAGGTGGACGTCGGGGTTGTTGGCCTCGATGGAGTGGGCGATGTGCTTCATCACCGTGGTCTTGCCCGCCTTGGGTGGCGAGACGATCAGCCCGCGCTGGCCCTTGCCGATCGGCGACAGCAGGTCGACGATGCGGGCGGTCATGTTCTCCTTGTCGCCCGGCATCTCGAGGTGCAGTCTCTCGTCCGGGAACAGCGGCGTCAGGTCCTCGAACCGGGGACGCAGACGTGCCACCTCGGGATCCATCCCCGAGACCATGTCGATCTGGAGCAGTGCCGGGAACTTCTCCGTGGAGCCGGCGGGCCGGCAGGAGCCCTCGATGCTGTCGCCCTTGCGGAGGGCGAAACGGCGGGCCTGGCTGATCGAGACGTAGACGTCCTTGGTCGACGGCAGGTAGCCCTCGCAGCGCAGGAATCCGTAGCCCTCGTCCCGCAGGTCGAGCAGGCCGCGCACCGGGATGAGTTCGCCCTGGTACTGCTGCTCCTGATTGCCGCCGCCCTGCAGGTCCCCCTCGGGACCGCCCTGACGGTCGCGCCCACGGCGCCGGCGGTTCGACCGGCGGTTGCCCAGGTCCTCGCTGCCGCCTCCCTGGGTGTTCCGGTTGCCCTGGCTGTTCCCCTGGGTGTTCCGGTTGCCCTGGCTGTTCCCCTGGGTGTTCCGGTTGCCCTGGCTGTTCCCCTGGTTCTGGTTGTTCTGGTTCCGGTTGTTCCGGTTGCCCTGGTTCTGGTTGTTGCCCTGGCCGCCCTGGCCGCCCTGGTTGCCCTGCCGTCCCTGGGCGCCGCCGCTCTGGCCCGAGCGTCCGGCTGCCTCGCCGGCCTTGGCGCCATCGTCGTTGGACCCGGAGACCTCTGAGGACCCGCCGGCCTTGTCGCCGGACGTGGCGGCGCCGGGGATGTCGTCGAAGTCGTAGTCGAGCTCGGAAGCGGTGTCGGTCGATGCCGCGTCGTCGGCGGGGCCGAACGACTGCACGGTGGGCCGGTGGGCTGGCGCCGGCGAGCCGTTGGGGTCGGCGTGATCGCCATTGGTGGTCGGCGCCGCATCCCCGGCAGCCGTGTCGCCCCCGGCGGACCGGCTGCGTCCCCGCGTCGCCCGGGTGGCAGACGCATTGGTCGGCGCGTCGTCCACGCCCACGCCCGTGGCCTTCAGGATGCCGTCGATGATGTCGGCCTTCTTGGTCCGGGTGTTGGTCTTCACGGACAGTGCCTGGGCGATCGCATGGAGCTCGTCGCGCTCCTTGCCCTCCAGCACCGAGCGCTCGAGCTGCTGTTCGGCAGTCATCGGCTTCCTCGTTTCAGCGTGTCCTCGTTGGCGGGTGGGGGACCCCACGAGCCAGGGAAATAAGGGGGGTGGGGAGGTGGGATCCCCGGGACCGGTCCCGGACGCATCTCCCCCCGACGCCGTCACGGGCTGGTCGAAAGCGTCGATCCAGGAGGTCCCGCCCGCAGGCCCGAACGGGCGTGTTGCGGGAAGCGAAGGTGACAACAGCATACAGGTTCCCGCACTCGAACGGCAACCATTCCCCCGGAGGCTTGCAGGGAGACGGCCTACGGGTCAGAGCTCCAAGGCGTGGAGAACGGCATCGAGGTCGGCATCGACGACAGTCGGCACGCTGATCTGGCTGATGGCGATGTCAGGGTCCTTGAGTCCGTGCCCGGTCAGGACGCATACCACGGTCGACGCTGCCCCCACGCCGTCGGGCAGTCCGCTCTTGAGGAGCCCCGCCACCGACGCGGCCGAAGCCGGCTCGCAGAACACCGACTCCTCGGTGGCCAGGAAGCGGTAGGCGGCCAGGATCTCGTCGTCGGTCACCG
Organism: Acidimicrobiales bacterium; assembly: GCA_017883025.1. Classification (GTDB taxonomy): domain Bacteria; phylum Actinomycetota; class Acidimicrobiia; order Acidimicrobiales; family RAAP-2; genus Bog-756. The sequence continues at coordinate 2,040 of JADGOH010000065.1, forward strand.
AGTCGATGCCGCCCCCGGACTCGGAAGCAGCCGACGTCGCCCCGTACCAGCTGGCCGGGTTGCCGATCCGGATGGCGGTGGCCACGGTGTCGGGGTGCTCGATGGGGTGCCCGGCCACGATCGGGGCCGCGCCGGCAGCCTGGAAGCCGAGCATCCGCGGCAGCCGCGTCGACCTCCCGGCCTCCTTGAACTCGAGATAGCCCTTCCAGTAGGCGGTGATGTTGCCGGCGTTGCCCACGGGGATGCAGTGCACGTCGGGGGCGTCACCGAGTTGATCGACGATCTCGAAGGCGCCCGACTTCTGCCCTTCGATCCGGTACGGATTGACCGAGTTGACGACGGTGACCGGCGCCTGCTCGCCAAGGTCGCGCACGATGTCCAGCGCCTGGTCGAAATTGCCCCGCAGTTGCAGCACCTTCGCTCCGTGGATGAGGGCCTGGGCGAGTTTGCCGAGGGCGATGTGGCCTTCGGGGATGAGCACGGCACAGGTGAGCCCGGCACGTGCGCTGAAGGCGGCGGCCGAAGCCGACGTGTTGCCGGTCGAAGCGCACACAACGGCCTTGGCGCCCTCCTCCACGGCCTTCGAGATCGCCATCGTCATGCCCCGGTCCTTGAACGACCCGGTGGGATTGGCGCCCTCGATCTTCAGCAGCACCCGTGCGCCGACCCGGGCGGACAGCCGGGGCGCCTCCAGCAGCGGGGTGCCGCCCTCGAGCAACGACACCACCGGGGTGGCCGCGGTGACCGGCAGAAACGCGCGGTACTCCTCGATGACGCCCCGCCACGACAGGGCACGCATCCCCCCGTCCGGCCCGATCCCGCCGCCCGGCGTCACGCCGCACCCACGATCCGCATCACGCCGCCGATCCGCTCCACGACGTCCAACCCACCGAGTGTGGCCAGCGTGGCCCGCACGTCGCCCTCCCGGGCGAGGTGGGTGACGAAGACCAGACGGGCCTCGCCCGAGGTGCCCTCCTGCTCGACCGAGCGGATCGACACCCCGTTGTCGCCGAACGCCGTCGTGACCGCACCGAGCACGCCGGGTCGGTCGGCCACGTCCAGGCTGATGTAGAACCCCGCCTCCAGGTCGTCCTCGGGCACCAGGTGGGCCGGCTCCCGGTCGGGGGCCGGGGCCGTGGTGCCGGCCAGGAGGTTCCGGGTGGCGTCGATCAGGTCGCCGACCACGGCGCTGGCGGTCGGCAGGCCACCCGCACCCTGCCCGTAGAGCATGAGCTCGCCGGCCGCCTCGCCCTCGATGAACACCGCGTTGAACGCGCCGCGCACGCCCGCCAGCGGATGGGCGTCAGGCACCAGGGCCGGGTGGACCCGCACCGAGAGCCCCGCTTCGCCGGAGCGCTCCACGATGGCCAGCAGCTTGATGACGTACCCCGCCCGCCGGGCGAAGTCGACGTCGGACGAGGTGATGCCGGTGATCCCCTCGCGGACCACGGCGTCGTCCGACACGTTGTAGCCGAACGCCACGCCGGCCAGGATGGCGGCCTTTGCCGCGGCGTCGAAGCCCTCCACGTCCGCCGTCGGGTCCCGCTCGGCCAGGCCCAGCTCCTGTGCCTCGGCCAGCACGGTGGCGTAGTCGGCGCCTTGCTCCCCCATCTTGGTGAGGATGAAGTTGGTGGTCCCGTTGACGATGCCCATGACACGGTGGATGCGCTCGCCGGTCAGGGACTCGCGCAGCGCCCGTACCAGGGGGATGGCCCCGGCCACGGCGGCCTCGTAGAGCAGGTCGACGCCCCGCTCGCGTGCCAGAGTGCGCAGTGCCACCCCGTCGGGCGACGCGAGGAGCGCCTTGTTGGCTGTCACCACCGGGTGCCCGGCGGCCAGGGCGGCGCGCACCAGCGACCCCGCCGGCTCCAGTCCGCCGATCAGTTCCACCACGATGTCGACATCTCGGTCGGCCACCAAGCCGGCGGCGTCGGCTGTGAGCAGATCACGCGGGACGTGTGCCGGCCGCGGCGCGTCGAGGTCGTGGACGGCGATGCCGGCGATGGTGAAGCGGGCGCCCGACTGGACGGCCAGCGCATCGGCCCGGTCCTGGACGATGCCGACCAGCGCAGCGCCCACGTTGCCGCATCCGAGGATCGCCACGCGGACGTCGCGGGAGGTCGTGGGCGCCGAGGTCACCCGGTCACGCTACCGCCTCGGCAGGGGGCACCTGGCCCGCCTCCGGCGCTCCGGGTGCCCGGCGCCGGCGGGTCAGACGTCCAGCCGCACCAGGTCGTCGAGCGACTCCCGTCGCACGGCCGTCCGGACCGTGCCGTCGGCCACGAACACCACGGCGGGGCGGGGCACCTTGTTGTAGTTGGACGCCATCGAGTGGCCGTAGGCCCCGGTCACCGGCGTACACAGCACGTCGCCCACCACCAGGTCCTCGGGCACGAACCCCTCGGCCACCACCACGTCCCCCGTCTCGCAGTGCTTGCCCACCAGACGGATCGGCACTGGGCGCGGGGCTCCGGCCTCACGGGGCAGGAACGCCTCGTACCCGCTGCCGTAGAGGACGGGGCGCGGGTTGTCGCTCATCCCGCCGTCGACGGACACGTAGGTCCGGTGGCCGGGTACGTCCTTGACCGTCCCCACCCGGTAGAGGGTGACCCCGGCTGCGGCCACGATCGAGCGGCCGGGCTCGGCCGTGACCCGGACCGAGTCGGGGATCCCCGCCCTGCGGCAGGCGGCCCGTACCGACAGCGCCCACTGGGCCATTGGCGGGGCCTCCTCGCCGTTCACGTAGGCCACGCCCAGTCCGCCCCCAACGACTAGCTCGGGCAGGCCCAGCGGGGCGAAGAAGCCGGCGAGCACGTCGATGGCCTGGGCGAACGGGTCGAGGGCGAACACCTGGCTCCCCAGGTGCGCGTGGATCCCCACGAACTCGACGATGCCGGCGGCGTCCAGGGCGGCGAGCCGCTCCACCGCCAGCGCGGCCGCCCCCGAGGCCAGCCCGAACCCGAACTTCGAGTCCTCCTGGCCGGTGCGCACGAACTCGTGGGTGTGGACCTCGACCCCCGGCGTGATGCGGGCGAGGACCCGGGGCCGCCACCGCACGGGCGGCTCGGCGTCCTCCGGTCCGCCCTCGAGCGCCGGCGGATCGGCCACCAGGCACTCGATCCGGTCGATCTCGTCGAACGAGTCGACGACGATGCGACCGACCCCCACCGACAGCGCGGCGGCCAGCTCCTCGGTCGACTTGTTGTTGCCGTGCAAAACCAACCGGTCGGGCGGCACGCCGGCGGTGAGGGCCACGTGCAACTCGCCGCCGGTCGACACGTCGAGGCACATGCCCTCCTCGTGCGCCAGCTTCGCCATGGCTACGCACAGGAACGCCTTGGTGGCGTAGGCCACACCGTCGCCCCAGGCGGCGACGGCCTCGCGACAGGCGGCGCGCAGGTGGGCCTCGTCGTAGACGAAGAGGGGGGTGCCGTGGATCTCGGCGAGGTCGAGGACGTCGCAGGCGCCGATCCACAGCCGACCGTCGGCGGCCACGGCCGCAGTTGCCGGGAGGAGGCCGAGGTCCACCGGACCGGTCGGGACGGGCACGGTCACATCGCCTCGGGCGCGGACACCCCGAGGAGGCCGAGCCCGATGGCCAGGCCGATGCGTGCGGCCTCCACCAGCCACAGGCGGGCCTGGGCCACCGCAGGGTCGACGTCGTCGGCCAGGATCGGGCAGTCGTGGTAGAAGCCGTGGAAGCACGACGCCAGGCGCCGGACCCACGTCGTCACCTTCGTGGGTGCGCGGTCGACGGCTGCGTCGGCCACCACCTCGGGCAGCTCTTCGAGGCAGCGGAGCAGCTCGAGCTCCCGCGGGTGGGTGAGCAGCGACAGGTCGACGGCGGCGAGCGGGGTCCGGCTGATCCCACGCTCGACCGCCTTCCGGCCGACACCGGCGATGCGGGCATTGGCCATCTGGACGTAGAAGACCGGGTTCTCGACGGACTGCTCGCGCACGGTGGCGAGGTCGAACGTTGCAGCCTGGTCGAGCGTGCTCATCAGGCTGAGGATGCGGGTGGCGTCGGGGCCGATGTCGTTGATCACCGTGTCGAGGTCGATGGCGTTTCCCGCCCGCTTACCCATCTTGACGGCCTCGCCACCGTCGACCAGCGAAACCATCTGGCCGAGCTTGACCTCGAGCCGGCCCGGCTCGACACCGAGCGCCTCCACGCCTGCCATCAGGCTGGCGACCTGCCCGTGGTGGTCGGCGCCGAACACGTCGATGACCCTGTCGAAGCCGCGCACGAGGAACTTGTCGCGGTGGTAGGCGAGGTCGCCTGCCAGGTAGGTGGCGTCCCCGTTCTCCTTGCGCAGCACACGGTCGCGTGTGTCGCCGAGCTCGGTCGACCGGAACCACGTCTTCCCGTCCTCTTCGAAGATGAGCCCCTTGGCGTCGAGGAGGGCGATCGTCTCGTCGACGGCCCCGCTCTCCTCGATCGAGGCCTGGGAGTACCACTCGTCGAAGACGATGCCTACCGAGTCGAGGGTGGCCTTGATGCGGTCGAGGATCCGCGCGGCGGCCCACCGACCGGCCACCGCCACGTCGTCGGGACCGTCGTAGTCGGCGGCCAGCTCGGTGACGTACTCACCCCGGTACCCGCCCTCGGGGACCTCCTCGCCGCGGTGCCGGGCCAGCAGGCTCGTCCCGAGCGTCCGGATCTGGCCGCCGGTGTCGTTCACGTAGTACTCGCGACTGACGACGTGGCCGCTGCGGGCAAGCACCCGTGCCAGGGCGTCGCCGTAGCTCCCCCACCAGCCGTTGCCCACGTGGATCGGCCCGGTCGGGTTCGCCGAGATGAATTCGACCTGGACCTTCTCACCGTGGCCGATGTCGGGACGGGCGTAGCCCTCCTCGCCTTGATCGAGGACGGCGGCCAGCGCGTCGTGCAGCCAGCCGTCGTCGAGCCGGAAGTTCACGAACCCGGGTCCGGCGACTTCCACCGAGGCGACGTGGTCCGGGAGGTCCCGCTCGAGCACGCCGACCACGGACGTGGCCAGCGCACGGGGGTTGGTCCCCGCCTTCTTGGCCGTCACCATGGCCACGTTCGTCGACCAGTCGCCGTGCTCACGGCTGGCTGGGCGCTCGAGGTGGACCGACGCGGCGGGAACGGCCAGGTCGAGACCGTCCTCGGCAGCCACGACGGCCATGGCGGTGCTCACGGCGTCGGCCAGCTGGTCGCGGATCGGCCGGTAGGCGGGCGCGTCAGGCACGGAAGGGGTGGCATCGGGAGCGGACATCGTGGACCGAGGATACGCGGTCCCGGCCTACCGCCCCGGCCGGTGCCGCCACGTGCCGGAGTGCGGCTCCCGCTGATGGCAGTAGAGTTGCGTGTTCTGCAGCGGGTCCCCGGCACCACCGTGCCGGATCCGGTCCCACCGCTGCCCCTGTAGCTCAGCGGATAGAGCGTCGCCCTCCGGAGGCGAAAGCGCAGGTTCGAGTCCTGCCAGGGGCACTCTGTTCTGTCTCGGTATTTCTGGGACAGACGAACCCTCAGACGCTATCCCGTGTCTGAGGTCGGTAGTCGATCGTCGGCTCGACCTCCGCAGCCGACCGGCCGGCCCGGTCGAACTCCCCGAATCCGATCGCCCCGCGACCACCGTCAGGGCCCGCGTTCCGAATGCGGCGGTGACCGGTCACCCAGGTGCACGGCCACGGAGAAGGCCACTGCTGCGCACCACGTCAGCGAGCGATTGCCCCTTGGCGTGCTCGACGACTACGCCGGGCCGTCCAGACCACCATGGCGGCGCCCCGCCAGGTGCCGGCCTCCATCGGGTCGAAGGACAAGGAGAACCTCATCGCAGCATTGGGTTTGCCGCCGTCGACCAGGCGCCGTCGGATCGGCACGACACAGCCGCGGCTGGATCGATCGCTCAGCCGGGGTGATCGGTGAGCTTGGTGCCGTCCCACCACTGGACCGGCCTGCCCGGGTTGTCCGGATTCCCGTACCAGCCGGGCGGCAGATGGACGGTGGAGCCCAGCAGGCCCGCGTCCCGGTCGCGTGCGTCGTACACGTCCTCGTCGTACAAGTCCTCGCCGGGGGCGATCGGTCGGCTCCGGGCCATGGCCGGCTGCCGCTGCGGCCGAGCGGGCGGGGCCACCGGCTGCGGCTCGGCCGCAGGCGTCGCAACCGCCGGGGGCACCGGAACCTCGGGAGCAGTCGTGAGGGAGCCGGTCGGTGCGGGGGCCGGGGCGATGTCGGCCGTCGGTGCGGGGGCCGGGGCGATGTCGGCCGTCGGCTCGAGCACGGA
>JADGOH010000066.1 GCA_017883025.1 Acidimicrobiales bacterium
CACCGGGTCCGCCGTTGGCGTCCATGAGCATCCGGAACTCCTCGAACAGGTAGCGGGCGTCGTGGGGGCCGGGGCCGGCCTCGGGGTGGTACTGGACGCTGAAGGCCGGGACGTCGGTGCTGCGGAGCCCCTCGATCACCCCGTCGTTCAAATTGACGTGGGTGACCTCGTTCGCCCCCAACGAGTCGGCCGCCACCGCGTAGTTGTGGTTCTGCGAGGTGATCTCGACCCGGCCGGTAGCGGTGCGCTGCACCGGGTGGTTGCCGCCGTGGTGGCCGAAGGGCAGCTTGTAGGTGGTGGCGCCCAGTGCGGTGGCCAGCAGCTGGTGGCCGAGGCAGATCCCGAAGATCGGCACGCCCCCGTGGTCGACCAGGCGCCGGACCTCGCCGATGATGCCGGGCAGGGCGGCCGGGTCGCCGGGCCCGTTGGACAGGAAGATGCCGTCCGGGCCGAGGTCGAGCACCGCATCGGCCGGGGTCGTGGCCGGCACCACGGTGACCGTGGCCAGGTCGCCGAGCTGGCGCAGCATGGCCTCCTTGATCCCGAAGTCGTAGGCAACCACGCGGTAGGGCCCGCCCCCCCGGGTCAGGATCGACGGGGTGGTGACCGTGGAGACCAGGTCGCGCCCGTCGGTCGGCGGGGCCGACCGGGCGGCCGCCAGCAGGTCGGCCTCGTCGGCGGTGCCGAAGGCGCACGGCACCGAGCCGTGGTCGCGGAGGTGCCGGGTGAGTCGCCGGGTGTCGATCCCGGTGATGCCGGACACGCCGTGCCCGGTCAGGAAGCCCTCGAGTGTGCCCTCGGATCGGAAGTTGGACGGGGCGTCGGCCACGTCGCGGACGATGACCCCGCGGCAGTGGGGCCGGGTCGCCTCGTCGTCGGTCGGGTTCACCCCGTAGTTGCCGATGTGGGGGTAGGTGAAGGCGATGACCTGGCCGGCGTAGGACGGGTCGGTGATCACCTCCTGGTAGCCCGACAGCACGGTGTTGAACACCGCCTCGCCGGTGGCGACGCCGTCGTCGGGCACGGCGCCGAACGCCTCGCCCTCGAAGACGGAGCCGTCGGCCAGGACCAGCAGGGCCGCCTCGCGGTGCACGGTGCCGGTGCGGGGGCTCACCGCTGTGCCTCGGCGTCGATCACGACCGGCTCGCCGGCCAGCACCGTGTGGCGGACCCGCCCGGTCAGGGTCCGGCCCGCATAGGGGGTGTTCCGGCTGCGGGAGGCGAAGGCCGTCGGGTCGACCGTCCACGTGGCCCCCGGGTCGATCACGCACAGGTTGGCGACCGACCCCGGGGCCACGGGTGCGCCCTGGGCGCCGCCGTGGGCCGGGTCGAGACCGGCGATGGCGGCAGGCTGCCAGCTCAGCAGGGCGAGCACCCGGGCGAGCGGCAGGTCGAGCTCGGTGATGGCCAGGGCCAGGGCCGTCTGCAGGCCGAGCATGCCCGGAGGCGCCTGGTCGAAGGGCAGGTCCTTCAGCTCGGGGGCGTGCGGGGCGTGGTCGGTGGCGATGGCGTCGGCCGTCCCGTCGGCCAGCGCCGCCTTGACGGCGTCGACGTCCTCCTGGGGACGGAGCGGCGGGTTCACCTTGAACACCGGGTCGTAGCCGGAGGCGCAGCCGTCGGTGAGGGTGAAGTGATGGGGGGCGACCTCGGCGGTCACCGGCACCCCGTCGGCCCGGGCCCGGCGCACCAGGTCGATCGACCCGGCCGTCGACAGGTGGAGGAAGTGGACGCGGCCCCCGGTGGCCCGGGCCAGGGCGATGTCGCGGGCGACCATGACCTCCTCGGCCTCGGACGGCATGCCCGGCAGGCCGAGACGGCTCGACCATGCGCCCTCGTGCATGGTGCCGCCGGCGGCCAGGCTGCGGTCCTCGCAGTGCTGGCCGAGGGTCACCCCCAGCCCCGTCGCGTACTGCAGGGCCCGGCGCATCAGGCCGGCCGACTGCACGCCGTCCCCGTCGTCGGTGAACAGCCGCACCCCGAGCGCGGCGAGCTCGGCCATCGGGGCCAGTCGCTCACCGGCCCGTCCCACGGTGATGGCGCCGGCCACGGCCACCTGGGCCATGGCGCCCTCCGCCAGGGCGTAGACGTTGCGCACCGACTCGGCCGAGTCGAGCGGCGGGTCGGTGTTGGGCATGGCCACCACGGCGGTGAACCCGCCGAGGGCGGCGGCCCGGGTGCCGGTCTCGACGGTCTCGGCCTCCTCGCGGCCCGGCTCGCGCAGGTGGGTGTGCAGGTCGACCAGGCCGGGTGCCACCACGCAGCCACCGGCGTCGAGCACCGTGGCCCCCTCCGGCACGGCGAGGCCGTCGGCCACCTCCACGACCACGCCGCCGACGACGCGGACGTCGGCCCGGCGCTCGCCCGTGGCGTCCACCACGGTGCCCCCGCGGATCACCAGCTCGGGCGTCGTGCTCATGCGGCCTCTCCTTCGAGGGATCCCTGCCCGAGCAGCAGGAACAGGACGGCCATGCGCACGGCGACCCCGTTGCCGACCTGGTCGGTGATGCGGGCGGAGGGCAGCTCGGCCGCATCGGAGGCGATCTCCACCCCGCGGATCATGGGGCCGGGGTGGAGGATGATGGCGTCGGTCGGGAGCTGCAGCGCGCGCCGGGCGGTCAGCGCGTAGCCGGCCGAGTACTCGCGCATGGTCGGGACGTAGGCCCCGCTCCCCCGCTCGGCCTGCAGCCGCAGCAGCGAAATGACGTCGGTGCCGGACAGCACGGCGTCGAGGTCGTGGGACACGCCGGCGATCGGCCACCCCTCGAGCGACGGCGGCAGCAGCGTCGCCGGGGCCACCAGGGTGACCTCGGCGCCGAGGGCGGCATAGGCGGTGATCTGGGACCGGGCCACCCGGCTGTGGCGGATGTCGCCGACGATGGTCACCCGCAGGCCCCGGAACCGGTCGGTCCCCTCCTGGCCGCCGCCGAGCGACTGGCGCACGGTGTAGAGGTCGAGCAGCGCCTGGGTCGGGTGCTGGTGCCACCCGTCGCCGGCGTTGACCACCGCGCAGTGGTCGACCCACTCCGCCACCCGGGCCGGTACCCCCGACGAGCTGTGCCGGATGATCACGGCGTCCATGCCGATGGCCTGGATGGTCTCGATGGTGTCGCGCAGCGACTCGCCCTTCTTGACCGACGACGACCCGGCCGAGAACGAGAGTACGTCGGCCGACATGCGCTTGGCGGCCGTCTCGAAGGACATCCGGGTCCGGGTCGAGTCCTCGAAGAACAGGGTGGCGACCGTGCGGCCGCGCAGGGCCGGCACCTTCGGGTTGGCCCGGCGGCCGACCTCGGCGAAGGAGTCGGTCACCCGCAGGACCTCGGCGATCGTGGCGGCGTCGAGGTCGTCCATGCTGAGCAGGTGGGACGGGAACGGGCTCACCGGTTCACCAGCTCGCCCAGCGACACTCCCTCGTCGGACACGTCGACCATCTCCTCCCGGCTGGTCGGGAGGTTCTTGCCGACGTAGTCGGGCCGGATCGGCAGCTCGCGGTGGCCCCGGTCGACCATGACGGCCAACTCCACGATCTGGGCCCGTCCGTACTCGCCCAGGGCGTTGAGGGCGGCCCGGATGGTGCGCCCGGTGAAGAGCACGTCGTCGACCAGCACCACGGTCGCCCCGGTCAGGTCGGTGACGATGTCGGTGGCGGCCTCGGGCAGCACGGGGCGCAGCCCGATGTCGTCGCGGTAGAAGGCCACGTCGAGGGTCCCGACCGGGACGTCGGCGCCCTCGACCTCGGCGAGCGTCTCGGCCAGGCGGCGGGCGATGCCGACCCCGCCCGTCTGCAGGCCGATCAGCACCACGTCGTGCAGGCCGCGGTTCCGCTCGGCGATCTCGTGGGCCATGCGGGTGATGGCCCGCCGCACGTCGTCTGCGGACATGACCTGGACACGGGGAACGAAGACAGCACCCCGCGGGCGGGTGTGACTGCGCTCTCGTTCGGCCACTGCGTCCTCCTGTCCGTACGGGCCTCACGGGACCCGCTTCACGGTCAGACCCCAACTCTAGCGCGTCGCCCCGAAAGCCGCCCGGCCGGATCGGGCCCGCGGCTGCCCGACGTCGATCAGTCGACGGGGACGGGGGTGGCCCCCGGCACCCGGCCGGCCGGCACGCGGGACAGCAGGAGGGCGGGCACCAGGGCCACCACGGTCATGGCCAGGACCCACCAGAACGTGTTGCCGAAAGCGGTGGCGAGGGGCTGGGCCACCTTCGCCACGACGGCGGGCGGGGCGGCGTCGGCAGCCGACAGCCCGCCGGCCAGCCCGTGGACCTGCACCGAGATCTGGTGCTCGAGGACCACCGCCACCAGGGCGGTGCCGATCGAGCCACCGATGCGCTGGACGATGTTGATGGCGGTGGAGGCCCGGGGCACCTGGGGCGGCGACAACGTCTGGTAGGCGGCGGAGATCGCCGGCATCATGACGAACCCGAATCCGATGCCCCGGACGAAGAGCGACACGGCCAGGAAGGCGAAGCTGGTGTGGGCCCCGAGCTGCGTGTAGACGACGGTGCCGAGGGCGGCCACCACCAGGCCGACGGGCACGACCCGTCCGGCGCCGTAGCGGTCGGTGAACCTCCCGGCGAGCGGCATCACCAGGGCGGCGCCGATGCCCTGGGGCGCCATCAGCAGGCCGGCGGTCAGCGCGGTCTGGCCGCGCACCACCTGGTAGTAGATGGGCAGCAGGAACATCCCACCGAAGAGGGCGGCGCCGAAACTGAACGTGGTGAGCGCGGCCGCCGAGAACTGCCGGTCCTTGAACAGGACAACGTCGATGAGCGGAGTGACCTTCGTCCGGAGGGCGTGCAGGACGAAGGTGGCGATGAGGACGGCACCGAGGAGCGCCGGGACGAACACGCTGGTGGCCGAGCCGTGGCCGGCCCGGGACAGGCCGTAGACGATCAGGCCGAGTCCGGGCGACAGCAGCACCAGGCCGAGGATGTCGAGCCGGTACGCCCGGTCGGTCTTCTCGTGGCCGGGCAGGAACCGCACGGCCAGGGCGATGGCCACGATGCCGATGGGGATGTTCACGTAGAAGATCCACCGCCACGACACGCTGTCGACGATCAGGCCGCCGATGACCGGGCCGAGGACCGGGCCGAGCAGCATGGGCACGCCCAGCAGGCTCATGACCCGTCCCATCCGCTGGGGCCCGGCCGCGGTCGCCATGATCGACTGGCCGATCGGCATGATCATCCCGCCGCCGATCCCCTGCAGGATCCGGAAGACGATGAGGCTCTGGATCGACCATGCCGCGCCCGACAGCGCGGAGCCCACCAGGAAGAGCACGAGCGACGCGATCCACATCCGCTTGGCCCCGAAACGCTCGACGGCCCACCCGGTGAGGGGGATGGTCATGGCCAGGGCGAGCAGGTAGCCGGTCGACACCCACTGCACGGTCGACAACGGGGCCTTGAAGTCGCGGGCGAAGGTCGGGATGGCCACGTTGACGATCGTCGTGTCGAGGATCGACATGATGCTGCCGAGCACGACGACCAGGGCCAGGCGCTTGAGGTGCGGGTCGAGCCCGGCCAGCACGCCGCGGGACCCGGTGCCGGCCGCCGGAATCCCCGCGCCCCCTCCCGGCGTGCCTGGCGGCAGGTCCGGCGTGGAGTCAGCCGTGTCGGGGGTGGTCACTGTGGTCCTCGGGATCGTTGGGCGGCACCGCCGACCGTACGCCAGGACGCGCGCAACCAGTGCCCTCGACTCCCCCAACACGGTCCCCCTCGTCGCTATTCCGACCGGCGCGATCCTTGGCGGTCCCGGCACCATGGGGGATACCGTCGGTCCATGCCAGCCGCCACCGCCAACGGGATCACCCTCGAGTACGAGACGTTCGGGGACCCGGGCGCACCGCCCGTCCTCTTGATCATGGGTTTCACCTGTCAGCTCACCATGTGGGACGAGTCCTTCTGCACCGCGCTGGCGGACAGCGGCCACTACGTCATCCGCTACGACAACCGGGACGTGGGCCTGTCCACCTGGCTGGACGACGCCGGTGCGCCCCAGCTGCTGGAGCTGCTCAGTGGGACGGTGGGTGCGCCGTACTCGATCGCCGACATGGCGGCCGACGCCGCCGGGCTCCTCGACGCCCTCGGACTCGCCTCCGCACACGTCGTCGGCGTGTCGATGGGCGGGATGATCGCCCAGACGTTCGCCCTGGACTACCCCGAGCGGACCCGGACGCTGACGTCGATCATGTCGACCACCGGCGACCCCACCGTCGGACAGCCCGACCCCGACGCACTCGCCGCCCTGGTGCCGCCGCCGCCGAGCTCGCGCCAGGAGGCCATGGACCAGGGCGTGACGACGTGGAAGGTGATCGGGTCACCCGGGTTCCCGTTCGACGAGGCTGCCGTACGCGAGCGTGCGGCAGCCTTCTACGACCGCGCCTTCCACCCGGCGGGCAATTCGCGTCAGCTGGCCGCCATCGTCACCCAGCCCGACCGCACGGTGCCGCTGGCCGGCGTCACCGTGCCGACACTGGTGATCCACGGCGAGGCCGACCCGCTGGTGGACCCGTCGGGTGGGAAGGCGACCGCAGCAGCCGTCCCCGGCGCGGCCCTGAAGCTCGTCCCCGGGATGGGGCACGACATCCCGCCGGAGCTGACTGACGAGTTCGTCGCCGAGCTGGTCGGCCTCTTCGCCCGGGGGTAGCGCCACGGGCGGTCGAGGGGGCGACACGGCGTGGCGATCAGCCGGCTACCGCGCTTCGGCGACCTGGTACCAGTCCCAGTGGATGCGCTCGCCCTCGATCACGCCCCGCCCGACGCCCTGCACGAGATTGAGCCACAGGTATCCCGGACTGGTGGTGCTGAACACGGGCGCGGCATAGCCGGGCACTGCACCCACCCCTTTGGTGATGTCCGCCCGCGCTTCGTAGCGGACGTTGATCGAGGCGCCGTCGTCGGTCTCGATGATGGCGCGGACGCCCAGTGTGCCGATGCCGCTCGGACCCGTCATCCAGTCGAACGAGCTCTTCCCGCGCATCGTCCCGCGCAGCCGGTCGCCCACGAGCGTCGCATGCAGCACCAGGTAGTCCTCCTGGATCACGCCCGCCCCCTTGCCGACCACGGTCGGCGCCGTCAGCCGTGAATCCACCGTGCACAGCGGAACCAACACGAGCGCCATCCCCGCACGGTACTCCGTCGGGTGCCCGGAGCCGGGGATTGCGATTTTGAGTTGCCGGCCACGGGACCACCGGATCTCGTCGGTTGGCCATGGCCCCGCCCCACGGGTCGGAGTCGACGTCGAGGACGACGGGCGCGCCGCGCATCTCCCCCGACGGCGCCGCCACCCCACCTCGAGGTCGGCCCGACGCGACGGACGGTGCGTCAGTCCGAGGTGGCGCTCCGCACGTTCGTGGCGATGGTGGCCAGCACGCCGTTGACGAACCGGCCCGAGTCGTCGGTCGAGAACGCCGAGGCCAGCTCGACGGCCTCGTTGAGGATGACGGCGGTGGGCACGTCGTCGCAGACGAGCAGCTCGGCGGTGGCCAGGCGGAGCACGTTGCGGTCGACCACGGCCATCCGGGCGAGCTCCCAGCCGATGGCGGCATCGCCGACCAGGGCGTCGATCTCGTCCCCGCGGTCGGCGACGGCGGACACCAGCGTCGTCACGTACGGGTCGGGCGCCATGGGGAGCGCGCCCAGCACGACGGCCGGGGTCTCACCCTTCAGCTCCGCCTCGTACAGGAGGGTCAGCGCCCGCTCACGGGACTGGTGGCGGGGTGCGGGGTCGGCGCTCATGGGGAGGGTGCGTGCGCGGGCCGCAGGTGCGGCCCGGCGTGACGGGCTCAGGCCCGGGTGAGGTACTCGCCCGTGCGGGTGTCGACCTTGATCTTCTCGCCCGGGTTGACGAAGAGCGGCACCTGGAGCACCAGTCCGGTCTCGAGGGTGGCCGGCTTGCGGGCACCCGACACACGGTCGCCCTGGAGCCCGGGTTCGGTCTCGGTGACGGTGAGCTCGACGGCGGCCGGCAGCTCGACGCCGACGATCTCGGTCCCGAAGAACTCGATGACGGCGTCGTCACCCTCCTTCAGGTAGTTGTTGGCGTCCCCGAGGAGTCCGGTCTCCACCTGGAGCTGGTCGTAGGAGACGGTGTCCATGAAGACGTAGTCGCCGGCGTCGCGGTAGAGGAACTGC
>JADGOH010000067.1 GCA_017883025.1 Acidimicrobiales bacterium
CGGGCGGGGTCGTGGCTGGGGATGCTCACCTGCAGTACCGGCACGTCGGCGTACGGGTACATCACCTTCAGTGGGACCCAGGCACCGTGGTCGAGCCCCCGGACCCGGTCCCGCTCCACCTGTTCGTCGGCGGGCAGCATCGCTTCGATCCGGCCGGCCAGCCAGGCGGCGTCCGGCGTCGGGTAGGTCACCGTGAAGTACCGGGAGGCGAACCCGGCGAAGTCGTAGACCAACGGGACCGCGGCGCCGGCCGCCGAGATCCGAAGCGGGGCGTGCTCCCAATGGGCGCTGATCATCAGCACGCCCTTGGGCTTCGGCAGGGTCTGCGACCAGGTGAACAGCTCGCGGATCCACAGCGGGTCGTCGAACAGTGGCGGCGCGCCGTGGCTCAGGTACAGGGCCGGCAGCGGACCGGCGCCCGGGGACCAGTCGGGCTGGTCGTGGCTGGAGGGCGCCGTGTCGGCCAGGAAGGCGTCGAACGCCGCTCCGGGATCGGGGGCGAGCATCGGTGAGGTCATTGCGCCACGGTCCTCTCCGGCGGATCCGGTCCCTCCGGTCGCCAAGTAATTGTGTTAGCAACTAAATACTAGCAGATTCAATTGAACTCTCAACCAACTAGTCTGGCCGCATGGCCACCGCCGGGACGACCACGAATCCGCCGGTCCGCCAGGGGACACGGTGGCTCGACGCGGACGAGCGCGAGACCTGGCTGAGCCTGCTCCGGGTCATGGCCAAGCTGCCTCCTGTGCTCGACGCCCGACTGGGCCACGAGGCGGGGCTCAACCTGTTCGAGTACACGATCCTCGGCATGCTGTCCGAGCAGCCCGACGCCACACTCCGGATGAGCCGGCTCGCGTCGGTGACCAATGCGTCGCCGTCGAAGCTCTCCCATGCGGCCCGTCAGCTAGAGGAACGGGGCCTGCTGGCACGCGGGCCCGATCCCGACGACGGACGATGTATCCGGGCCGTGCTGACCGACGCCGGGCGTGCGCTGGTCGAATCCTCCGCCCCCGGCCACGTGGCCGCCGTGCGCGAGCTGTTCCTCGACCCGCTGTCCCGCCCGCAGCTGCGGGCGCTCCACGAGGTCAACCAGTGCATCCTGGAGCGGCTGGACCCCGAGGGGGCCACCTACCCGACGGCCCGACCGACGACCGGGGAGGACCCCAGATGACCATCGAGGTGCACGACGATCCTGCCGGCCGTCGCTACGAGATCACCGAGGACGGGAGCGTGGTCGGCTTCCTGACCTACCGGATCGACGACGGCGTGATTCACCTGATCCACACCGAAGTGGACCCGGACCACGGCGGACGGGGACTGGCCGGACGCCTCGTCTCCGAGACCCTCGACGACGCCCGTCGCCGCAGTCTCGGCGTGCTTCCCCACTGCCCCTACGTCCGCAACTACATCGACACCCACGCCGAGCAGTACCTCGACCTCGTGCCCGTCCTCCGGCGGGCCGAGTTCGGCTGGGACGGCTGACCCGTGGCGACGACCCCGGACTCGAAGCACGGGACCGGGGACCTGGACCGACCGCGCACCGGCTCCGTGGCCGGCGCGTTGGACCACCGGGGGGACTCCCTCGGCGACGACGGGCGCGCCACCGCCGCGGCCCGGGCGGACCAGCTGGGCCGGGCCGGCGTGGCCGTCCGGCCCGACGACGCCACCTGGTCGGTGCCCGAGTACGCGTGCCGGGCGCGGGACGCGTACCGCCTCTTCGACGCGTGCCCGGCCCACGTTCTGGCGGAGGGCGACCCGGCGTTCGCGGACTGGGACCAGGACGCGGCAGCGGTCGTCGGCCGGTACGACCTGCCGGTCCCGGCGACGGTCCGCACCGGGCTGCCGGGCGCGGCAGTCACGGTCGACACCCGACTCGACGCCGTCGGCGGTGGCGGGTGGGACCGCTCGGGGCGTCGGTCGGACGGGAGCAGAATCACCGTCGGGACCCTCGGCACCTCCCTCGTCCACGATCCGGTCGACCAGCTGTGGGACGTCCGGACGGGCCGGTGACGGCGTCCCGCGTCTACCTGGAGGAAGGGGCGAAGTCGGTCTTCGCCGTCGCCCTCGACTGGCCCGGATGGTGCCGGAGGGGCCGGACCGTCGATGATGCGCTAGACGCCCTCGACGCCTACCGCCACCGCTACCTCTCGGTGGTTCGCGCCGGGTTCGCGCCGGGCCCCCTCGAGGTGATGGGCACCGTGGCGGGCAATCGGACGACGGACTTCGGCGCGCCGGACGCACGCGGCCCGTGGGACGACGAGCCGCCGGCCGGCGCCGAGCTCGTGCGGCAGGTCGGCCTGCTCCGATCGGCCTGGGACGCCTTCGACGCGGTGGTGGCCACCTCGTCGGAGTCCCTCCGCAAGGGCCCCCGTGGCGGCGGACGCGAACGGGACGCCATCATCGATCACGTGCGCGAGGCGGAGCGGGCCTATGCCCCCAAGGTCGGTGTCCGGGTGCCGCCCCGGACCCCCTGGCCCGAGCAGCGCGACCTGGTCGTCGACGCCCTCCTCGCCGGCCGGGCGGATACGCCGTGGCCCCTGGGGTACGCCCTGCGCCGGATGGCGTGGCACGTCCTCGACCACGCCTGGGAGATCGAGGACAAGCGGGACTGAGCACGCCCGTGCCACACCGGCCGTCCGGGCCGGCAGGACCGGCCGGCTGGGGTAGAACAGGAGGATGAGCGAGCACCTCCTCGGCCTGCGCACCGTCATCTACCCGGCCCCGGACCTCGCCGCGGCCACGGCCTGGTGGACCGGGTTCCTCGGGTCGCCGCCCTACTTCGACCAGCCGTTCTACGTCGGCTTCGATGTCGGGGGCTACGAGCTGGGCCTGCTGCCCGATGCCGACCCGTCCGAGGGGGCCCAGGTGTACTGGGGCGTGGAGGACGTCCCCGCTGCGGTGGCCCGGGCCGTCGAGCACGGGTGTGCGGTCCACACCCAGCCCACCGCCGTCGGCGAGGGCATCGTGACCGCAGTCGTGCGGCGGCCCGACGGCACGATCCTCGGGTTCATCGACAACCCCAACTTCGCACCGGCCTGAGCCGGCGGTGCCGCCCGCCCGCACCCGTAGAGTGCATACATGGAGCTCGCAACCGCCCTCGCCTATGCCGCTGGACGCCGCAACGCGCTGCTGACCACCCTGCGAAGCGACGGGCGTCCCCAGCAGTCCGTGGTCTTCTACCTCGTCGACGGGGACCGGTTCACGATGTCGCTGACCGCGACCCGGGCGAAGACGAAGAACCTCCGCCGCGACCCCCGTGCCGCCCTGTTCGTCCCGAGTGACGACGTGTTCGTGTGGGCCGGCTTCGACGGTCACGTGGAGCTGACCGACGTGGCCGCCGACCCGCACGACGCCGTGGTGGACCAACTCGTCGACTACTACCGGCGGGGCAACGGCGAGCACGACGACTGGGAGGCCTACCGCCGGGCGATGGTGGAGGACCAGCGGCTGGTGGCCACCTTCGTCGCCACCTCGGCGACGGGCATCCTTCCCGACTGAGCCGCCCTGCCCGTGCCACCCCCGACGGAGCCACGCCGCCACCGTCGGTCCGACGGGACGCAGGTCCCACGGCGGGTGCATGATGTGGTTACGCACCAACGCACCCGGGGGAGTGGCCGATGAGCAGAGTGAGCACCTACCTGAACTTCATGGGGAACACCGAGGAGGCGTTCACCTTCTACGCCTCGGTCTTCGGCACCGAATTCAGCGTGCCGATCATGCGCAACGGCGACATGCCCGCTCCCCCCGGCGCCCCGGAGTTGCCCGAGCACGAGCGCTCGCTGGTGATGCACGTGGAGCTCCCGATCCTGGACGGCCATGTGCTGATGGGCACCGACATGCTCGAGTCCATGGGGCACACGCTGCGGATCGGCAACAACACCACGCTGAACCTCGAGCCCGACACCAGGGACGAGGCGGAACGCCTGTTCGCGGCGCTGTCCGAGGGAGGCTCGGACACCGTGGGCCTCGACCCGATGCCCTGGGGCTCGCTGTGGGGTGTGACCCTGGACAGGTTCGGTGTCCGGTGGATGTGCAACGTGAGCCTCGAGGCCGACTGACCCACCTCGCCGCCGGCCGGCGTCCGGACGCCCTCCCCCGTGCGCGGCTGACGCGCTCCCGGTGCCTGCGCACCCCCGGCGCCTACGCCTCGTGGCGGCTGAACCAGTCGAGGAGGGTCCGGGCCGCGAGCGCAGGGTCCTGCAGCATCCACCAGTGCCCGAGGCCCACGACGGTGACCACCTCGGCGCCGGCACTCCCGGCTGCCTCGGCGACGAGCCGATGGTCCCCGGTGTAGGGGTCGTCGGTGGCATGGACGGCCAGCCCGGGGCGTCGTGCGGCGTCACCGACGGCCGCCAGCCACGGCGCCATCAGCTCGGGCACCGCCGAGCGGTAGAGCCGGAGCACGCAGTCACCCATCCGGTCGTCGAGCGCTTCCACGAACGCTGCAGCCTGGGCCCGCGGGATGCCGAGCGCCTCGAATCCGGCGACGGCGAGCTCGGTGTCGAGCCCGGACATCGCCTCCACGGCGGCCTCGCCGTCGCCCGGCGTCTGCCACACCTGGGCCAGGTCGTGCCAGACGTACTCCGGGTGGTAGAGCCCGACGGCGTCCGAGCACCACGACACGAGCAGATCGGGCCGGGTCTCGGCCACGCGGACGGTGAGTGCCCCGCCCCAGTCGTGGCCCACGAGGTGGACCGGTCGGCCGATCTCCCCGATCTCGCCGATGAGCCAGCCGACGTAGGCCTCCTTGGTCGCGTCGAAGCCGTCCGGCACCGGGCATCCGAAGCCGGGAAGGTTGGGCCGGTGCACAGCCGACCGGCCGAGGAGGTCGGCGACGGGTGCCCACACCGCGTCGGTCTCTGGATTCCCGTGGACGAGGACGACAGGGACGTCGTCCGGGCGTGCGGCACCGCCGGCGGCCGGGTTGCTCATGGTCATGGCTGCAGTCTGTCAGGACCGTCCGGCGCGCACCCGTGTGGGCGCCGCCGTCAGGCCTCGTCGATCCAGCGCGACAGCACGGCGGTGTCCTCCACGCGGAACCCGAGGGCGCCGTAGAACCCGAGCGCCTCGGCGTTGCCCGACCGGACCATCAGCTGGAGCTTGGGGATGCCGGCATCCCGGACCCACCCTTCTGCTGCCTGCATCATCGCCCGTCCGAGGCCCGTCGACCGCCGGTCCGGGTCGACCGCGAGGTAGTAGACCCAGCCACGGTGGCCGTCGTGGCCGACCATGGCCGTCGCGACCAGTCGTCCGCCCTCGAACCCGGCCAGCACGGTCGAGGAACGGCCGCCGAGCGCACGGTCGAGGTCCGCCTCGGGCGGGTTCCACGGGCGCGTGAGCCCCGCCCGGTGCCACAGGGCGACGGCGTCGGCACGGTGGTCGGTGTCGAGCGGGCGGATGTCCACCACCCGAGTCTCGCGCCGGTGCCGTCGGACCGACCGCCTACGTGACGGTCACGGTCACCCGGAACGAGCGCCGGTCCGCCCCGCAGGCCAGTGCCTCGCCGCAGACCGTGCGGCCAGCCGTGACGGTCGCCTTCCCGGGAGCGACGGCGACCCAGTGCGCGGTCACGGTGCCACACCCCTGGCCCACGACACAGTGGCCCAGGTGCGGCTCGGTCACCGGTACGCCGTCGGCCCGGAGCACCGCACCGTCCGGCACCGGCGCCACCGTCCAGTAGGTGCTGGCCAGGACGAGGGTCACGTGGCCTCCCACGGTGATGGACACCGACCTCCCGTTGTCGGACTCGGTGAGGACGAGGGAGGCGACCGGGGTGCCGATGGTGGTGCCGGGCCGCCCGGGCCCGGTCGATCCTGTCGCCGGGGCCGAGGTCGTCGGGTGTGCGGGAGTCACCGTCGATGCGGTCGAGCACGACGCAGCCAGGACGGCCGTGACGACGGCGACGAGCAGTGCGCACCTCGCGGGCATCCGCCCTGGTCGTCTTGTGTGTACTGTCCGCGGCATGCTCCCCATGGTCGCACCGATCGCTCACGACCTGCGGCCGGTCCCATGGCCGATCCGCCCACCTAGGATCGCGCCATGACCGGAGCCCTGCCGGACGGCGTGGCGATCGACGGGTCGCTCGAGGGGGTGGACTGGGACCGGCTGACCGCCGACCTGGCCGCCGACGACTTCGACAACGGACGTGTCCCGGGCGCCCTCAGGCGCTCGTTCGAGCAGTCGCAGCACGTGGCCGTGGCCCGCCACGGCGATCGGGTCGTGGGCACGGCCCGGCTCCTGTCGGACGGCGTCTGCAACGCCTACCTGCTCGATGTCTGGACCTCGTCGGACCGCCGGCGACGGGGTATCGGATCGGCAATGGTGCGGTACCTGGCCGACCAGGTGCCGGGCCAGCACATCGGGCTCCAGGCGGACGAGGCACGGTCGTTCTACGAGCGGCTCGGGTTCCGACCCCAGCCCGAGTTCCTCTCGCTGGTCGTCGGGGAGTGGCTCGACAACGACGGGAACCGTTGACACGGGCGACTGACCCCGGCGCCATCCCGCGACGCCTACCGCCGCGCTGCAGGAGGGTCAGTCGCCGTCGTCCCCGACCGGACCGGTCCCGGCCACCGGCGCCCCCTTGGCGAACCGGCTGGCCAACTGATGGGACACGCCGAAGGCACGCCCCACGTCGGTGATGGTCCGCCCCTCGTCGAGGAGCGCGGACGCGGCCGAGGTACGGGTGACCCGGCGGCTCGCCTCGAACTCGTCGAGCAGTGCCGAGATCCGCCGGCTCCAGCCCGCCGAGTCGTGGACCCGGAACGACTCCGTCAGCGTCATGCCCCCGTCGAGGTCCTCGAGCGCCTCGCGGTTCATGGCGTTGAACGCGGTGACCCCGGCGACGAGTCGCTCGCCGGCCTCGACGTAGCGGTGCACGTCGTCGATGAATCTGTCCCGCTCGTCCGGCATGGCAGTGATGCTACGGGACAGGAACCCGTCGGCCGCGGAGCGATCCTATGAATTGCCCCCTTCACAGAGCGGGGAGTGCTTGGTACGATGGACGCTCGGACAGCACGCGACCACGGAAGGAGTTGCCCGATGAAGAACGCTCTCGACTGCGCCATGTGCGGCGACTCCCGTGGCTCGGCCTGGCTGCCGGCCTCGTCCTCGTTGACGGCCTGATCCCACCGGGGATCACCGCCTGCCCATGACGGGCCACCAGGACACCGCACCCCGCTAGGGCTCGCACCGTCGCGCCCCGTGCACCTCGTGCGCTCTTGGCGCCCCCACCGTGCCACCCGCCCGGCGTCGGCGACGCCCGGCCCTTGTTCCACCACCCAGCTCCAACCACCGTCCGTCGGGCACCCTGCCCGCGGCTGACCACCGAGGTACCACCATGCATCCGCTCCTGCTCCACCGGATCGCCGACGACCGCGTCATCGAACGCCGGCGGTCCGATCCACCCCGCCAGCTGCGCCGCCAGCGGCGCTCCGGTTGGGGCGCCACGGCCCGGCTGCGCTCCGGCGTCGGTGGGCTCCTCATCGCCGTCGGAATCCGAGTGGCCGGTACGCGGGCCGTGCCCGTCGGTTTGTACCGGACGCCCACGTAGGCCCGTGGCCCGTCGACCGCGGAGGTGGGGGACCGCACTCAGGTGCGGAACCCCGCCTCCCGGGCGGCCTCGGCGGCCGCGTCGGCGCCCAGCACCAGGCGGACGAGCAGTAGCCCGTCCACCTGGGCGACCGTGGCCAGCGCTCGCCTCCTCCGGACGTCCGGGGTGCTCCCGAGTACCCGCGGCGCGAGCCAGTCCACCCATCCCTGGACCAGCCCGGGGGCCAGCACGTCGTACGGAGCCTGCCCCGCGCTGGCCAGTCCGACGATCTCGAAGTAGATGGCGAACACCCGGTCGGCGGCAGGGGTCGTCAGCACGGGCCAGGCGCGCTCGACCAGGTCGTGCGGGCTGAGTGGGTCGGACCCGAACGCGTCCTCGAGGAGGCGCTCGACGTCGGCGGCCAGCGCGCCGGCCACGGCCAGGACCAGGTCGAGCTTCGTCGGGAAGTAGTAGACGACCGTCCGGTCGCTGATCCCCAGCCGGGCGCCGACCCGGCTGAAGGTGAGCGCGGCCATCCCCGACTCGAGCGCCACGGCCACTGCGGCCTCCAGGATCTCGTCGGGGGAGTGGCGGTAGCCCATCCACTTGATCGTAGTGGCGACTTCACTTATGGTGATATGTAGTGCACACTACAATCAAGGAGGCAACCGTGGAGCCTGTGACACCCAGACCGACCGACGTGATCCGCTCGTTCCTGACAGCCATGGAGGGGCTCGACTACGACACGGCGCTCGCCCTGGTCTCCGAAGACTGTGAGTACGTCAACGTCCCCCTCGCCACCGTGCGCGGTCCCGAGGGCATCCGCGGCGTGCTCGAGCCGTTCTTCGCTCCGACGCTCGAGAACCAGTTCGTGATCAGGTCGACGGCCGAGGCTGGGCCCGTCGTGTTCATGGAGCGACTCGACCGGCACCGCCTGGCCAACGGGTGGGCCGAGCTGCCGGTGACCGGCGTGTTCGAGGTGCACGACGGGCGCATCACTTCCTGGCGGGACTACTTCGATTTCGCCACCATCGAGCGTGGGTTCGCCGAGCACGCCTGACCCGGAGCGCACCGGAGCGGACCGCCCGGTCCACCATCGACCCGGAACCCCAACCGCACCTGCGCCGGCCACCACCCCCGGCCGTACCGGCACAGCCCACAGGAAGGCACAGCCCATGACCGAGTTCGACACCCACTGGCTCGACCTCCCGGTGGGACGCACGCGCGTCCGCACCGTGGGCGACGGCCCCGCCATCCTCTTCACCCACGGGCTCCTGGTCGACGGGAGGATCTGGGACCGGGTCGCGGGGCCAGTCGCCGAGCGGGGCTACCGGGTCCTCCTGCCGGACCTACCGCTCGGGGCCCACACCGAGCCGGTCCACGACCGGGACGCACTGACCACGATGGCGGTGGCCGACACCCTGTTCGACGTGGCCGACGCCCTCGGGGTGGATCGGTTCGCCGTCCTCGGGTTCGACACGGGCGGCGCCCTGTCGCAGGTGGCGACGGCGCGCCGCCCCGAGCGGGTCGATCGGCTGGCACTGATGTCGTGCGACGCCTTCGAGCACTTCCCACCGCCGCTGGTCAGGCCCTTCCAGTGGGCCGCCTACTGGCCACCGGCGATGTCGCTCGTCCTGGCGTCGCTCGGGAACCCCCGACTGCAGCACTGGCCACTGCCGATCGGGCTGCTGGCCAAACATGGGATACCCGACGAGCTCGTCCGTTCCTGGGCGGGACCGTGTGCGACGGATCCCGCAATCCGGGCCGATTGCGTCGCCTTCATCCGGCAGATGCGGGCCGTGGACACCCTGGCCGCGGCGGAGGCGCTCCGCACCTATCCGGGGCCGTCGATGGTCCTGTGGTCACGGCGCGACCAGTTCTTCCCCCGCAAGGATGCCGTGCGCCTGGCCGGGCTCCTGCCCCACTGCGAGCTCCGGTGGATCGACGATGCGTACACGTTCGCCTCGCTCGACAACCCGACCCGCACGGTCGAGCTGGTCTCGGAGTTCCTGGCGCTGCCCCGACCCGCCTGACGGCTCAGGCGCCGGTCCCGCTCAGCTGGACCTGGACGGCCGACTTGCTGCCCGTGGAGTTGACGACCCATTTGTCGTGGAACGTCCCGGTCGACGCCGGGGTGAAGGTCACGGTCTCGGTGAACGTCTGGCCCGGTGGGATGGCGATCCCCTCGGGGAGCGCGCTGGTCGCCCGGAAGGCGTTGGCGACCGGCGGCTGCGACTTGGTGACCACCATGCTCGTCCCCCCGATGTTCGACACGGTGAAGGTCTTGGTCACCGTGGTCCCGACGGGGACCGTGCCGAAGTTGATCTTCGTCGGGTTCACCGAGACCTGGCCCGGGGTTGCCGCCGACCCCGACAGCGTGATGCTGGCCGTGCCGCCCACGACGGCACCCACGGTGAGCGTCCCGGTGAAGAGCCCGTAGGCGGTCGGAGCGAAGCCCAGACTGGCCGTCACCAACTGGCCTGGTTGCAGGACCGACCCGACCGCCGGTAGGCCGACGGAGGAGAACGGCGCGGATGGGGCGACGACGCTGGTGATCGTCAGCGGCGCGCTGCCGGTGTTGGCGACGGTGATCCCGCTCACCACCGAATGCCCGGGGCTGCTCCCCCCGAAGCTGAGCGCCCTCGGGCTCAGACTGAGCTCGGGCCCGGGCACCACGCCGGTTCCCTCGACGCCGACACTGACGGGAGCCGAGTCCACCTGCACGGAGACCACCGAGGCCTGCTGGCCCTCCACGGTCGGCGTGAACGTCACTGGGATCTGGAGGGTCTGCCCCTTGGCCAGCGTCACCGGTAGGCCCGGCGCCGTCTGGCCCAGGGTGAACTGGGGGTCCGACGAGCTCACCGACGTGAGGGTGTGGGTGCCGGTGGCCACGAACGTCAGCGTGCCCGTGGACGACCCGCCGAGCTTCGTGGTGGGCAGGAACAGCGGGTCCGCGGTGAGCGGGACGTTGACCGGCGCCCCGAACCCGTAGACGATCCCGGTCAGCCCGACGACGTAGACGCGGCTGCCGGCCGCCAGCGGCTCCGTCATCTTCTGCGCACCGTCGGCGAGGGGAAAGCTGCGCAGGAGGGTGAGGGTCCCGCCGGGGGCGGGCACGGCGTCGTAGGCGCGGAGTTCGGCGACCTGGCTGTTGGTCTGAGGGGTCCATACGACCCAGACGATGCCCGAGCCGGCCGGGGTCGCGGCGGACGTCACGATCGGTGAGCTCGAGCCGTAGGCGAACGCGCTGGCGCTCTGGCCGACCTGGGCGAGGCTCGGCCGTCCGTTGGCATCGACGCCGTACTTGAACGCCAGCAGCCGTCCGGCCCCGCCGATCGAGGACGAGTCGACGAGGTAGACGTAGCCGCCGGCCCCGCCGAAGGCAGCCGGCTTTCCCCACACCCCACCGAACGGCCCGAGCCGCTCGATGACGGCATCGCCGCCGTTGGCGCCCTGCGCGTAGCCCCCGAGGTTCTGTGCGTCGAGGAGGTAGAGGTAGCCCTCCTTACCGATCTCGACCGCCATGCGGGGGTGTGCGGCGGTGCTGAACGGCGTCGTCGGCAGCAGGACCGGCGCACCGGAGCCGAGGTCGCCGTCGATGGTGTCGAGGTAGGGGGCGTCGTAGGGGATGAAGAAGTCCGAGGTGTGCAACGACCCGTCGATGCCCACGGTCAGGCGCACGACGGCGTTGCCCAACTGGCCGGGAGCCTGTGCGGCACTCGCCGGGCCGGCGGGTTCGTCGCCGTTGCCGGTCGAGAGCAGCATGGTCTGTGGACCGTCCGACACGAGCGCCCCGCCGCCCTGCCAGATGCCTGCGGCCCCGCCCACCCTCGACTCGTCCGACCACATCGTGGTGATGGTGCCGGCCTCGGAGACCCCGACGACCCAACCCTGGTAGGTCGAACGGTCGCAGTGGCTGCCGAAGGCGGCGTACACGACCCCGCCGAGCAGGATGAGCCCCGGGCGCTGCAATTGCGCGATCGAGTTGAACGTGACGCCGGGAACATTGGCCGCCTGGCCCTGGATGGCCACGGGGAAGCCGGCGACCTCGGTGCCCGTTTGGTCGTGCCGGGCATCCATCAGGTTCTGGCCGGTGGTGGTCTTGTAGACGAAGTACTCGACGTGCGTGACCGGGTCGATGACGGGGGTGCCGGTCACCCCCACGGTGGCTCCGCTGGAGCCGCACCCGAGGGCGTTGGAATTGAACGGTACGGCAAGGTGGTGCCGCCAGGTGACTGCTCCCGTGGTCGGGTCGAGGCCGGAGATGACGTTCTTGCTGTCCTCGGTGAGCAGCACCCCCTGGTCGAGGAGCGGCTGGGGTGCGCCCTTGGCCCTCGCGGGAGTGGCGAACAGCTGCCCGAACGAGGCTCCGGAGATCGCCTGGTGGGTGAGCTGGGTCTGCCCCGGGAACCAGCTCGTCCCCATCTGGTCCGCGCCGTAGCCGATGCTCGGTGTCGAAGCGGCCGCCGACGCCCGGGGGGCGGTCGCCGTCGTCACCACGACGCCGAGCGCACCCACCAGACATGAGGCAATGACGAGTACCGATAGTTTCCGTTGCGCGCCCCTGATCATGGAGGGAATCGTAGGGTCGCGCCCAACGGCCGGGCTAGTGGTCGCTCGAATCGGTCACGCAGAGTGGTGGGCGGTGACGGCCGCACCGCAACGGCGGGATCGGAAGGGGCTCGGCGCCAGCCCGGCACCGACCGCAGGATCACGATGCCGCCCGGAAGTGCCGTCGTCACCGCGACGCGTCGGCGACAGGCGGTTGGGACCTGGTGACGGCCGGTGGTGTCCCGTCGGTGTCCGTCACGGTGAAGTCCTCGGTCACCTTCGTCCGACCGGGACGCTCCCGAGACCGGTCAGCGTCGGGCCCATCGAGACCGTCCGCGATGCGGACGGGGAGTCGCAGAGCCGGCCGGTGGCCGCTGCGCGTGGGCGGTGGCCGCGGTCCTGGCGTGACGGGCTCGGGTGCCGCCCGTTCGGCCACCGGGGGTGGCCCGCCACCCAGCGGCGGTCGATCTGCATTCCGCGGTACGTGTGTGATCCCGTGGACTAGCGGCGACTCTGACTCCTGCGGGGTCTGCCGTTCGCGAAAGGTGGCATTCGATGCCGGTGAGGGCCGGAGTGTGTCCACCCTTCCGGCGTCCGTGGCAGGTGGTGCAGAGAATGCGACAGCTACGCCGGAGGGAGCGTCGCCTTCACGGTACGGCCGGATGGACTGTGGTTGCTCACCTCGACGCCTGCGCAGGCAACCTGCCGGATTGCGGCAAGACCTTGAACCTGGTCGTGGGCCGCCGACTCCCGGCAGCATTGGGACATGCCTCTGGTCTCTCAGGGTCGGGAGCGATTCAACGGATCCATGAGAAGACTCTCACCCCCACGTCACTTTGGCTTCACGTTCTGCACCCAGAATGCTGGTGAAGGGAGAGCGCAAGCTTCGCCAACGAGGCTTGCAAACCAGATATGTCCACTGCATTCCTGATCACGATTCCACTGATGCTGCTC
>JADGOH010000068.1 GCA_017883025.1 Acidimicrobiales bacterium
ACTTCTACTTCCTGGCGTTCCTGCCGGATGCCCCCGGCGGTGTGCCGACGACGTTCCCCGCCTACCAGGTCAACTGGAACGCCTATGTCTCCGCCATCCGGGCGGCCGGCCTCGCCGTGCCGATCAACGGGCCCGACTTCTACCTGACGTCCTGGCTGGCAGACATCACCAAGCAGAACAGCGCCCCGCTGTCCCAGTTCACCCAGCACTACTACCCGCTCGCTGACTGCGGCGGTGCCGTGCTCCCTCCGTCCCAGCTCCTCGACCCGTCGTCGTTCACCTCCGAGGACGCCTTGATCGCCACGGCGGAGGCCGCAATCAAGTCCGGCCACCACCCATTCATCCTCGACGAGTTCAATTCGATCTCGTGCGGGAGCAGCTCACCGGCCGCCTACGAGTTCGCCTCGTCCCTGTGGGCGGTCCACGCCCTGCTCGAGGCAGCGGCCAAGGGCGTCGCCTCGGTCAACGTGCAGATGAATCCTCGCAACTGCAACAGCTACACGCCGCTCTGCGTGCCCGACCCCTCGGCGCCCGGCACCCTCGAGACCCGTCCCATCTTCGAGGGCATGCAGCTGGTCGGCCAGCTCGAGGGCAGTACCTTTCTCAAGTCGAAGGTGAAGAAGGTGCTGCCGCTGCCTCCCGGCGTGTCGGAGTATGCCCTGCGGGAGCCGGACGGCAAGGTCGCCGTCGTGATCGACAACACCACGTCCTCCGACGTGACCGGCATCTCCATCGGACTCGATCCGACCGCCTCGGTGGTCTCCACGGAGCTGTTGTCGGCACCGTCGCTGACTGCCTCGACGGGGATCACGCTGACCTCGTCGGCGCCGACGGACCCGTCGACATCGGGCCTGGTCGCACCGGCCGACAGCGCCGTCGTGTTCACCCTTGCGCCGTAGCCGGCACCGTCAGCTGGGATCGTCAGTCGAGGGTGAGGCCGTAGACGAGGGAGCCGTCCGGCTCCACGTCGTAGATCTCGACCCCGTCCACCACGTGGGCAGCGTCGGCGCCCAGCGCCACGGCGACCTTGTTGAGGGCGTTGCGGGTCACATCGAGTACGACTTCGACCTGCTGGGCCGGGGTCGCCTCGCGGGCCAGGTCGGCCACGACGGCCGGGTCGAGCCGACCGGGCACCCACACCATGCCGTCGGTGAACGCCAGGGCGGCTCGGGCCAGCGGCGATAGCGCACTGTCGACGTGGTCGTCCACCGCGGCGAACGTGGCGTCGTCGGCCCCGGCGAGCAGCGCCGGCCGGCTCCGGATCGACATGCACAGCCGGCAGCCGTGCTGGCGGGCGCCGCGCAGTCGGACCAGCTCCGACGTGACCGGGTCGAGGGTCTCGAGGGTCGGGACCGTCCGGATGAGTCCGTCGAGCGCACCCCACAGGTCGTCCCCGGCAGCGCCAGGCACCGGGTCGGGCCATGGGCCGGGACCGGCGAGCGCGTCGAGTGCGGCCCTGGTCCGGGGCACGACGTCGACGACCCACAGTGCGGCCGCCAGGTCGCCCGCCGTCCGCCCGGCGACGGTCAGGAACCCGGCGCGCTGCTCGGGGGTGACCGCCGACACGTCGAGGCTGCACTGCTCGGCGAACCCGAGCACGACGTCGGCCCCGTCACCGGAGATCAACGAGGGCCCGGTCGCCCGGGCGCCGACGGGTGCCACCAGGGGCTCGAGGCCGTGGAGGGTGCCGCACCGCCCTGCGGCCTCGGCGACCAGGGCGAGCACGCCGCGTGCTGCGGCGACGGACCAGGCGGTGGCCACCACCGAATCGAGCGCGTGGGCCGCCTCGGGGGCGTAGGTGCGGAGGGCGTCGGAACCGGTTGCCATCGCAGGGAACGCTAGTGCCCGGTCGGTGCCGGTCGGGGTCCCGTAGTGCCGTGCACTGTCCCCTAGCCGCGGATCAGCGTGACCAGGGTGTAGACGGCGAACCCGGCCAGCAGCACCCCGCCCGCCTTGCGGATCACGGCCAACGGGAGGACCCGGAGCAGCGCCCGGCCGCCGAACGCCCCCAGGGCACCCACCGCCGTCAGTGCGGCGAACGCCCCGACGAACACCGAGAGCGGGTCGTGGTACTTGGCGGCCAGGTTGGCCGTCAGGATCTGGGTGAGGTCGCCGAACTCGCCGACGAAGATGACCACGAAGGCGGTGGCGATCGGGCGGAGTCCCTGTGGCGCCGCGTCGGCCTCCTCCTCGCCCTCCTCCTCTTCCTCTTCCTCGGACACGAGTAGCAGGTAGGCGGCGCCCCCGGCGAAGAGCAGGGCCGTGACCCCCTCGACCCAGGCGTGGGGCAGGAGGGCGAGCAGCCGACCCGCCAGGACGGCGATGGCCGCATGGACACCGAACGCGGCGGTCACGCCGATCCACACCAGGAGGGGCCGCGACCGGCTCCCCATGATGAGGGTGGCGATCATGGTCTTGTCGGGCAGCTCCGCCACGAAGATGAGCGCGAAGACGCCGAGGACCACACCGAGCTGCATCGGCTCAGCCTAGGGAACCACGGACGAGCGGCGCCGCCGCCGAAACGGGCGGCAGGCGGTGCACGGTGGGCCGGGCGGTCAGGACGGGCCGAGCACGTCGCCGACCGTGGCGGCCAGCCCGGGACCCTCGCGGCGGCCGAAGGCCACGCTCATGGCCAGCCGCTCCAGGATCTGCTCGACCGTCCGGCCGCCCGCGGCCAGCGGGTGGGATTCGATGAACGCGGTGACCTCGGCCGCCAGTTCGGGCGGGGAGCACAGCCCGCGGGCGCCGTCGAGCATCCGGGGCAGGGTGGAGGAGGGGAACTTCCCGGGGAACTCGTCCCAGGCCGCCTCCACCCGCGCCCATGTCGCCGGACCGGCGTGGCGGTTCCACAGCAGGAGCCGGATGAGGAACGGCGCGTCCTGGCTGCGGACCTCGGTCATGGCGAGGTCGAACGTGCGATCCACCAACGCCGGGTCGCGGAACCCGGACAGCGCGTCGAGGTAGCGGTTCTCCTCCTGCGGGGTGGCCGGTGACCGGTAGCGGGCCAGGCACGCCTCGTACTCGTCGGCCCCGCCGTGGGCGGCGACGATCCCGACGATGGCGGTCGCCGTGTCGCCGTGCAGCGGGTGGGTGTCGGCGGCTGCGAACCGGCGGGCCGCCTCGGCCCGCACCTCGCCGTCCTCGCCGATGGTCCCCAGCGTCAGCAGGGCTCCGGCCCGGAGCGAAGGGGTGCGCTCGTCGTCGGTGGGGAGCGGCTCCCAGCCCAGTACGGCCACGAGCGGCCCGAGGAGCGCCCGCACGCCGGCGGCCAGGGCAGCCCGGCCGTCCTCGGGTGCGACCCGGTCCATCAGCCCGAGCGCGCCGATGACCACCGACCACACGCTCGGATCGCCCTCGCCGGCGTCGCCCAGTGCCCGGGCGAGCCGAAGCAGGTCGGCGAGCGGCGCGTTGCCGGCCAGGGTGGCGGCCCAGGTGTCCGACACGAGGTTGTAGCGCTCCAGGGGCGTGAGCTCCCCGAGGCTCGCCGCCAGGCGGGTGACCGCGTCGGTGCCGTAGGCGACCCGGTAGTAGCCGGAGCCGCCGGCGTTCACGAGCAGCTCGCCGTCGCCCGGGCCGGCGACCGTCCCGCTCGGGGCGGTCAGCAGGCCCGACTCCACCAGGTCGTCGCCCGACCCGATCGTGCGCAGGAGGATCGGGACCTGCCACCGGGACCCGATGGCGCCGCCGGGGTCGCCCGAGTAGCTGAACGGCTGCTGGGTGACGGCCCCGCCGCCGTCCACCGTGAGGAGTGGGTAGCCGCCCTGGTTGATCCAGGTGTCCATGATGCGGGCGACGGGCCGACCGCTCGAGCGCTCGAGGGCGTCCCACAGGTCCCGGGTCTCGGTGTTGGCGTAGGCGTGGGTGACCAGGTAGTCGTGGATGCCCTCGCGGAAGACGTCGGGCCCGATGAACTGCTCGAGCATGCGCAGGACGCTGCCGCCCTTCTGGTACGTCAGGACGTCGAACATCCCTTCGGCCTCCTCTGGCCGTCCTACGGGGAACTCCACCGGCCGGGTGGCGTGGAGCCCGTCGACGGCCATGGCCGCCTCGCGCTCGACGCCGAAGCTGACCCACCGCTGCCAGTCGGGCCGGTAGGCGTCCACCGCCAGGACCTCCATGAACGTGGCGAAGGCCTCGTTCAGCCAGATCCCGTTCCACCACTTCATGGTGACGAGGTCGCCGAACCACATGTGGGCGATCTCGTGGCAGACGACGTCGGCGATCCGCTCGAGCTCGACGCGAGCCGCGGTGGCCGGGTCGACCAGCAGCGCCGACTCCCGGTAGGTGACGCACCCGAGGTTCTCCATGGCCCCGGCGGCGAAGTCGGGGATGGCGACCATGTCGAGCTTGTCGCCCGGGTAGGGGATGTCGAAGTAGTCGGCGAAGAACCGCAGCGCGTGGGCGCCCACGTCGAGGGCGAACTCGGTGAGGTGCCCCTTGCCGAGTGGGTGGACGACCCGGAGCGGGACCCCGTCGACGTCCACCGGGTCCGTGTGCTCCAGCGGGCCGACGACGAAGGCCACCAGGTAGGTCGACATGACCATGGTGGGGGAGAAGTGGACGACCCGCTTGCCGTCGGGGCGGACCGACTCCTCCACCACCGGGCTGTTCGAGTAGGCGTTGAGCCCGTCGTCGATCACCAGCGTGACCTCGAACGTCGCCTTGAACTCGGGCTCGTCGAAGCACGGGAAGGCACGTCGCGCGTCGGTGGACTCCATTTGCGTGGTGGCGATGACCCGCTCCACGCCCGCCTGGTCGGTGAACGTCGAGCGGTAGAAGCCGTGGAGCTTGTCGTTGAGGATGCCGGTGAAGGTCAGGTGGAGGGTGGCGGGCCCATCGGCCAGCGGTCCGTCGAATGCGAGGACGGCCCGCTCCTCGCGCTCGTCGAGGGTGATCGACACCGGGGAGCGCTCCGGCCCGCCGCCGTCGGGGCGCAGGGTGGCCGAGGTGATCTCGAGCTCGGCGGCGTTGAGGACGATGGAGGACGAGGCGCCCTCGACGGACAGTGCGATCTCGACGTCCCCGGCGAAGGTGGCGGCGCCCAGGTCCGGTGCGAGCGTCAGCCGGTAGTGGCGGGGCAGGACCGTGGTCGGGAGCCGGTAGGCGGCCGGGTCGTCGGCCACGCCGGTGTCGGGGTTCGAAGTGCGCATGGTGCGCAGGCTACCGTCGTGCCGTGCCCTCCCACTCCCATGACGATCCGCCCACTCCCGACACGTCTGCACCGGGCGCCGGACCGCCCGCGAACCGGCTCGACGTCGTCTGCCTCGGCAACGCCCTGGTCGACGTGCTCGCCTCGGCGAAGGACGCAGACCTCATGGAGCTCGACCTGGTCAAGGGTACGATGGCGCTCGTCGACCACGAGCGGTCGGCTGCCATCTACGACCGGATGGGGGCCACCACGGAGGCCTCGGGCGGCTCGGCGGCCAACACCGCCGCCGGCGTGGCCGCCCTCGGCGGTCGGGCCGCCTTCCTCGGGCGTGTCGCCGACGACCTGTTCGGCCAGGCCTTCACCCATGACATCCGGTCGATCGGCGTGGCCTTCGACCCGATCCCGACCGCGGCCGTGCCCGGCAAGGTCGTGAGCGGCCACTGTCTCGTGCTGGTCACCGAGGACGCCGAGCGCACCATGGCCACCCACCTGGGCGTCGCCTCGGAGTTCGGCGCCGTGGACCTCCACGACGGCCACCTGACATCGACCCAGGTCGTCTATCTCGAGGGCTACCTGTGGGAGCAGGGCCCCGCAAAGGCGGCCATGCGCGAGGCCATCGAGACGGCCCACCTGAACGACGCCGCCGTGGCCCTCACCGTGTCGGACCCGTTCTGCGTCCAGAACCACAAGGCCGAGTTCCTCGAGCTCCTCAACGGCGACCTCGAGCTGCTGTTCGCCAACGAGGAGGAGGCCATGATGCTGTTCGGGGTGTCGTCGTTCGACGCCGCCGTCGACGCCGTGGCCGAGACCGGAGTGCTGGCCGTGCTCACCCGGGGCGCCCAGGGCTCGGTGGTGGTGACGGCGGGGGGGCCGCTCGCCGTGCCCGCCGCGCCCGTCGGTGCCGTGGTCGACACGACCGGCGCCGGCGACCTCTTCGCGGCCGGCTTCCTCTACGGGATCACCAACGGGCTCAGCCCCGAGGACGCCGCCCGGCTCGGCGGTGTCTGCGCGGCCGAGGTCATCTCCCACGTCGGCGCCCGGCCCCTGGCCGACCTGCGGGCGCTCGCCGTGGAGGCCGGGCTGTTCGGCTGAGTCGGTCCGCCAACTGAGCCGCCCGGCCGACCGGTGCCGTAGGGTCGTGGACATGCACCGGCACACCGTGCGCCTCGCCCTCGTGACGACCCTCGTGGTGACCGCCCTGGCGGTGGCCGCACCGTCCGGGCCGGCCGGGGCGGACGCGACCTGCCCGTCCGGCTGCCCGTCACTGGCATCGGCGGCACGGCAGCTGGTGTCCCGGGACGGCGGGCCCCCCGGTGTGATCGTCCTGGTCGACCGCGACGGCAAGGTCGCCGTCCACAGCTTCGGCACCGCCGAGGTCGGGGCGGCCACGCCGATCTCCTCCTCGGACCATCTCCGCCTGGCCAGCGTGTCGAAGGCCTACAGCGGGGCGGTGGCGCTCTCGCTGGTGGCGGACGGCCGACTCCACCTGAGCGACACCGTGGGCCGCTGGGTGCCCGGGATGCCGGCGACCTGGAACCGGGTCACCCTGGGCGAGCTGCTGCAGCACACCAGCGGGATCCCCGACTTCAGCCAGGCGCCCGGATTCGGCCCGGCCGTGGTGCAGTCGCTCCTCGTCCCGCCGCCGCCCGTCGACCTGCTGGCGTTCGCGTTCGACCAGAAGCTGTCGTTCACCCCGCCCGGGAGCAGCTACCACTACTCGAACTCCGACAACGAGCTGGTCGCCCTGATGGTCGAGGGGGCCACCCATCGCACCTACGAGCAGCAATTGGCCCAGCGGGTGCTCGGGCCGTTGCGCCTGCGGTCGACGTCGCTGCCCGAGGGGGCCGACCTCCCGGTGCCCTACGCCCACGGGTACGACGTGCGCCCCGCCATGGCCCCCGACGACGTGACGAATCTGTTCGCCGCCGGGTGGAGCTGGGCCTCGGGCGGCGTGGTGGCTACGCCCGGTGATGCCGACCGGTTCGTCCGGGGCTATGTCCGGGGTGCCACCACGAGCCGGTCGGTCCGTGCCGAGCAGTTCCGCTTCCGACCGGGCTCGTCCGAACCCGAGGGACCGGGCACCAACGAGGTCGGACTCGCCGTCTTCCGGTACGCCACCCGGTGCGGCACGGTCTACGGCCACACGGGCAACACCTCCGGGTACACCCAGTTCGCCGCGGCCACGTCGGACGGCGCACGCTCGGTGGTGGTCTCGGTCAACGCCCAGATCACGCCGCGGGACGCGCCTGCCGCCTTCGCCGAGCTGCGCTCGGTCGAGACGCTGGCCGTCTGCGCCGCCCTGACCCCCTGAGCCCGCATGGGGACAGCCGGCCGGCCCGGTCAGTCGCCGGCAGGCTCCGAGGGGCGGAATGTGAAGGGGAGGTCGCCGATGCGTACCAGCAGTGACGCCACGGCCCGCCCGAGCGGGGCCATGGCCTCGTCGAGCGCCGTCGGCTCCTCGAGCAGTGCCTCGTCGAGGGCGCACGAGCCCTCGTAGGCCACCTCGATGGCGCACTCGGGATCGACCAGCCCGTCGAGCAGCACCTGCTCGATGGTCGCCGGGCCGCGGACGAGCGGTTCGCCGAGCACGTCGAGGTGCTCGGGCAGGGTCGCCAGCAGCGGCGCCGCACCGGGCACCCCGTCCAGGCCCTGGACGCGGAACGCGATCTCGACCAGGACCTCGGGCGGCTCGTCGGGGTCGTCCCCGATGGCCCAGCTGCGGTACGACGTCTGGCTCCACGTCGGCCAGTCGAGGCTGGTGTCGACGCGGATGCGGGCGGGGCGCTCCTCGCCGGGGAGGCTGTAGGACGTCTCGAAGCTCACGTCGCCCAGGAACACGTCGACCTGGAACCGTTCCTCGACGGCCTGGCGCTGCAGGAGCGCGGCCTCGAACGCGTTCCGGTGCGAGGCGACGAGTTGGGTGAATACGTGGTCCAGCATGGCGGGTCAGAGGCTACCGTTCTTCCGTGACCCGCTCGCCCGCCGACCCGCCGACCCCTTCCGTGTGGACCGAGCGGAGCGTCCTCGCCTATGCCCACCAGGGCGGGGCCTGGGAGGGTCCGTCGTCGACCCTGCACGCGATTGCCGCCGCACTGGGAACGGGCGCCACCGGGATCGAGCTCGACGTCCACGCCACCCGGGACGGCCGCCTGGTCGTGTGTCACGACGACACCGTCGACCGGACCTCGGCGACGACCGGTGCAATCGCCTCGTTCACCTACGCCGAGCTGTCCCGGCTCGACAACGCCCACTGGTGGGCGCCGGGCGCCGACGTCACCCCGGGGCTGCCCGACGACGGGTACCCGTTCCGTGGTCGGGCACCGGAGGACCACCGGTTCGGCTTCGCCCTCCTGGAGGAGGTCCTCGAGGAGTTCCCGACGACGGTCCTCAACCTCGACATCAAGCAGACCGCCCCGGTCGTCGCCCCGTACGAGGCGGCGCTGGCCGACCTGCTCCGGCGGTTCGACTGCGCCGACCGGGTGATCGTGGCGTCCTTCCTCGACACCGCGACCGACAACTTCTCGGGGTTCGCCCCCGAATTCGCCACGTCGGCCGGCACGCTGGCCACCGCCGACTTCTACCGGGCCGTCCAGGCGGGGGAGGACCCGGCCCCGATGCGCCACGTGGCACTGCAGGTACCGGCGTCATTCGGGGACCTCACCCTGGTCGACGAGCAGTTCGTGGACACGGCGCACCGACAGGGACTTGCCGTCCACGTCTGGACCATCGAGGAGGAGTCCGAGATGGAGGAACTGTGCGGCCTCGGCGTGGACGGGATCATCACCGACCGGCCGACGGCGCTGGTCGGCGTCCTGGACCGGCTGGGATGCGCGTGGACACCGGGAGCCTGAGGACGCGCCCATTGACCGGACGCGCTCGGGACGCGACGGGTCAGCGGTGCAGGGAGTCCCTGTGGCAGAAGCGTGAACGGCCCCGACCGGTCATCCGGCGCGGGAGGCGGGGCGGCGGCGCGGCGCCGATCCCCGGGGGGCTGCGGTCAGCCGCGCCCGCAGTTCGGCTTCTTGCCGTGGTTGGCCTTCTTCTTGGCCCGGAGCTTGCGCTTGTTGGTTCGTTTCGACACAGTTTGCCAAGGCTAGTCGCTGGGCGTCCGGGGCGGCCAACGGGTCCGACGGGCATCCCGGGCCGCAAGTGGACCGCATGACGTGGCTCCTGCGGGACGGGGACGTCCTGGCCGCCGTCGAGGTCGCCGAGGGGCTGGGGGCCCGGACCAAGGGGCTACTGGGGAGGACCGGCTATGAAGGGGCGATGGTCCTGCCGCACACCCGCTCGGTGCACACGTTCGGGATGCGCTTCGCCATCGACGTCGCCTTCTGCGACCGGGAGCTGGTGGTACTCGACGTGGCCCGGTTGCCGCCGATGCGCCTGGCGCTGCCCCGCCGGCGCGGGCGCATCGTGGTCGAGGCCCAGGCCGGGGCCTTCGAGCGCTGGGGGCTGCGGACGGGCGACCGGCTCGAGCTGCGGGGTTGACCGGCGACCCCGTGGACGCCGACGACGACCTCGTGGACGACGACCTCGTGGACGACGGGGCGCCGGCGCGCGGGGGCACCGGGCCCGGTGGTGCGCTCGTGGTGGTGGGCACGCCGATCGGCAACCTCGGCGATCTGTCGCCCCGCGCCGTCGAGGCGCTCGCCTCAGCCGACGTCGTCTACTGCGAGGACACCCGCCACTCGCGCAAGCTCCTGACCCACGCCGGCGTCTCCGGCGTTCCGCTGCGCTCCCTGCACGAGCACAACGAGGAAGACCGGGTCGACGAGGTGGTCGCCGCCGTGGGCGCCGGGCGGTCCGTGGCACTGGTGAGCGACGCCGGCATGCCGGCCGTGTCGGATCCCGGGGCGCGGGTGGTGGCGGCGGTGGCCGCCGCGGGGCTGACCGTCACCGTCGTCCCCGGGCCGTCGGCGGTGCTCGGGGCGCTCGTGGCCAGCGGACTGGCCACCGACCGGTTCTGCTTCGAGGGGTTCCTGCCCCGGTCGGGCCGCGAGCGGACGGATCGACTCGCCGTGGTGGCCGCCGAACCCCGCACCACCGTCCTGTTCGAGGCGCCGGTGCGCACGGCAGCCACGCTGCGCGACCTGGCCGGCACCTGCGGCCCCGACCGGCCGGTGGCGGTGGCCCGCGAGTTGACCAAGCTGCACGAGGAGGTGTGGCGGGGGACGCTGGCCGCGGCCGCCGAGTGGGCGGCCGACGGGGTGCGGGGCGAAGTGGTGCTCGTGCTGGCCGGGGCGCCCGAGGTGACTGCGGCCGAGGTCGGCGACGACCTCCTGCTGGCGGCCCTGTCGGAGCAGACGGCGTCCGGGGCCCGGACCCGGGGCGCCGTCGACCGGGTGGCCGCCGACCACGGGGTGCCGAGGCGCCGAGTGTACGACCTGGCTCTGCGGGCCAAGCACGGCGAGCCCGGTGCCGGTGGGGGCGGAGGAGCCGACGAGGGCCCGGGTCGGTAGCGCCTCCCGGAATCGCCGCCGCCCTGTGGGCGTTGCACCGTGTGGGAGTCGTAGCGGCGCCGGAACGACATGGCCGTCCATCGGGAGCACCGATCGTGTCCGGCAGCGATGGCACGAGGTGACATCGGGCGGAAGGCACGTGGCAGGGTGGAGCCCGGGCGTGCGGTCGGGTCAGCGTAACGACGACCGACGACGACAGGACTGGAGTACCGGAGACCCCCGGACGGGGCGCCCGCCACGATCGACGAAGGGACACACGATGTTCGGACGCAGCACCAACCTCGACGCCACCCAGGGCCCCCCCGTGGGACCCGACGACGTCCCCGAGGGGTACGACCGGGCGGCCTTCGCCGCCGGCTGCTTCTGGGGTGTCGAGGAGTTCTTCCTCGCCGTCCCGGGCGTGGTCGACGCCGTCTCGGGCTACGAGGGTGGCGAGGTGGACCACCCGACCTACGAGCAGGTCTGCTCGGGCCGGACCGGCCACGCCGAGGCCGTCCTGGTCACGTTCGACCCGACCCGGGTCACGTTCGACGCCCTGCTCGAGGAGTTCTGGCGCCACCACGACCCGACGACGCTCAACCGGCAGGGCCCCGACCACGGGACCCAATACCGCTCGGCCGTGTTCGTCCGCAACGAGGCCCAGGCCGAGGCCGCTCGCGCCTCGCTCGACGCCTTCCAGGTCCGGTTCAAGCGGCCGATCGTCACCGAGGTGGCCCCGGCCTCCACGTTCTGGCCGGCCGAGGCCTATCACCAGCGGTACACCGAGCGCACCGGGCGCGGCGGGTGCCACGTCGCCAACTGGTAGCTCCGGGCACGACGCCGGTCACGACGCTCGCCGCTGATCCTCCCGGGCGCCTGTCCGGGGGGAGGCGGCCGGGTCGGTACGCTGACGGGCAGTGTCCCGCTACTTCGTCACCACCCCCATCTACTACGTCAAGGACGCGCCCCACGTCGGGCACGCCTACACGACGGTCAACGCCGACGCCCTGGCCCGGTGGCACCGCCTGATCGGCGACGACGTCTTCTTCCTGACCGGCACCGACGAGCACGGCCAGAAGGTCGCCCGGGCCGCCGAGGAGCAGGGGATGACCCCGCTGGCGTGGACGGACCAGCTGTCCCCCCGGTTCGCCGAGGCGTGGGCCGGCCTCGACATCTCGAACGACGACTTCATCCGC
The DNA here is from genome assembly GCA_017883025.1 of Acidimicrobiales bacterium. Classification (GTDB taxonomy): domain Bacteria; phylum Actinomycetota; class Acidimicrobiia; order Acidimicrobiales; family RAAP-2; genus Bog-756. The sequence continues at coordinate 11,784 of JADGOH010000068.1, forward strand.
ACGACGGAGCCCCGGCACGCGGCAGCCGTCCAGCAGTTCCTGGGGCGGATCAACGAGAACGGCTACATCTACAAGGACACCTACCGGGGCCTGTACTGCGTCCCCTGCGAGCGGTACTACGCGGTCGACGAGCTGCTGCCCGGGAACCTCTGCCCGGACCACAGGATCCCGCTCGAGGAGCTCGAGGAGGAGAACTACTTCTTCAAGCTCAGCGCGTTCCAGCAACCGCTGATCGACTGGTACTCGGCCAACCCCGACGTGGTGCTGCCCGAGTCGAAGCGCAACGAGGCCCTCAGCTTCATCCGGGGCGGGCTGAACGACATCTCCATCACCCGGACCTCCATCGACTGGGGCGTCCGGGTCCCGTGGGACGACGAGCACGTCTTCTACGTCTGGTACGACGCGTTGATCAACTACGTCACCGCCATCGGCTACGGCACCGACGACGAGCGCTTCGCCGAGTGGTGGCCGAGCGTCCACCACCTCATCGGCAAGGAGATCATCCGGTTCCACTGCGTGTGGTGGCCGGCGATGTGCATGGCGG
>JADGOH010000069.1 GCA_017883025.1 Acidimicrobiales bacterium
CCGCCTGGGTACCATGCCAGCCATGGATGCCCCACCCCCTGGCTCCGCCCCGACGGCGGACGAGGCGCTCGACGGCGTGCCCGGACGTGGAGCGGGGGAGCGGGTCGCACCGACCGGGTCGGTCGACGGGACCCGGGCCCGGACGGCGCCGGTGTCCACGGGCGGTGCGCCGGACCCGGAGGGCCCCCCGTTCAGCCGGACGACCGTCGTGCTCCTCGTGGTGGGTGCGACGGTGGCCGTGGCCGCCGGGCTGCTCCTGCGGTTCTGGACCCGGTCGGATCTGTGGCTCGACGAGGCATTGACCGTCAACATCGCCGGACAGCCACTGCACGAACTCCCGTCCTACCTGAAGCGCGACGGCGCACCGCCGCTGTTCTACGCACTGCTGCACGTGTGGATGGGCGCGTTCGGCACGTCCGACGTGGCGGTGCGGGCGCTGGCCGGGCTGTTCGGCGTCGCCACCGTCCCCCTGGCTTGGCTGGCGGGCCGAAGGCTCGGGGGCACCCGGGCCGCGTGGGCGGCCATGCTGCTGGTCGCCACGTCGCCGTTCGCCGTCCGGTATGACACCGAGGCCAGGATGTACTCGCTCGTCGCGCTGCTGACCGTGCTCGGGTTCCTGGCTCTCGACCGGGCGCTGCGCTCCCCGCGTCCCGGCAACCTGGTGGCCGTCGGCGCCGTCGCCGCCCTGCTCCTCTACTCCCACTACTGGTCGATCTACCTCCTCGGCACGACGATGCTCTGGCTCCTCTTCCAGGCGTGGAGGGGGCGGCCCGAGTGGCGGCGGGGCGCCCGGGCATCGTTCGCGGCGGCGGCGGTCGGCTGCCTCGCCTTCCTGCCCTGGCTCCCGACCTTCCTGTTCCAGTCGCAACACACCGGTACCCCGTGGGCGACGCCGGCCACCTTTGCGGCCATGGTCAGTGCCGTGGCCTCGTTCGCCGGCGGCAGCACCAGCCAGGGCCGCGGCCTCGCCCTGCTGTTCTTCGCGTTGGGCGGGCTCGGCCTCTTCGGGCTCGCCACCGACCGGCTGCACATCTCGCTCGACATCCGGTCGCGGCCGCTCGGCCGCCCGCTCGCCGTCGTGGTCCTCGGCACGCTCGCCGCTGCCATCGTCGGGGGCTTCGCCACCAGCAGCGCGTTCGACGCCCGCTACGCCTCGGTGGTGTTCGTGCCGTTGATCCTGCTGGTGTCGCTGGGGGTGACCGTCTTCCGCGACCGGCACGTGCGCGTGGGAGCGATGGCCCTCGCCGTGGTGCTCGGGATCGCCGCATCGGTGCCCAACGTGGTCACGAACCGGACCCAGGCCGGTCAGGTGGCCGCCGCCATCACGGCCACGGCGAGGCCGGGGGACGTCGTCGCCTACTGCCCGGACCAGCTCGGCCCTGCGGTCGCGCGGTTGCTGCCCACCGGAAGGTACACGCAGGTGACCTTCCCCCTCGGCACCGGCCCGGCATTCGTGAACTGGGTCGACTACGCGGCCGCCGTGCGGGCCGCCTCCCCGCTCGCCTTCGCCCAGCAGGTCCAGTCGCTGGCCGCCGCCGGACACCAGATCTACGTCGTGTGGTCACCCGGGTACCAGGCGTTCGGCGTCAAGTGCGAGGGCATCGTCCAGACGATCCAGGCCAATCCGGCGTACACCCACACCGGGCTGGTGGTCGGCAACGCGAACAGGTTCTTCCAGCCCATGTTCCTGGAGCGGTTCTCGCCGACGGGGACCTGACCGGCGTGTCCGACGGGATCCCGGTGGCGCCGGCCCGCTGGGACGCCCCAGACGGCACGCCCGTGGATCCGGCGGCCTCCGGGCGGCTCGGACTCCAGGGCGGAACGGTCGCCCTGGGCCGGGCCGTGCTGCAGGTGCTTCCGGCGTGGGTCGTCGCCCGGGTGGTCGTGACGGCCGCCCTGGTGGTCGCCCGCAGCGGTGTCGGGTCGTTGCGGCCGGACAACCCCGACGCGGTCCGGCGGGTCCACGAGGGCCTGTTGGGCTGGGACGCCGGGTGGTACCAGTCGATCGCCCAACACGGCTACGCCGTCGCCGGTCAGGAGTCGGTCCGGTTCTTCCCGCTCTTCCCCCTGCTCGGTCGGTATGTCGGGGCCGTCCCGGGCATGGGCACCGGCGCCGCCCTGGTGCTGGTGGCCAACCTCAGCGCCCTGCTGGCCATGGCCGGGCTGTGGCTGTTGGTCCGCCACGACCTGGGCGACACCGCCCTGGCCCGTCGGTCGGTGTGGCTGCTCGCGCTCGCCCCTTCGGCCTACTCGTTGGTACTGGCCTACTCCGACGCGACGCTGCTGCTCTGCTCGGTGGTGGCCGTCCTGGGCGCACGCACCGGTCGGTGGTGGTGGGCCGCAGCGGCGGCGCTCGCCGCCGGCGCCGACCGGCCGGTCGGCGTGCTCCTCCTCGTCCCCCTGGCCGTCGAGGCGTGGTCGCAACGGCACGACGTGCCCGGGCCGGCCGGCTGGGCCGCCCGTGCCGGCGCACTGGTGGCGCCCCTGGCCGGCGCCGGTGCCTATCTGGCCTGGGTCGGGCACCGGTTCGGCGACCCCTGGCTGCCGTTCACCGTCCAGGAGCAGAACGGCCACCGAGGCCAGTTCGCCGCCCCGGTCAGCTCCATGTTGCACGACGTGGGAGACGCTCTCCACGGCCACCACCTGGGCAGTGCGCTCCACGTTCCCTGGGTGGCCGTCTGCGTCGTCCTGGCCGTCCTGGCCTGGCGGCGCCTGCCGGCCAGCTACGCCGCCTTCGCCACCGCGGTGCTGGTCGTGTCGCTGAGCAGCACCAACCTGGATTCGTTCGAACGGTACGCACTCGGGGCGTTCCCCCTGGTCGTCGCAGCGTCGACGCTGACGGCCGACCGGCGGGTGGAGCGGCTGGTGCTGGTGCTCTCGGGCCTGGCCATGGCCGGCTACGCCACCCTCGGATTCCTGGGGGTCGTCGTCCCCTGACAGGGACGATGACCGATCCCTCCGGCCCCATCGGGCGAGCCACTATCCTCGCCACCGCAGGGTGGGTCCGACAACCCCCTCGGCCACCGGCCGAAGGAGGTCCCCGTGGGAGGCGGGGACGTCGCCTCCCCGCCCACACGTCGCACCGGGGTCCAGCCCCGCACATCGCCGTCGTCGAGCAGGATCGCCCTCGACCGGCCACGGAACCAGAAGAAACGGATCGTACAACGCATGGCAACGCCCCTCGACCCCGAGAACACAGCTGCCGCCGACGGCGCAGCTGTGCCGCACACGTCGGCCGACCGGCCCGTGGTGGTCATCGGCGGTGGGCCCGCCGGACTGACGGCCGCCTACCGCCTGGCCCAGGCCGGTGACCCGGTGGTGGTCGTCGAGCAGGACCGGGTGCTCGGAGGCATCAGCCGGACCGTCGAGCGTGACGGCTGGCGGTTCGACATCGGCGGGCACCGCTTCTTCACCAAGGTCGTGCCCGTCGAGGAGTTCTGGCACGAGATCCTCCCACCCGAGGACTTCCTGCTCCGACCGCGGATGAGCCGGATCTTCTACGGCGGCAAGTACTATGACTACCCGATCAAGCTCGGCAACGCCCTCTCCAACCTCGGTGTGGTCGAGGCGGTCCGGTGCGGGCTGTCCTTCCTGTGGGTGCGCGTCCGCCCGCCGAAGGACCTCTCCACGCTCGAGGGCTACATCGTCTCCAACTACGGATGGCGCCTCTACCGCCACTTCTTCAAGACCTACAACGAGAAGGTGTGGGGCGTGTCGGCCTCGGAGCTGTCGGCCGACTGGGGCGCGCAGCGGATCAAGGGCATGTCCCTGTGGAACGCGGTGTGGGAGCCCATCCGGTCGTCGTTCGGGCGCCGGCGCGACCGCAGGAGCCAGGTGACCAGCCTGATCGAGGAGTTCCAGTATCCGAAGTACGGGCCGGGGATGATGTGGGAACGCTGCGCCGAGCTCGTCGAGGGGCTGGGCGGCCAGGTCCGCATGGAGACGTCGGCCACCCGGGTCCATGTCGAGGACGGCCGCGCCGTGGCCGTCACCACCGACCACGGCGGCACCACCGAGCGGGTCGGGTGCAGCCACGTGATCTCGTCGATGCCGTTCACCGCCCTGGCCCGGGTGGTGGACCCGCCCGTGCCGGCCGAGGTGCTGGCCGCCGCCGACGACCTCCACTACCGGGACTTCCTGACCGTCGCCCTCGTGGTCCCCGAAGACCGGGGGTTCCCCGACAACTGGATCTACATCCACGCCCCCGACGTCGAGGTGGGCCGCATCCAGAACTTCGGCTCGTGGTCGCCGTTCCTGGTGAAGGACGGGCGCACCTGCCTCGGCATGGAGTACTTCGTCTTCGAGGGCGACGAGCTGTGGACGATGTCCGACGAGGACCTAGTGGCCCTCGGCACCAAGGAGCTCGCCCACATCGGCCTGGTCGACCCGTCCGACGTCGAGGCCGGCTACGTGGTGCGGATGCCCAAGGCCTACCCGGTCTACGACGACTCCTACCGCGACAACGTCGAGGTGATCCGCGGCTGGTTCGAGGAGCACGCGCCGAACGTCCACCCCGTGGGGCGCAACGGCATGCACAAGTACAACAACCAGGACCACTCCATGTACACGGCCATGCTCACCGTCGAGAACATCCACGGGGCGCACCACGACATCTGGTCGGTCAACGTGGAGGAGGAGTACCACGAGACCGCCGACTCCGGGAGCGGAACGGGCGCCCGGTCGACCGGTACCGGCCGGGACGCCCCGACCCTGCCCCGCCGAGCCGGCTGAGCCGGGTCCCGGTCACGCATGGACGACGCCGGGGGAAAACCGGGCGAGCCTGCCGACGGTGACGGCCCGGGGAACCTGGGCGCCGACCCGCCCGGCGACAGTGGGCTCGGCCTGATCCTCGACGAGGTCGAGGCCGTCGTCGACCCCCTCACCGAGTCGCTGACCTTGGGGCCCGCCATGGGCATCGCCGTGGCCGGCGGTCCGATGGTCACCCTCCCCCCGGACGAACCGTCGCCCGGGGAAGTGGTCGCCGACAACTCCCTGAAGGCCGGTCTGCGCCAGGCCGGTCCGGTGGCTGTCGCCGGCATGGCCGTCAACGCCGCGGCCGCGCTGGTGGTCATCGGCGTCGCCCGGCTCCTCCCGTCCCAGGCGTACGGCGAACTGGCCCAGCTGCTCGGGCTCTTCTTCATCCTGTCGATGCCGGGCTCGGCCGTGCTGGTCGGCGTGGTACGGCGCGTGACCGGGCTCCAGACGACCGGCCAGTCCCACCTGGTGCGCGGCTGGGTCGCCCGGGTGCACCGGATCTGCCTGGTGGCGATGGGCGTCGAGCTGGTGATGGTGCTGGCGCTCCAGGGGTGGATCGCCCGTCAGCTACACCTGCCCAACGGCACGGGGGTCGTCCTGATCCTGATGGCCGCCGGTGTGTGGATCCTCCTGTGCGTCGACCGCGGCCTCCTCCAGGCCCACCGGACCTACGGCGGACTCGCCACCAACCTGCTGGTGGAGGGCGGCGTGCGCACCGTCCTGGTCCTCGTCCTGGTGGCGGCCGGGGCCGGGGTGGCCGGCTACGCCCTGGGCGTCCTGCTGAGCGAGGTGCTGGCCACCGTGCACGCGCACTGGCTGGCCCGCAAGGCATGGGACGACCCGGCGACGGCGCCGGTGGTCGAAGATGGCCTGTCCGGCGTGCCCGAGGAGCTCCTGGCCCGGCGCAAGCTCCTGGCCGACGTGTCGGCCGCCTTCGTGGGCCTGGCCCTGCTCGGCCTGCTGCAGAACGTGGACGTGATCCTGCTGGGCCGGCTCGACCACGCCCAGGTCGGCCCCTACGCGGCGATCTCGGTCGCCTCCAAGGCCCTGGTGTTCGGCGCCCTCGCCCTCGGCGCCTACCTGCTGCCCGAGGCCACCATCCGGTGGAACGAGGGTGGCCATGCCATCCGTCAGCTCGGGGTCACCCTGCTGTTCCTCGCCGTGCCGGCAGCCGTGCTCCTCGGCATCGCCGTCTTCGTGCCCCGCCAGTTCCTGACGCTGGTGTTCAGCGCTCGGCTGAGCACGGCGGCTCCGGCGTTCGCCCCGTTGGTGCTGGCCATGATGTGCCTGTCGTTCACGGTGCTCGTGACGAACTATCTGTTCGGTACCGGCTCCCGCTGGATCGTCCTGGTGCTCGCCTTCGGCTCGGTCGTGTCCGTCGCCCTCATCGCCGCGGCCCACGGCCACCCGGTGCCGACGGCCTGGGCCGACCTGATCGCCCAGGCCCTCATCGCGTTCGGCATGGCCGTCGCCTTCTTCGCCATCCACCGCAGGCACCGGGGGCAGCACTGGACGGCGAAATGGGGCTGGCGGAAGATCGCCGGCCGCAGCTGACACGTCGACCGGGACGTCGGATGCCACCGGCCGGAGCGCCGTGTCGGGCCCGTCGTCACCTGGTGTCGAGCCCCCGGTCCGGTACACTCTTCCGATGCGGTACCCAGGGGGAGTGCACGGGAGGACCGGCTGGTGAGTGCCGGACCGGGGGAGTTCGGAGCGGCGGCCGGGCACCCGGCCGATGCCTCGGTGACCCACCTCGCCACCGCGCGTGACGGTCTCCCGTCCGCGCCGTATGCCGCCCACTCGACGGACCACCCGTCGGGCCGCGGCCGGACCGGCAGCGGGCCCGTCCCGCTGTTCGCCGGCATGCCGATCGGGGAGATCGCCGAGCGCGCCGGCCTGAAGCGCATCGACGTGCTCGCCTGGCGTGACTTCGACGATCCCGAGGCGGGGGGCAGTGAGCTCCACGCCCACCGGGTGGTCGCCGCGTGGTCGAAGGCCGGGCTCGACGTGTCCATGACGACGTCGTCGGTCCCCGGCGGCCGGCGGGTCGTCCGCCGTGACGGCTACCGGGTCATCCGTCGGGCCGGCCGGTACTCGGTCTTCCCGCGCTCGATCCTGTCCGGCGCCGTCGGCCGCATCGGCACGGGCGACGGCGTGGTCGAGATCTGGAACGGCATGCCGTTCTTCAGCCCGGTGTGGTCGCGCAGCCCGCAGATCACCTTTCTGCACCACGTCCACGCCGAGATGTGGAAGATGGTTCTGCCCCGCGGCATGGCCGAGGCCGGTCACTTCCTCGAGCACCGGATCGCCCCGCCGCTCTACCGTCGCAGCCGCATCGTCACGCTCTCCCAGTCGTCGAAGGCCGAGATCGTGGAACGCCTGCACCTGCCGGCGGAACGGATCACCGTCACCCCGCCTGGGGTCGAGGCGAGATTCGCACCGGGGGGCGAGCGCTCGCCCGTCCCCCTGGTGGTGGCCGTCGGCCGGCTCGTGCCGGTCAAACAGTTCCACCTGCTGGTCGAGGCGCTGGTTCGGCTCAAAGGCGAACTGCCCGCACTTCGGGCGGTGATCGCCGGTGAGGGCTACGAGCGCCCCGCCCTCGAGGCGCTGATCCGCGGCCACGGGGCCGAGGCATGGATCGAACTGCCCGGGTTCGTGGACGACGACGCACTGGTCGACCTCTACCGGAGCGCCTGGGTGGTGGCGTCGTCGTCGTTGCGCGAGGGCTGGGGGATGACGGTCACCGAGGCAGGCGCCTGCGGCACCCCGGCGGTGGCCACCAGGATCGGTGGCCACGAGGACGCCGTGGTGGACGGCCAGTCCGGGATCCTGGTCGACGGCGCCGACGACATGGTCAGGGCCCTCGACGCCGTCCTGCGCGACGAGGTACTCCGCCGGCGTCTCGGGCACGGCGCCCTCGACCGGGCCGCCAAGCTCACGTGGGACGCCACCGCCCGGGGAACGCTGGCCGCACTCGGCGCCGAGGCGCTCGCACGTCCTGACTGAGCAGTCCGCCCGAGCTGTCCACCCGCGGTGCGCTGCCTGCGCAACGCAGCCCGCGCCGCACCGACCGGACCGCGGCGCCGCGTCGGTCAGCGGGCGGGCTGCGACCCGGACGCCGGCGAAGCGCCGACCGCGTCGCTGACGGGTCCCCCGGAGTCGCCACCGTCCCGACCGGCTGCCGACCTCCGGGCCAGGCGGCGCTCTCGCGCCCGAAGGGCCACGTCCACGGCTCCGTCCGCCCCCAGGAACACCACACCGGCCCATGCCCACTGACTGGCTGTCCCGAACGACTGGGGCCACGCCCCGTTGTCGGGCACGTGGACCTGGGTCTGGTGGACGGCCACATAGGCGGCGGCGGTCACGACGCAGGCCACGGCGGCCACGCCGAGCACCATGCGGAGCCGGGGCACCAGCAGCACCGCGAGGGTGGCCGCCCCGACGGCCAGGCCGGCGACCGGTGCGGCCACGGCCGCAGCCACCACCCCGGTCACCGCAGCCGTCACGATGGACACCGGCAACGAGGCCCTGGGGCCCTCGGCGCCGAAGGGGACCTGCAGCGTCGGGCGCTGGTCGAGCACCAGCCGCTCGTCGGCGTCGTCGGCCACGGGCTCGTCGACCGCCGCCGTCCCGTCGTCGTCTGCAGCACCGCCGGTGCGGGTCTGCTTGCGGCGCCGGCTGCGCCGGACGGGCCAGACGGCCAGGACGAGACACCCCAGGATGGCCGCGGTGGACACGAATACGGCGTAGTTCGCCGTCTTCTGTGGGGCCCACGCCACCGCCACCTCGAGCTGGCCGTGGTGGACGTACGCGGCGAGGGCGGCGGGGTCGATGCGCCAACCGTTCGCGAAGGCGTCGATCAGGACCGGTCTGCCGAGGCTCGGGCCGCCCACGACGGTGGCCGTCCACCCCTTGTTGATCGACTCCCCGAGGATGAGATCGAAGGGTGTCGTGCCGGGTGCCGTCGCCACGCCGGTGACGGTGACATGCAGCGACGTCGCCGTGGACCGGTCGACAGCGACGTCGGGGGAGGGGGCCACGGTCGGCGGGGTGACGGTGGTCGGGCCGGCCAGCGGGAGGGGCCCGCCGCCTGGGGCGGAGTCGAACACGAGTTGGTCGACGTCGTAGGCGGCGACGTGACCCACGGCCGAGCGCAGGGTGTGCTCGCCGGGCCCGAAGGTGACGCCGCCGCCGTCGGGGCCGCAGAGCGAGATGGTGAGGGCCTTCCGGTCGAGTGCGGCGGCCGTGGTGCCGGTAACCTGCACCCACAGCGGGGCGCCGTCCACGGTCACGAGGTCGTTACGGCACGAAGTGGGGACCTGGGCCGGAGGTGTGGTGGCGGCCACGCCGGGCAGGCCCACCGAGGCGATGCCGATGGGCAGGGCGATGGGTGTCTGCGAGTAGTAGTTGAGCGTGTTCTCGATCCGCACGGTGTCGACCGTGACCTTGATGTGCTGGCCGTGGAGCGTCGGAAACGACACCGGCACGTCGACCACCCCGCCGGCAACCGACGAATCGGCCAACGGGGGCAGGGTGACCGTGGCCTGGCCACTCTCGGTGGACACGGTGATCCGGGTGGGGACCGAATGCCGGCCGTCGGCCACGATCTGCAGTCCCAGGTGGTCGAAGGTGAGCGGTGTGCGGAGCTCGTACTGCAACCACTGTCCGGCCTGGTGGGCCGCCCCGAACCCCGGTTCCCACGCCGTGGTCGGGTCGCTGTCCAGGGTGGCCGTAGCGTTGGCCCGCAGGTCGTTCGGGAGCCGTCCGAGGGAGTAGGCGACGGTGCCGGTGTGGTCCGAGCCCGGGCGCCCGACCACCCGGTCGATCTCGTCGTCCGGAATCAACGGCGAGACCCGTGCCTGCCCGGTCAGCGAGAAGGTCCGGGCGGTCGGCAGCCAGAAGGTGCGCTGCAGGGACGTCTCGACGTCGGCACGGGGGGGCGTGCCCGAGGCCCGCTGCCGGTCCATCACCAGTGTCAGCCGGTCGGTGACCGATGACGGACCGGCCGCCCGCAGCAGGTCCTGCGGCATCGACACGGTCTCCTGGACCGACACCCCGGGGATGCCGACCTCGGCGAAGCCGACCGAGCTCCGCGACCCGACGGGGGAGCCCGGGTCGTCCACCACGACGCCCGACACGGTGATCCGCAGGGTGGTGAACCTCTGGGACGGGAAGCTCACCGTCTCACCCGTGGCGGCCCGGGACGCCGTGCCCAGTGGCACGGTGACCCGTCGCCTGCCGTCGAAGGTCAGGGTCACCTGCGTGATGTGGCGGTCCGGGTCGCCGGTCTGGGGCTGGACGAGGTGGAGCGAGCTGATGGTGTCGGGCGCGGTCAGGGCCACCTGCCACCACTGACCGACCTGGCCGACGAAGGAGTTGGTCAGCCACGCCGTCTGGGTGTTGTCGTCGAGGGCGGCAGCCGGTCGGTCCTCGGGCAGGTAGGTGATCGAGGAGCCGTACGACGAGGCGTCCACGTACCGCACGCCGTTGAGCACCGTGGTGGTCTGGGCGTCGGCCGGGGCTCCGGGGAAGAGGTCGAGTGGGGCGTCGCTCGGGTCGGCCCTGTCGGGACCCTGGGCGGCGGTCTCCGTGTAGCCCGTGTTCTCGTTCAGCGAGTTCCACCGGTAGCCCTGCTTCCGGTTGGTGTCCGTGACCACCAGCACTGCGGGAGCGGACAACGTGTGGGCCCGCAGGGCGGCATTGGTGTCGAGGGTGCCCGAGTAGAGGACGGTCGGGTTGCCGGCCAGGAGGCCGACCGAGGAGGCATCCACCACCCCGTTGGCGTCCCCGGCCACCACCAGCGGCGTGGCCGTCGACTCGGTGCGCACGATGGGCCGGGGGTTGCTCACCGTGTAGGAGACCAGGGGTGCCGGCCATCCCGGGTTGGCCGGGAGCGCCAACGTGGCCTCGTCGACGTGGGGGAGGAGCGACACGTTCGGCCGCGGTGTGCCGTAGGGCACGGGGTCGGTCAGTCCCGAGGGGGTGGTGGCGAGCTGGGCGGCCACCACCTGCGGCAGCGGCGTGTCATAGCGCTCGTAGGCCTGGTCGTACTGGACCAGCACGTCGCCGGCGTTCAACAGCGACGACATGGGGGCGAGCGTGCTCCAATCCATGGTTCCGTTCTGGAGGGGTCCGTCCACCGCCTCCATCACGTCCGCGGTGGGGAGGGAGCCCATGATCTGCTGCTCGTGGGTCACGAACGGCCGGGTCATCAGGCCGGGGTAGACGGTGTCGATGGTGTCGCCCCACCGCTGGGCCCCGAAGTTGTTGCCGGGGATGGCGAAGAGCCTCGTCCCCGGGTGGGCGCTGTCGAGCGTGTGGGCGGCCTGGCGGACGTAGTCCGGCGGCACGGCGGGCTGGTTGAATCCGTCGGCCAGCACCTGGCCCGACCACAGCGGAGCCGAGGCGCCGGCCACTGCGGCCACGGCGAAGGCTCCGATGACCAGGCTGGTCCGGCGCAGGCGGAAACTGAGTGCGCTGACGCCCGCTCCCAGGAACATGGCCATGCTCAGGATGATCAGGGGGGAGGCCCGGTCGGTCGAGCGCATGGCCAGGCCGGCCGTGGTGTCCACCATGATCGCCTTGATGACCGAGCCGACGCTCGAGGGGTGTTCGTAGGGATTCGGGCCCACAGCCATCACCATGCCGACGACGGTGATGAGGATGAAGTACGTCCGGTACCGCCATCGGGCCACGAACGCGGCCAGGAAGGCCAGGATCGGCACAGCGAAGCTGAAGGCGATCAGGGTGACGTTCTGCGTGTATTCCACGGACGTCTGCGTCCATGGCCCGACCCGATCGGTCCCGTAGAAGTACCAGTACCCGAGCCCCCGCAGGATCTCCGAGGCCAACGACGTGCCGCTGGTGGCGGGCACCGTCTCGGTGTACTTGAGGACGTTGACCCCGTAGGCGGCCTCGATCTGGAGCCCGACCGCCCACCAGAGGGACACCAGGACGACCAGTCCAGCGACCTTCCAGGCCACGCCCCACGCCCTGCGCCACGTCGAGTCCTTGGCGACCATGACCGCGTAGGGCAGCCACAGGGCCGGGGCGATACCCACGTAGAGGATGGAGCTGGCGTTGATGCCGCTGACCAGGGCCACTACCAGGGCGAACAGTGCCGGATACCGCCAGCCCCCCCGTCGTAGGGCCAGGACGACGAAGGCGAGCATCCACGGCAGCCCGGCCCACGGCATCAGGATCACCGAGATGCGACCCGAGTACTGGAGCACGTACGGGGTGAACATGAAGGCCAGCGAGGTCACGTAGCGCCCGGGGCCCGACAGTCCGAGCACCCGGCAGAGGTAGAGGGCCCCGGCGCCCGCCGCGTACAGCAGGCAGCCCATCCACAGGCGCTGGGCCACCCACAGTGGAACGTGCAGCTCGGCCATCACCCAGTAGAAGGGGCCCATCGGAAGCAGGTAGCCGATGTTCTCGTGCGTCACCGTGCCCAGGCCGACATGGGGGTCCCACAAGGAGACGGCCTGGCGGATGTAGCGGCCCGGGTCCAGGTAGAGATACGTCTTGGTGTCGTCGGTGACCACGCCGGGCTGAGCGGCCACCATCGGCACGAAGGCGAACAGGGCCAGCACCAGGTAGTCGACCCAGGCCCGCAGCGCACTGGGCGACCGCAGGCGGGCATAGAGGGGGCCGCCCCGGCCGGTGTCCCGGTCGGTCGGCCCGGCGGGAGTGGGTTCTGGTTCCGGCACGAGTGGTCGGTAGTGTAAACAACCGCAGCGTCGGGTCGGCAGCACCTGCCCCCGGCACCAGGACCGGGAGCCCCATGAGCCAGGCAAGACAGTATCGACGGAAGGCCCCGGTGGCGCGATGAGCGGCGCCCGCGTACCGGCCGGCTCGGCCGCCACCGCCGACCGCAAACGTCGCCAACTCACCGGCGAACGCCCGCAGGAGGGTGTCACCCCGGACTCGCTCCTGGCGCTCCACGCTGCCGGCTACCGGACGATCATCGAGCGGCTGGGTGACGGCACCGTCCTCGACGTCGGGTGCGGCCAGGGCTTCGAGTCGGCCCGGTTCCTGGCACCCGGCCGCCGGGTGGTCGGTGCCGACTACAGCGCCGAGGCCGTCGAGTTGGCCAAGGGGAAGTACGGCCGGGACGGGCTCGAGACGGCACAGATGAACGCCCTGGCGCTCGGGTTCGCCGAGGCGAGCTTCGACTGGGGGTGCTCGTCCCACCTCATCGAGCACTTCGACGAGCCCGAAGGGCACGTGGCCGAGTTGGCCCGGGTGATGAAGGACGACGGGACGGTGTTCTTCCTCACGCCGAACGCTCCGGCCGACTTCGAGAATCCGTTCCACATCCACCTGTTCGAGCCGCCCGAGCTGCGTGCGCTCCTCGTGAAGTACTTCCACGACGTGACCGTCCAGGGGCTCGACGCCGTGCCACATGTCAAGGCGGACTTCACCGCGCGTCGAGTGAAGGCGCAGAAGGTGCTCAAGCTCGACTTCTTGGACCTGCGCCACAAGATCCCGCGGTCTTGGTACATCGGCTTCTACACCCGCGCCCTTCCCGTCGCCTACCGGCTCATCGCCCGGGGTGACTCGGGCGGGACGACCGGGATCACCGCAGACGACTTCTTCGTGACCGACGACCTCGATCCGACGACGATGGTGCTGTTCGCCACGGCCTCCACGCCGCGGCGGGCGGTCTGAACGGACCGGGGCCGTGCGCACGGTCGGTCTGACCGGGAACATCGGTGCGGGCAAATCCACGGTGGCCGAGCTGCTGGTGGCCCACGGGGCGGCTCTGGTCGACGCTGACAAGGTGGCCCGCGAGGTGGTGGAGCCCGGAGCCGCTGCCTACCAACCGCTGGTTGACCGGTTCGGCGAGGACATCCTCGACGCCGACAGGAGGATCGACCGCCCGTCGCTGGCGGCCAAGGTGTTCGGGCACCCCGAGGAGCTCGAGGCCCTCAACGCCATCATCCACCCGGCCATCGGCGTGGCCATGATCAAGGGCAAGGACTCCTTTGCGGGTACCGACCGCATCGTGGTGATGGACATCCCGCTGCTGAAGGACTTCCACCGGGAGATGCTGGCCCTCGATGCCGTCATCGTGGTCGACGTGCCGCCGGAGGTGGCGCTCGAGCGGCTCACCACCGTGCGGGGAATGTCCGAGGACGACGCCAGGGCCCGCCAGGCGTCCCAGCCGTCGAGGGCGGAACGACTCGAAGGGGCGGACTTCGTGGTCGACAACTCGGACGGCACGGAACAGCTGGCGACCGAGGTCGACCGGGTCTGGGGCGAGCTGCAGCGCCTGCCGGACCCGAAGGTGGGGGAGTCCACGGAGCCGGAGCGTTCGACGCCCTAGCCGGACCGGTGGTCGGGCGGCGGGTGCCCCGTCGAGCGCCAGCAGGGGGAAGGCGCACGCATGACCGGACCCCGTCGACTGTCGGGGTCCCCACGGTTTCGATCACCGGGGGATCCCGGGGGCGATCAGGCGGTGTGCTGCTCCGCTCCCAGAGCGAGAGCCAGCTCCTGACCATGGCTGCCGAGGCCACCGGAGTGCGGGCGGCACCGTCCGGGCTGGAGGGGGTGACACCATCCCGCCTGCCCGGCATTGCCAGGGACACGCCGCCGTGCGCCCCTTCGGTCGGTCGACACTCGCTCGTCGTCGAAAGGTATGGTCCGAGAAGGCCGGAGCCGGATCGCGCCGGTCGAGAACACGAGAACGCGTCGAAGGCGCAGACAGGCGGAGCATCATGGCACTTGGCATCTACTTCGTACACGAAGGATTCACGCCGGAGAAGTATCGAAGCGCGATACAGCAGTTGGAGGCGGCCGGTGCGGGCAGTCCAACAGGTCGCACCTATCACTTCGCACTCGAATCGAACGGCGAGGTCCACGTGTTCGACGTCTGGGAATCACAGGAGGAATTCGACGCGTTCGGCCCTACGCTGATGCCGATCCTCAGCGGGCTGGGCGTCGGACTGAAGGAGCCGATGGTGGCAACCGTCGAGAACGTGTTGCTCGGCTGAGGGAGTAATGGCGGATCGTCGGGGCGGGCGGTCGATTCTCCCCGGCGATCCGACCTGTCTGCCTTTGAGATGCGTCATCGCACCGACAGCGTCGATGGGCAGCCCACGGTGCGTCTCGCGAGCGATGCCGACGAACTCGTCACTCGTGTGGCGCTTCTGCGCCCGTCCTGGGCCGGCTGCGTTGCGAACCCTTCCGCGGGAGGCGTCCCGTCCGTGCCGAGGCCGTTCCCCAGCACGGGTAGGCGACGTCGCCGAACTGATCGGCGTCGTGTGGGACGCGGGAGACGGCGGGGAAACCGTCACCACCGATGGCCCGTGCCGACGCCGCCACGGTCCGTGATCACCCCGGCAACACGCTCCGCTCCCAGGCTAGGTTCGCCGATGCAGGACCTATCGGCGAGAGAAATGAGTGTGTGATGCGCAAAGCTCTAGTGATCTTGGCTGGACTGGTCGTCGTCGTGGGAGCAGTGGCCGCTACCTCAACGGCTTCCCAGGCCACCGCGACCCCGAAGATGACGGTGACCGGTTCGGTCGTGGCCGGGGTGACGGGAGTCCAGAACGGTCAGGACCTGGTCTTCGACTTCCGGGCTACGAACTCGGGAACCACAACCAACACCAACAACATCTTCTACTACTCGTTCACCAACAGCAGCTATGTCGACATCATCTGCCCGTTGGCCAATGGGCAGGACATCAATCCGGACACTCCGGCTTGTGAGCCAGGGGCGCTCCGCCCGGGCAAGTCCATCCAGTCGGCCATCATTGTCCAGGCGACTGGACCGGGACCGATCGTGGTGAAGGCCTGCCTGGGGCCGACGGGTACGACGGAGTGCAAGTCGTTGACCGTCAGGTACGTCGGCTGACCACGACGCCGCCGCGTCCGACCGCCGCGCCGGGCGGCCACTGCCGCGCACGACACCGTCGGGCGAGGCCGTCAGCGGTGGGACACGGGCGCGGGTTGTCGCCCGTCGTCCCGGTGTCAGCGGGCATGCGGCACCCAACGTGTTCCTGAGATGTGCCCGCACGGGGACCGACTGCCACTTGGCCGCCTGAGGTCTTCATGTCATGATTGCGGCGGCACCGGAACGAGTCCGGTCGCCTCGAAACCCAGGGGGACTTCATGCGTCGACTGTTCACGATGGCTGCTGTCGCAGTGGCCATTTCCATTCCCACGTCGGTGGCCGCCGTCAGTGCGGTAAGCACCGGGTCGGCCTTTGCGGCCAGCTCGATCACCTGCTCCAGCCTCAAGGGCACCGTCACGGGGACCATCACCATCAAGAAGTGCACGCCTTCCGCCGGCAAGGGCTACAAGTCGGCGACTGGCTCGTCCGGATCCCTGGCAACTGGGGGCACGCTGACCTGGTCGAACAGCGGGGCCACCACCACCGTCACACTCGTCGTCACGTCGCCTGGACAGGGCCTGTGTGGCAAGGGCTACTCCGAATTCGATGCCAACGGCACCGTGACCGCGGCCTCAACGACCGGCACGGGCATTCCGGCCGTTGGTGACACCACCTCGAGCAAGGTCTGCGTGAACGTCGCCAAGAACAAGATCGCTCTGGTGAAGGGCACCACCTTCTCGCTGTAGGCCCTACCTGCCTCCGACGTACCTGTCCGATGATGCTCTGCTCACCTCCGGGAGGGCAGAGCATCATCGCGTGCAGTCACCCACCCCGCGTTCGGAGGGCGGCTTGCGAGCATGCGACGGTCGAGCCTGTACCGCGTCACTGGGGCCCGGCCCCCAGCCCGGCGAAACCCGCTGGCGCACACCGTTGAGCCCGGGAAGGTGGCCGGAGCGTGACTTGCGCGCGTGGCACCGACTGGCGTCGCCGCCCGACTGCCGAGCTAGCGGGGATCGGGCCGATCGAGATTCCAGTGGCGGCCCACCTGCGCGAACCACTCGTCATCCCCGGCCGGTAGGACGCTGAAGCGGCTGATCGTCCGTTGACCGCCCTGTTGATCGCCGTAGAGGAGGTCGATCGTGAACGGCTCGCGTTCGGACAGCGCGCGGACGAACCCTTCTCGATCGGGATCATCGAGTTCACGGATGGCCCCCTCCCAGTACCCGGTGCCTCCCGCCGGAATGTAGAGATCGATCGTGAGGCGACGGAAGGCTTCCGCCTCGACGTGCGGGTGTTGTCCGAGTACGAGTTCGGGAACCGGATCCCACCCGTGCAGCAGTGCGATGCCGGTGCCGAGATTCCGGAGGCCCAGTGCCAGGTAGATGACGCCGTCCACCTGCTCGGCGATGGCTCGGCCCCCTCCCAGTTTGGCCGTGTGGCGGTCGCCCCAGAGCACTTTGTGCACCGGGTCGTCGGCAAGGGACGGTGCGAGCAGCGGTCGCATCGCCGTCAGGAGGGTCTCTTCGGCGATCCGTGCCGAGCGATTCGAAGACCGCACCGCCGAGAACGTGGCAAGGGCCAGGACGAGAGTGCCTCCGGCGGTGGCGAATGAGTCAGTCGTCGACCAGTCAGCCATGGAGGGCAGGCTATCGACATCACCCGGAGACGCATCGCCGTATCACGCAGTGCCGGTGGTGAGCTCTGACCGGACTCGACCAGCTGACGTGCCCCACGCCAGTGATTGCGAGTGCGGATCCTCGAAGTTGACGATCGGTCGTACAGATCGGTCGTACAATCGCCTCCATGGCGGCGACGAGCGAATCCCTCATCAAGGCTGCCTTGGCGATGGTGGCAGCAAATGAGTCCTACCAGGCTGCACTGGTCACGAATGCCACGCTCCTGCGTGAGCTGGCCAGGCGACTGGGTGAGGGCGAGGACATCGTTGAGGTGGTGAGGTCTGCGCCAGGCAAGCCTGGTCGTGTCGGGGCAAAGAGTGCTCAAGACGTGCTCGAAGAAGCCAGGACCCGATTCAGGGTCGCCCTCGTCTCGGTCTGCCTGGCAGGCGGCATGTCGAGAAGGGAGATCGCAGGCAATATGGGGTACTCGCCTCAGCTCGTCTCGCGGTACGTGACGGCAGCTCAACGACCGACGTAGCCCGTCCGTCTTCGCGATCGGCCAGGTCGTCGTCTTGGCTCGCACTACCCCGCCCGGTCGCGACCGGTGCAGTCTCCGCCGATACCCCGGCACGCTGGAGAACCTGCAGATTGTGGAAGTCGCCAGCAGCGAGGTTGCCAGCGAATGGGCGCCATTCGAGGCTGAGGGCAGATCTGGCCGCAGCCGTCCTTCGCCGGGTCCGAGTGCCCGCTGGATGGTCGCCTTCCGCCCCGTCAGCACGCCGGAGGTCACCTCCGTCGGCGCCTGACCTGGTTCTCACCACTGGTACGAGCGGACCGCCGAAGGGGCGATCAGGCGGCGGGTCGTTCGACTCGATCCGACCACGGCGAACCAGGCGTGACGGCCTGCCAGCAGAGAAGCACCGTTGTCCGTGAAGACTGATAGGGATCCTCGTGCAAGCCTTCCGATGCACGGGCTGGGTTCACGGCTCGGCGAGACCCGCCATGGTTCTGCAGCTCCCCATCCACTTGGCGCTGCGGGACATGGAGGGCGATCCCCGGGAATCAGTTCGGTGCCCTACGGAAGTGCGGCATCGCCGGGCCAAGGCGCTGGCACCAAGATGCCAAGTGCCATCCAGCTGATCGCGAGCATCCCCGCCACGCCGATCCAGCACGCTTTCCTACTCATTCCGGCTCCACCTCGCGAGCCTCCTCGCCTGCATGATCTCCTGGTGTGACGATGGATTCTCAATCCCGGACAGTTCCGCCTCGCCACGTGCTCCACCTGGTGATTCCGCTCCGAAGGCCCTGAGCCATTCGCAAGGTAACAAGTGCGTCTGGAGGGAACAAGCAAACGTTTCGTGACAGCCCGGTGACAGCCTGGCGTGGGCTGGCAGCGCGCCCTCGACCACATGGCGGCACGAACGGCGCGCCTGGCCCTGAATGCGGCTGCAGTGCACCATGGCTGCCCGTGAAGCCCTGCGGCAGAAGGTACCCGACCTGACACTGCGCGTAGTCGATCACCCGGCGCCCGCTTGCATGGCGCCGAATTCCTGTGGCAACCAAGCCATCGGGGCGTTTACGCTTGGCTCGCGTTCACAACTTGTCGGAGGTTGGAGCATGAAGAAGGCCCCCTACCGGTGCCCGGACTGCGGGTCGACGGACTCGCCGAAGTTGGTGGTGCGGGGATCGGGACTGCGGGAGTCTGGCGTCTCGCACAAGTGTCGACGTTGCGGCTCGGAGTGCCTGGCCCGTCGAACGGACCGCAGGGGGTCGTAGCCTCCCGACGGGATCACTGGAATGTCGCAGTCCTGTGGGACCGGCCATGTGCGACAGTGGGGGATGCGGACAGTGTGAACTTCAGGTCGGGCCTTCCGCACGCCTCCTTCGGCCTTTCACGCGCACTTCTCCTTCGGCCCATCGAAGGAGCATGGGCCTTCGATGCCGATCAGCTCTGCGTGACGAGGCATGACATGAGCGGTCACCGCGGGCAACTCGTAGGAGATCGCTCGTCGAGCCGCTCGTGAACGCACCACCCAGCTGCGTCGGCTCGCTGACCTTGGCCTCGGTGTCCGGCTGGGGTACTCACGGGAAGCCGGACCACCCGCTGGACATCCGATGCATTCGAGCCCCGCTGTCGCGTGCCCGTGGGTGGGCATGGTCGAAGGATGGCGCAGGAGATGCTCGTCGCGTGGATCCGGCGCAGCACACCGTCCTGCGAGTGCGCCCCGCACCCCTCGAGTCGGTTCGCCACTGATTGCCGGAAGTCGCAGGTGCCGAGGCGTATGTCCAGCCATCCGGATGTCGACCGCCCGAAATTGCCGCCACAATGAGGTGGCGACACCGGCCGGGCGCGGCACCATCGGAGTCCGGGAGGTTTAGGTCGCGGTGGATCGGATAGGCGTAAGGGGGCGACAGACGCCTTGCCCGTGATTGCGCGGGGGGAGCCCAAGGAGTACTGATGGGGATTCCAAGAATTGCACCGCACACCGTCGCCGTCGAGATGGCCCGGGCTGCAGCACCGCCCGGCGCCGTCTCGATCCGGGCAATCTGATTGCCCTTCATGCGACAAGCTGAGCCGCACTGCGCACGAGGGCGTGGCTCTTCGTCTCCGCCCTCGGCGCCCGCCCCTCGTGCACGCACGGCCCACGGACCCCGCCCGGACCGCCACACCAAAGAAGGAGGATGCGGTCGAGTCAGTCGACCGCACAACTTATGGCCTGGATCTACTTGAGTATCCCGATCGCCGTCATCGGCGCCACAGTTGCGTTCGGCCCAATCGTGGCCGGCATGGTTCTGGTACGCAGTGACGACGCCGGTCGGCGCGCTGACCGAGACGTTCCGCGACCCGCATCGACCTTCGCCCGCCTCGAGGTGGACGAACCCTCCGTCTGCGCAATGTGCAGCTGCGTGGTCGCCGACGATGTCACCCACTGGAAGGCGATCCACCACGTGCCGGCCTGAGTGCCCAGCCGCAGCCCGGGTGGGTACGGACCCGGGCGGTGGTCCCGGGCCGGCGCAGAGGTCCCTGCCCGCAGGTGACCGCAGGAGGCGGTGCAGTGGGGTTTCCCACAGGGCCCAGGTTGACGTCGAACACGGGGCGGCCGATGGCACCGATACACCCTCCCGGTACCATCGTCGCTGTGCCCCCGTTCCAGGTCGTCTCGCCCTTCCAACCCGCCGGAGACCAGCCCGAGGCCATCGCCGGGCTGGTCCGGGGGCTCGAGCGCGGCGACCGCTACCAGACCCTCCTGGGGATCACCGGTTCGGGCAAGACGGCGACCATCGCCTGGACGATCGAGGCGGTACAGCGGCCGACGCTGATCATCGAGCCGAACAAGTCCCTGGCCGCGCAGCTGGCCGCCGAGCTGAAGGAGTTCTTCCCGAAGAACCGGGTCGAGTACTTCGTCTCGTATTACGACTACTACCAGCCCGAGGCGTACGTCCCGAGCTCGGACACCTACATCGAGAAGGACTCGTCCATCAACGACGAGATCGACCGGCTCCGTCATGCCTCGACGTCGTCGCTGCTCATGCGGCCCGACACCATCGTGGTGGCGTCGGTGTCCTGCATCTACGGACTGGGCTCGCCCGACGAGTACCGGGACCGGATCGTGGCACTCCACCCCGGCGAGGAGTACGAGCAGCGGGCCCTCCTGAAGCGCCTGGTCGAGCTCCAGTACTCGCGCAACGACGTGACCCTCAGCCGCGGCCAGTTCCGGGTCCACGGCGACACCGTGGAGATCCACCCTGCCTACGAGTCCCGCGCCGTCCGTGTCGAGTTCTTCGGTGACACCGTCGAGCGGATCCGGCCCTTCGACGTGCTGACCGGCGAGATCGGGGACGAACTCGAGGACCTGGTCGTCTTCGCAAACACCCATTACGGCACGGGGGACGAGCGGATGCGCCGAGCCGTGCTCAGCATCGAGGAGGAGCTGCGCGGCCGCCTGACCGAGCTGCAGGACGCCGGCAAGCTGCTGGAGGCCCAGCGGCTCCGGATGCGGACTGAGTACGACCTCGAGATGCTCGCCGAGACGGGTGTGTGCGGAGGGGTCGAGAACTACAGTCGGCACCTGGACGGGCGGGCCCCGGGGGAGGCCCCGTTCACCCTGCTCGACTTCTTCCCCAAGGACTTCCTGGTCGTCCTGGACGAGTCCCACGTGGCCGTGCCCCAGATCCGCGGGCAGTACGCAGGGGATCGGTCCCGCAAGGAGACCCTGGTCGACCACGGGTTCCGCCTCCCGTCGGCGATGGACAACCGACCGCTCCGGTTCGAGGAGTTCACCGAGCGCACCGGCCAGACCGTCCTCCTGTCGGCCACACCGGGGCCGTGGGAGCTCGAGCACAGCACGAACATCGTCGAGCAGGTCATCCGTCCGACCGGCCTGGTCGACCCCGAGGTCGACATCGTGCCCACGACCGGCCAGATCGACGACCTGCGCGAGCGGATCGACGCGACAGTGGCCGCCGGTAACAGAGTCCTGGTCACCACCCTCACGAAGAAGATGGCCGAGGACCTCACCGACTACCTGTCCGAGCAGGGTGTCCGTGTCCAGTACCTGCACTCCGACGTCGACACGATGGCCCGCATCGAACTGCTGCGCGAGCTCCGGTTGGGTGTGTTCGACGTCCTGGTGGGCATCAACCTGCTCCGTGAGGGACTGGACCTGCCCGAGGTGGCCCTGGTGGCGATCCTCGACGCCGACAAGGAGGGGTTCCTGCGTTCCTCGTCGTCGCTCATCCAGACCATGGGCCGGGCCGCCCGCAACGTCAACGGCCGGGTGGTCATGTACGCCGACCGGGTCACCGACTCGATGACCGCCGCCATCGGCGAGACCCAGCGCCGCCGTGCCCGCCAGATCGCCTACAACGAGGCCCACGGCATCGACCCCCGCTCCATCACCAAGTCGGTGACCGACATCCTCGAGCGGGTGCGGGGCGACTCGTTCACCGCCGGAGGGGCCATGGCCGGGCTGGCCGTGGTCAAGGGCCCGCGGGCCAAGGGCAAAGGCGCGCAGCGGACGTCGGTCGACCCCCGGGCGATCGCCGCCGAGATGGCCCATGCCCTGGGCCCTGACGCCGACGAGCTCTCGAGCCTCATCCACCGCCTGGACGCCGAAATGAACAAGGCGGCCGAGGAGCTCCGTTTCGAGGAGGCCGCGCTCATCCGCGATGAGATCGCCGAGCTTCGGTCCCTCTTGAGCCGCGATCCGGTCGACGGCAGCCCCGTCCTCCCCGGCGACACCGCTGACGTCGACGCACCCGTGCCGGGTTGACCAGGCCCGGCGAGCCTCCGCCCCCACGCCGGTATCCTCCTCGCCATGGCTGATCGACTGGTGGTGCGCGGCGCGCGCGAGCACAACCTGCAGGACGTCTCGCTGGATCTCCCGCGCGACCGGCTGATCGTGTTCACGGGCCTGTCGGGCTCCGGAAAGTCGTCCCTGGCATTCGACACCATCTACGCCGAGGGCCAGCGCCGCTACGTCGAGTCGCTCAGCGCCTACGCCCGCCAGTTCCTGGGCCAGATGGACAAGCCGGACGTGGACTTCATCGAGGGCCTGTCCCCGGCGATCTCCATCGACCAGAAGTCGGCGTCGCGCAACCCCCGCTCCACCGTGGGCACGGTCACCGAGGTCTACGACTACCTGCGCCTGCTCTACGCCCGGATCGGCAAGCCCCACTGCCCGGTGTGCGGACGCCCGGTGGCCCGCCAGAGCCCCCAGCAGATCGTGGACCGCATCCTGGCCATGGACGAGGGGACCCGCTTCCTGGTCCTCGCGCCCGTCGTGCGGGGCCGCAAGGGCGAGTACGGCGCCCTGCTCGACGACCTGGCCAAGCAGGGCTTCGCCCGTGTCCGCATCGACGGCACCATGATCGAGCTGTCCGAACGGACCGACCTGGACCTCGCCCGGTACGAGAACCACACCATCGAGGTCGTGGTCGACCGGCTCATCCGACGTGACGACATCCGCCGTCGGCTGACCGAGTCCCTCGAGACGGCGCTGTCGCTGGCCGAGGGCGTTGCCGAAATCGTCGTGGTGGACGCCGACGGTACCGAGGAGGAGGGCATCACCTTCAGCCAGCACCTGGCCTGCACCCACTGCGGCATCAGCTTCGAGGACCCGTCGCCCCGCAACTTCTCGTTCAACTCGCCCTATGGTGCGTGCCCGGCCTGCACCGGCCTGGGCACCAAGTACGAGGTCGACCCCGAGTTGGTGGTGCCCGACCCGACGAAGTCCCTGGCCGACGGCGCCCTGGCGCCGTGGTCGGGTGCCCGCAGCCAGTACTTCGAGCGGATGCAGGGTGCGGTGGCCGAACTCGGCGGGTTCTCGGTCAAGACCCCGTGGGAGGACCTGTCCAAGGAGGACCAGGACCTCGTCCTCTACGGGACCGGTGACGACCAGGTCCACCTGAAGTACCGCAACCGCTACGGCCGGCAGCGATCGTTCCACTCCTCGTACGAGGGCATCGTCAACTGGCTGGAGCGCCGGCACACCGAGGCAGACTCCGACTTCCTGCGGGACAATCTCGAGGGCTACCTGCGCGAGGTCCCGTGCCCCGAGTGCGGCGGCTCGAGGCTCAAGCCCGAGTCGTTGGCCGTGACGGTGGGCGGCCACAACATCCACGCCCTGTGCAGCCTGCCCATCGGCCGGGCCGTCGAGGTCGTCGGGTCGCTCGACCTGTCCGACCGCGACCACATGATCGCCGACCGGGTCTTCCGCGAGGTCCGGGAGCGGATGCAGTTCCTGCTCGACGTGGGCCTCGACTACCTGTCGCTGGCGCGGTCGGCCGCCACGCTGTCGGGTGGCGAGGCCCAGCGAATCCGCCTGGCCAGTCAGATCGGCAGCGGCCTGGTCGGGGTGCTGTACGTGCTGGACGAGCCGTCGATCGGCCTTCATCAGCGGGACAACCAACGCCTGATCGGTACGCTCCTACGCCTCCGCGACCTGGGCAACACCGTCATCGTGGTCGAGCACGACGAGGAGACCATCAAGATCGCCGACCACATCGTCGACGTCGGTCCCGGGGCGGGGGAGCACGGTGGACGGGTCGTCCACTCGGGCCCGGTGTCGGGCAAGGGCGGCATCCTGTCGAACCCGGACTCGCTGACGGGCCTGTACCTGTCGGGGGCCAGGTCGATCCCGGTCCCGCAGCTGCGCCGGCCCGGCAGCGGTGAGCACCTGGCCGTCGAGGGCGCACGCGAGCACAACCTCAAGGACATCACCGTCGAGTTCCCGCTCGGCCAGCTGGTGGCGGTCACCGGAGTGTCGGGCTCGGGCAAGTCCACCCTGGTCAACGACATCCTCCTGCGTTCGCTGGCCAAGCAGGTCCACCGGGCCAAGAGCCTCCCGGGTCTGCACCGGACGATCACCGGGGTGGACCGGATCGACAAGGTCGTCGACGTCGACCAGGCGCCCATCGGCCGGACCCCCCGTTCCAACCCGGCCACCTACACCGGGGTGTTCGACCACATCCGCAAGCTGTTCGCCCAGACGAACGAGGCCAAGGTCCGCGGCTACCTGCCCGGCCGGTTCAGCTTCAACGTCAAGGGCGGCCGGTGCGAGTCGTGTTCGGGGGACGGCACGCTGCGGATCGAGATGCACTTCCTGCCCGACATCTACGTCCCGTGCGAGGTGTGCCACGGCGCCCGCTACAACCGAGACACCCTCGAGGTGACCTTCCGGGGCAAGACCATAGCCGACGTGCTGGAGCTTTCGTGCGAGGAGGCTCTCGGGTTCTTTGCCGCGCAGCCGCCCATCGCACGCCACCTCCAGACCCTGGTGGACGTAGGACTCGGCTACATCCGGCTCGGCCAGTCCGCCCCGACGCTGTCCGGTGGAGAGGCTCAGCGGGTGAAGCTGGCGTCGGAGCTGAGCCGCCGGTCGACCGGCACCACCCTGTACGTGCTCGACGAGCCGACCACCGGGCTCCACTTCGACGACGTCCGCAAACTGCTCGACGTGCTGAACCGCCTGGTCGACCAAGGCAACACGGTCATCGTCATCGAGCACAACCTCGATGTCATCAAGAGTGCCGACTGGATCATCGACATGGGCCCCGAGGGCGGGGACCGTGGTGGCACGGTGGTGGCAGAGGGAACGCCCGAGCATGTGGCCGGGGTGGTCGCGAGCTACACCGGCCAGGTCCTGGCCCCGATGTTGGACGTGGTGTCCGCGACGGCAGGGCCGGCACCGAAGCGTGCCGGCACCAAGGCCGCCACACCGACGGCGTCGTCCAAGGCGACCCCGGTCAAGACCGCGAAGGCAGCAAAGGCCGCGAAGGCAGCAAAGTCAGCGAAGGCCGCCAAACCGACAGCGGCGTCCAAGGCGACCCCGGTCAAGACCGCGAAGGGCGCGAAAGTGACCAAGGTGACCAACGCGGCGAAGGCGTCCAAGGCCGTGGCGTCCACGACGCGGGCGAAGGCGACAGCCGCCGGCTGACCGGCTTCAGATCGTGGCGAGCATCCGCTCGAGCGCCACACGGGCCCAGGCTGCCGTGTCGGCGTCGACGGTGATCCGGTTACGCACCTCGCCCTCGACGAGGCCCTCGAGGATCCATGCCAGGTGTGCACCGTCGATCCGGAACATCGTCGAGCACGGGCAGACCAGCGGATCCAGCGAGATGACCGTCTTGTCCGAGGTCTCGGCGTCGAGTCGGTTCACCAGATGGATCTCGGTGCCCACACCGATGACCGAGCCGGTGGGCGCCTCGGCGACGGCGTTGATGATGTAGTCGGTAGAGCCGACCTGGTCGGCGACCTCCACGACGTCGTGGGCGCACTCGGGATGGACGACCACGATGCCGTCGGGGTGTTCCGCCCGGAAGGCCTCGACGTGGGACGGTCGGAAGCGCTGATGGACCGAGCAATGTCCCTTCCACAGGAGGAGGGTCGATGACTTCAGCGTCGCGTCGTCGAGACCGCCGGCGGTCAGGCGCGGATTCCACACGGCCATGTCGTCGTATCCGTAGCCGAGCTCGAATCCGGTGTTTCGCCCGAGGTGCTGGTCGGGGAAGAACAGGACCTGGTCGCCCCGGGTGTGCCCGTCGCCGTCCGCTCCGAGGGCCCAGGTGAGCACGGCCCGGGCGTTGGACGAGGTGCACACCACGCCGCCGTTACGGCCGACGAACGCCTTCAGCGCCGCCGAGGAGTTCATGTAGGTGACCGGGACCACCCGCTCGATGTCGGTGACCGCGGCCAGCGTCTCCCACGCCTCCTCGACCGAGTCGATGTCGGCCATGTCGGCCATCGAGCACCCGGCGTTGAGATCGGGGAGCAGGACCTGCTGGTGCCCACCGGTAAGGATGTCGGCCGACTCGGCCATGAAGTGCACGCCGCAGAAGACGACGTACTCTGCTTCGGTCTGCCCGGCGGCGATACGCGACAGCCCGAACGAGTCGCCCCGGGCGTCGGCCCACGCCATGACCTCGTCACGCTGGTAGTGGTGGCCGAGGATGAACACGCGGGGCCCGAGTGCGTCCTTGGCGTCACGGATCCAACCGGCCAGCTCGTCAGGCGACGCGGACGCGTAGCGGTCGGGGAGTGCCATCTGTAAGCGCAGCATGTGGGTGTGACCTCCTGGGGAGGCGCTCCGGTTCGTGGCCGGCGGGGACAGCCTGGTCGCCCATCCGCGGGGATGTCGGCCCCGGAGCGGTAGATGTCGCCGGAAACCAGGCCGGCGTACTGTCGAGTGTATTGCCTGCGCCCTGCGCACGCGGCCCATTGCCGTGCCGGCCGGTATGGAGGCAGCCCGGCCCATCGGCACGGTGCAGCCCCCGGGCACGGCACACTGGTGCCGTGGCCACCCGTCCCCTGCCCGGCACGATCCCCGACGAGCCGGGCTCCTACCAATTCGTCGACCGGCACGGACGGGTCCTCTATGTCGGCAAGGCCAAGTCGCTGCGGTCCCGGGTCAACTCCTACTTCCAGGACCCGGCCAACCTGGTCCAGCGCACCGCCCAGATGGTCGAGGCGGCCGACCACGTCGAGTGGATGGTGGTCGGCACCGAGGCCGAGGCACTACTGCTCGAGCACAACCTGATCCAGCAGTTCCAGCCCCGGTTCAACGTCCGGCTGAAGGACGACAAGAGCTATCCGTGGCTGGCCCTCACCGTCAACGACGAGTGGCCGAAGCCGGCCGTGGTCCGGGGACGCAAGCGCACCGGGGTCCGCTACTTCGGACCGTACCCGAACGTCGGAGCCATCCGGGGCACGCTGGACCTCCTGCTCCGGTCGTTCCCGGTCCGCACCTGCACGGACGCCAAATTCCGGAACCATGAGCGGCTGGGCCGGCCCTGCCTGCTCTTCCACATCGAGCGGTGCTCGGGGCCGTGCGTCGGTGCGGTGACCCACGAGGAGTACGACGGCATGGTGGCCGATCTGGCCACCTTCCTGGGGGGCGACACCGGTCCCCTCGAGCGGTCCCTGGAGTCGTCGATGCGCGAGGCGTCGGCCGCGCTCGACTTCGAACGTGCCGGCTCGCTGCGCGACAAGCTCGAGGCGGTGCGCGCGGCCGACGCCGTCCGGCAGATGGAACTGGACCGTCCGGAGGACCTCGACGTGCTGGCCTTGGCCGAGGACGAGCTCGAGGCCGCCGTGCAGGTGTTCCATGTGCGGGCCGGCCGGGTGGTGGGCCGCTCCGCGCTCTTCGTCGACAAGGTCGAGGACCTCAGCCCGGACAGGCTGGTCGAGCGGCTGCTGGTCGACGTCTACGCAGATGCCGCCTCGGGGGTGCCCCGCCAGATCCTGGTGCCGACCATGCCGGCCGACCGGGAAGCGGTGGGGGAGTACCTGGCCGGGCGGCGAGGCGGCCCGGTGGCCGTCCGGGTCCCCGTCCGCGGCCCCAAGCGGGCACTCCTCGAGACGGTCGAACGGAACGCCAGGGACGCCTTCGTGCGTCACCGCCTGCAGCGCACGTCGGACCACAACAGCCGCGCCCGGGCACTCGAGGCGCTCCAGCGCGAGCTCCACCTGCCCGACGCCCCGCTGCGGATCGAGTGCTACGACATGAGCCACCTGCAGGGGACCGACTACGTGGGCTCGATGGTCGTGTTCGAGGACGGGCTCCCGAAGAAGAGCGACTACCGCCACTTCAAGGTGGCGACCGTCGAAGGCAACGACGACTACGCCGCGATGGAGGAGGTCCTCACTCGGCGGTTGACCTCCCTGCTGGACGAGGAGCGCGGATCGCGCTCGCCGAGCGCTCCTGGTGACGGAGTCGGTGTCGGCACCGAAGGCAGTGGGGGAGCGGTCCCGGCGGCGACCCGGCGGCGGTTCGCCTACCCGCCCCAGCTCCTCCTGGTCGACGGCGGCCTCGGCCAACTCCACGTCGGCGTGCGGGTGCTCGAGCAGTTGGGGCTGAGCGAGCGGGTGCCGATCGCTTCGCTGGCCAAACAGTTCGAGGAGGTCTACCTGCCGGGCTCCTCGGAGCCGGTGCGGCTCCCCCGCCAGTCCGAGGCCCTCTACCTCCTGCAGCGGGTCCGCGACGAAGCCCACCGCTTCGCCATCAGCTACCACCGCACCCTGCGGGGCAAGCGGATGACCGTCGGCGCGCTCGACGGCGTGCCCGGGCTCGGGCCGAAGCGCCGCAGCCGCCTGGTTGAGCAGTTCGAAGGCCTCGCCGGGCTCCGGACGGCGTCCCGGGACGAGTTGATGGGCCTATCGTGGTTGCCGGCGGCGGTGGGCAGCGCCGTCTTCGAGCGGCTGCACACGCCGCTGTCCCCGGAACGATGACCGAACGGCACAGGATCGAGGGTCGATGAGCGAATACCTGGTGGTGACCGGCATGTCCGGGGCGGGGCGGTCGACCGCGGCCGCCACCCTCGAGGACCTCGGCTGGTTCGTCATCGACAACATGCCGTCGGCCCTCATCGCCAAGGTGTCCGAGCTGGTCGACGGCGCCGGGTCCGAAATGGAGCGGGTCGCCTTCGTGGTCGGTCGCGGGGGCGGCGACCACGACGACGTGCTGCCGGCCGTGGACTCGCTGATCGCCGGCCGCAACCGGGTGCGGATCCTCTTCCTGGACGCCGCCGACGACGTGCTCATCCGTCGGTTCGAGGGGACCCGCCGCCGCCATCCGCAGGTGGCCCGCGGGGTGGTCGACAGCATTGCCGACGAGCGGTCGCTGCTCGCCGGCCTGCGGGACCGAGCCGACCTGGTCATCGACACCGGCGAACTCAACACCAACCAGCTCCGTTCCCGCCTGCTCGAGACGTTCGGCAATGAGGAGTCGGGCAGCGCCATGCAGACCTCAGTGGTGTCGTTCGGCTTCAAGCACGGGGTGCCTCTCGATGTCGACCTGATGTTCGACTGCCGCTTCCTGCCCAACCCCTACTGGGTCGAGTCGCTCCGGAGTCACAGCGGGCTCGAACCCGAGGTCCGCTCCTACGTGCTCGACCGGCCCGAGACCCGGCAGTTCCTCGATCAACTCGACGACCTCCTGACGATGCTGATCCCGGCGTACACGAAGGAGGGAAAGTCGTACCTCACGGTGGCGATGGGGTGCACCGGTGGGCGCCACCGGTCGGTGGCGATCGCCGAGGAGCTGTCCCGCCGGCTCGACGCCCACGGGTTGCCGACCACGGTGTTCCACCGCGACGTGGACCGGTGACCGCTGTCGGGGGGCACGACAGGCCCGATGGCCGCGCCCCTCGGGTCGTGGCCATCGGTGGCGGCCACGGCCTGGCCGCCACCCTGCGGGCCGTGCGGACCTACACCGACGCGGTGACGGCCGTGGTGTCGGTGGCCGACGACGGTGGCTCGTCGGGGCGCCTCCGCGAGCACCTGCACATCATCCCGCCCGGCGACCTCCGGATGTGCCTCGTCGCCCTCGCCGAGCCGGGCTCGCTCCTGGCCACCGCCTTCGAGCAACGATTCACCGAGGAGGAGTTGGCCGGGCACTCACTGGGCAACCTGGTGCTGGCCGGGCTCATGGACGCAGCGGACGACCCGGTGGCCGCCCTCGACGAGGCGTGCCGGCTGCTCGGGGTGCAGGGTCGGGTCCTGCCCACGACCACCGAGGCCGTGGCACTGAAGGCCGAGGCCGACGGTGGTCCCGTCGTCGGACAGGTGGCCGTGGGCGCCACCGAGCACATCCGCGCCGTGTCGCTGGTCCCCGACGACCCGCCGGCGACCCCATCGGCGGTCGAGGCCCTGGCCGGGGCCGACCAGATCGTGCTCGGCCCCGGCTCGCTGTTCACCAGCGTGCTGGCGGCGGTGGCCGTGCCCGGGATCCGCGACGCCGTCAACGCCTCCAGCGCTCAGCGGATCTACGTGTGCAATCTGCGTCCCCAGGATCCCGAGACGGCCTCCTTCGACGTCGCCATGCACGTCGCGGCGCTACTGGCCCACGGTGTCCAAATCGACCGGGTGGTGTGCGACTCGTATGCGATCGCGCTCGGCGAGCCCTCCGTTCCGGTCGTCGACGTGGCCCTGTCGCGACCCAACGGCCTGGCCCACGACCCGGCCAGACTGGCGGAGACCCTCTCCGATCTGCTCGGAGGATGCCCCGGAGGCCACGGATGCCCTAGCGTGGACGTGCCCCTCATGTGCGGGGGACGGGACGGCTGGACAGGTCGGGAGCAATGCGCACGCCCCCAGACGACGACTCGACGAAGGATTGAGGCACGAGAGCAATGACCGTACGGATCGGGATCAACGGCTTCGGGCGCATCGGCCGGAACTACCTGCGGGCGGCACGCCTGCTCGGTGCGGACGTCGAGGTGGTGGCCATCAATGACCTGACCTCGGCCGAGACGCTCGCCCACCTCCTCAAGTACGACTCGACCCACGGCCGCTTCGGCGCCGACGTCAGCGCCGAGGGGAGCACGCTGGTGCTCGACTCCGGCCCGGTCGCCGTGCTGGCCGAGCGGGATCCCAGGTCCCTCCCGTGGTCCGATCTGGGCGTCGACGTCGTCATCGAGTCGACCGGCCTGTTCACCTCGAAGGAGACCGCGGGGGCCCACCTGGACGCCGGCGCCGGGCGGGTCATCATCTCCGCTCCGGGCACCGGGGTCGACGCCACCTTCGTGGTGGGCGTCAACGACGACCAGTTCGACCCGGCCAAGGACTTCGTGGTCTCCAACGCCTCGTGCACCACGAACTGCTTCGTCCCCCTGGTCAAGGTCCTCGACGACGCCTTCGGCATCGAGTCCGGCATGATGACCACCGTCCACGCCTACACGAACGACCAGAACCTGCTCGACCTGCCACACAAGGACCTGCGTCGGGCCCGTGCCGCCGCCGCCAACATCGTGCCTTCGTCGACCGGTGCCGCCCGGGCCACCAGCCTGGTGCTCGAGTCGATGAAGGGTCGCCTCGACGGAGCGGCCCTGCGGGTGCCGGTGCCGGACGGGTCGATCACCGACTTCACCGCCGTCGTGCCAGGCGAGGTCACCGTCGACCAGGTGAACGCCGCCTTTGCCGCCGCGGCATCCTCCGGCCCGCTGTCCAAGGTGCTCGTCTACACCGAGGACCCGATCGTCTCGAGCGACATCGTGGGCAGCCCGGCCTCGTGCACCTTCGATGCCGGGCTCACGATGGTGATGCCTTCGGCCTCCGGCATCACGCTGGTGAAGGTGAACGGCTGGTACGACAACGAGTGGGGCTACGCCAACCGGCTGGTGGACCTCTCGCTCGTCGTGGGCGCCGGGGCCTGAGCCGGACCGGACGGGGGAATGTACGTGCACCGAGGGGAGACGAGGGCATGATCGAGTCCGAGGAGAATCCGCTGCTAGACGGGTTGCCGCTGCTGGGCGACCTGCCCGACCTCGACGGGGCCAGCGTCCTCGTCCGGGTCGATTTCAACGTCCCGCTCCGCCCGTGCGAGGGCGAGCCCTCGGTCGTCACCGACGACTTCCGGATCCGGGCCGCGCTGCCCACCCTCGAGTACCTGGTGGACCACGGGGCCACGGTCACGGCCTGCACCCACCTGGGCCGGCCCAAGGGCGCCCCAGACGTGCGATGGGAGCTCGGTCCCGTCCGGGAGGAGCTGGCCCGTCTCGCCCCCCAGGTGGAGCTCCTGGAGAACCTGCGCTTCGACCCGGGCGAGACAGCCAACGACCCGTCGTTCGTCGAGAAGCTGGTCAACTCCCACGACGCCTACGTCAACGACGCCTTCGGGGTCTCGCACCGGTCGCACGCGTCAGTCGTCGGCCCGCCCACGATCCTGCCCAGCGCCGCCGGGCTCCTTCTCCAGAAGGAGATCGACTCGCTCGGGCGCCTGCTCGGCACGCCGGACCGCCCCTTCGTGGCCGTCGTGGGCGGCGCCAAGGTGGCGGACAAGCTCGGCGTGCTGCAGGCACTGCTGCACCACGTGGACGCCCTGGTGGTCGGCGGGGGCATGGCCTTCACCTTCCTGGCCGCCCAGGGGCACGACATCGGTGGCTCGCTGGTCGACCGGGACCGCATCGACGAGTGCCGCGCACTGCTGGCCTCGGACACGCCGATCCTCCTACCCACCGACATCGTGGCCCTCGAGCCGGGCGCGGCCTTCGGGTGCGACTGCATCGGTGGCGAGGTGCGCACCGTCGGCTCCGACGTGCCGGACGGGTGGCAGGGCCTCGACATCGGGCCCGAGTCCGTTGCCACCTACGCCGAGTGCATCGCCGGGGCAGGCACAGTGCTCTGGAACGGCCCAATGGGCGTCTTCGAGGACCAGCGCTTCAGCGCCGGCACCGCCGGGGTGGCCGCCGCCGTCGCCGCCTGCCCCGGGTACACCGTCGTCGGAGGCGGCGACAGCGCCGCCGCGGTCGACTCGCTCGGCCTCGAGCACGAGATCAGCTTCATCTCGACGGGCGGCGGCGCGTCGCTGGAACTCCTGGAGTTCGGCGACCTGCCGGGCCTGGCGGCCCTGCGCGGTGCGTCGAACGCACCCGCCCGACCGTCACGGTGAGCCCCGCAGGCGCCGGGCGGCGGCCGCTGATCAGCGGCAACTGGAAGATGAACCTGGACCACCTGGAGGCCATCCACGCGGCCCGTGACCTCGGCCTCCGGCTCCAACCCGCCGACGTGGCCCCGGTGGACGTGTCGGTGCACCCGCCGTTCACCGACATCCGGTCGGTCCAGTCGGTCCTCGAGGGCGAGGGGATCCCGGTGGCCCTGGGCGCCCAGAACTGCGCCGTCGAGGACAGCGGGGCGTTCACGGGCGAGGTGAGCCCGGTGATGCTCGCCAAGCTGCACGTCGAGTACGTGATCGTGGGCCACTCGGAGCGCCGGGCTCACTTCGCCGAGACGGACGCCGTGGTGGCATCCAAGCTGCGGGCCGTGCTGCGCAATGGCATGGCCCCGATCTGCTGCGTGGGGGAGACGGTCGACGAGCGGGACATCGGGCTGACGCAAGAGCGGCTGACCGCCCAGGTGACGGCGGCGCTCACCGGCCTGCCCGCCGAGGACGTGGCCGCCATGGTGGTGGCCTACGAACCGGTCTGGGCCATCGGGACCGGCCAGGCGGCCACGCCCGAGGACGCCCAGGAGGCCTGTGCGTGGATCCGCGGGGTGGTGGCCCAGGTGGCCGGCGAGGAGCCGGCCACCCAGGTCCGGATCCAGTACGGCGGCTCGGTCAAGGCCGACAACACGGCATCCCTCATGGCGTGCACCGACGTCGATGGGCTGCTGGTGGGCGGGGCGAGCCTGGACGCCGCCCAGTTCACCGACATCGTCCGGGCCGCGTCACGGGGCGGTCGCTGAGTTTGGTAGCGTTCCCGATGGCCCTGACCCCGAGGAGAGCCTTCCCGTGCTGACCGCCATCATCGTCGTGCTCCAGATCGTCTGCTGCCTGGCGCTGATCTTCCTGATCCTCATGCACTCCGGCAAGGGCGGAGGCCTGTCCGACATGTTCGGCGGCTCCGTGGGCTCGGCCGCGGCCGGTTCGACGGTGGTGGAGAAGAACCTGGACCGGATCACGGTGATCGTGGCAGTGCTCTTCGCCTTCACCAACATCATCCTCCTCCTGCGCCTGCAGTGAGCGACCCCGGCGCCGAGCCCGTCGAGCGCCGGCCCCGCATGTCGTCGATCTGGCGGGAGCACCGCGCCCGGTGGACCCTGCCACTGGTCATCGTGGTGATCATCACCGCCGTGGCCATCGTCGACCACCTCGGCAGCCGACAGATCAGCCAGGTCGACCAACCCGTCTACCCCGCACTGGTCCAGGCCACCGGTGGAGCCTCGGTGGTCCACCTGGGCGGACCGTGGGACGGGTTCAACCCCAACAACCCGGCCGGAGCGGCGTCGTCCACGCCGGCGCTGCTCGTCAAGGTGCTGCCGAGCGCCTACGTCATCAGCCCCAAGCTGGTGCCCCAGGTCAACACCGACCTGCTGCTGGGCGTCGAGGCCACCGCCACGTCGCCACTCACCATCCAGTACGTGATCAACCCGAAAGCCGTCTGGTCCGACGGCGTGCCCGTCACCGCCGACGACTTCGTCTACGCGTGGCAGTCCCAACGCGGCGACGGCGTCGACGCAGACGGCCAGCCCGACCAGGTCGCCTCGACCCTCGGCTACCGGGACGTGGCATCGGTCACCGGCAGCCACGGGGGGCGCACCGTGACGGTGGTCTTCGCCACACCGTTCGCGGACTGGCGGATCATGTTCAACCACATGGTGCCCGCTCACATCGCCCGCAAGGTCGGATGGAACACGGGGTTCGCCACGTTCGACCCCGCGGTCGACCTGTCCGCCGGACCGTACCTGCTGACGTCGGTGTCGGCCGACGGGACGGCCACCCTGGTGCGGAACCCGTCCTGGTGGGGGGCACCCGCGGCGCTCGCCGATGTGACCGTGTCCGACCGGCAGGACCCCGCCTCGTGGATCGGCCCGCTGGCCTCGACGAACACCGGGGTGTCCCAACCGGGGTCATTCACCCTGGCGTCGCTCAACTCCACCTCGGCCCTGCCCAACACGCAGAGTTCCATCCACCCGTCTCTCGACCTCCAGTCGCTCGAGTTCAACGTGCGGTCGACGGTCGGGAGTCGTGCCGCAGCCCGCCAGGCCATCGCCCACGCCGTAGACCGGACGGCCCTCTTGTCCAAGCTGTTCGGCGCCCTGGACCCGGCCCTGGTCGTGAACGACAGCCACCTGACCCTGGCATGGCAGAACACCTACACGCCGTCGACGGCGGCGGGGGAGTACGCGCAACCCGACCTGGCGTCGACGGACAAGCTGCTCGGCACCCTCGGCTATGCACGAGGGCCCGCCGGGCTCTACGTCGATGCCGCCGGCAAGGCACTGACGGTGCGCATGGCGGTCGAGCAGGGCGACGCGTGGATCAACGCATCGGCATCAGGTCTGGTGACACAGCTGAAGGCGGCCGGCATCACCGTCACCATCCTGCCCGTGGCCGGGGTGTCGGGGCTGGCCGAAGCTGCCGCCACCGACGCCTACGACATGGCGCTGGTCACCCGGAGGTCCGGGCCCTTCCCGTCGGTCACCCAGGGCTGGTACTCCGACGGCACGGCCCGGCACACAGCCGACAACCAGGACTGGAGCCGGTTCGACGACCCCCAGGTCGACCAGCTGTTCGTCCAGGCCGCCCAAGCACTCAACCCGGTCACCGGAGCGGCCGTGTACGGCCAGATCGATGACCAGCTGTGGGATCAGATGGTGGCCCTACCGCTGTTCGGTGAGCCCGGGTTGTTGGCCAACGGGGTCCAGGTGGCCAACGTCGGCTACAACCCGTCGGTCGACGGAGTGCTGTGGAATCTTGATCTGTGGACCAGGATGCAGCCGGCACCCGCGCCGGGGCAGTCGTGAACCCGGCGGGCGATTGGCACCGCACGGGGAACCTCGTGGGCGCGCTACCATGCCCTTCGCCCCGATGGCACCATCGGAGCCACTACGTCGGAGTGGCGGAATAGGCAGACGCGCTAGCTTGAGGGGCTAGTGTCCGAAAGGACGTGGGGGTTCAAGTCCCCCCTCCGACAC
>JADGOH010000070.1 GCA_017883025.1 Acidimicrobiales bacterium
ACCGACGGGCGCAGCCGGAACGGGGCCCGCATGGCCGCGGCCGTGGCCCGCAGGGCGCGGAAGTCGGCATCGGCCTGCTCGAAGGCGAGGCCCTCGGCGGTCATCTCGGTGGCGGCCTGGCCCGCGGAGATCAGCGTGGACGGCGGCAGCGGGGAGCTGGCCGTGGGGCCGCCCGCGATCGGCAGGGGTTGCATGCCGAGGAGCCGGTCCACCGTGGACCGGAGCCGGACGGTGGTCGACGCCCGGAGCCGCATCACCGCGGCGAAGCGGGACGACAGGTCGCCCACGGCGGGCGGCGACGCGATGGTGGCGGCCTGGGCGGACTGGGACGCGGTGTCGAGGACGGCCGAGTCGAGCCCCTGCTGGAGCACGCCTCTCGCCGTCTCGGGGAACTTCTGGTTGGTCAGCGCGGCCGCCTTCGCCATGAGGGACGACAGCTGCACTCCGGTGCGGGCGGAGGCCTGCCCGACCGGGTCGGCCAGCGAGGCGTAGCCGCGGGTGGTGGCGTCACGGTAGCCCTGGGACTGGGTGCGGATGGCCAGCAGCGAGCCGGCCACGAGCACCAGGGTCACGGTGGCCGCGATCCCGATGAGGACCGACTGGCCGAGGCCGCGCCCGGGCGGTCGGCGGCGTCGGCGGCTGGCTCGGGGCATCCCGAGCACGATAGTGCCGACCCCGGGACCGGGCCCCGTCGACAGGGCCGGTCAGGGGGGAGCGGTCAGCCGACCTCGGCGGAGGCGGACTCGCCGACGTCCGGGGCCCCGGCACCGTGGGACCCGGCGGTGACCAGGCTGGACGACGTGCTCCGCCAGTCGACCGTGGGCAGGATGGCGGCCGGGTCGACCTTGTCCTTGTGCTGCTCGCACACCGACAGGAGCGAGCGGATCACCGACGAGGTGAGGAGGTGGGGCACCAGTCCGAGGTCCAGCAGCTTGGTGTGGGCCGCCCGGTAGTAGTGCTCCTCCTTCTCCACCCGCGGGGTCGGCGGGTGCTCGATGGTCACCGGGCCGGAGTACTCGGCGGCGACCATGTCGGCCATCTGCTGCACCGAGAACGACTCGGTGAACTGGTTGAAGACCCGGAACTCGCCGCGCTCGGCCGGGTTCTCGCAGGCCAGCTCGACACAGGCGAGGGTGTCGAGGATGTTCAGCATGCCCCGGGTCTGGCCGCCGGCCCCGTAGACGGTGATCGGGTGGCCGGTGACGGCCTGGACGCAGAACCGGTTGAGGACCGTGCCGAACACGCCGTCGTAGTCGAACCGGGTGGCGAGGTCCGGGTGGAGGCTGGTCTCCTCGGTCTCGTGGCCGTAGACGATGCCCTGGTTCAGGTCGGTCGCCCGGATACCCCAGATGCGGCAGGCGAACATGATGTTGTGGCTGTCGTGCACCTTGGACAGGTGGTAGAAGCTGCCCGGCTGCTTCGGGTAGGGGAGCAGGTCGGTCCGGCCCTGGTGGGTGATCTCGATGTAGCCCTCTTCGATGTCGATGTTGGGCGTGCCGTACTCGCCCATCGTGCCGAGCTTGACCAGGTGGATGTCACGGTTCTGCTCGGCGATGGCGTAGACCAGGTTGAGGGTGCCGACGACGTTGTTCACCTGGGTGTACACGGCGTGCTTGCGGTCGATCATCGAGTACGGGGCCGACCGTTGCTCGGCGAAGTGGACCACGGTGTCCGGCTCGAACGAGGCGAGCGTCGAGCTCACGAAGTCGGCGTCGGTCAGGTCGCCCACGAAGACGTCGATCTCGTTGCCCGAGACCTCCTGCCAGCGGCGGACCCGCTGCTGCAGGCCGACGATCGGCACCAGGGTGTCGACCCCCATCTCCAGGTCGTACCCGCGCCGGGCGAAGTTGTCGACGACGCCGACCTTGTGGCCCTTGCGCGACAGGTACAGCGCCGTTGGCCAACCCAGGTAGCCGTCTCCTCCGAGAACCAGGATGTTCACGCGTCCACTCACTTTCTGCCGGGGCCCGATCTGCCCAGTGCCGTGCCCGCACCGCCGGTGACCAGTGGTCCCCAGTTGGTGCATCGTGCACGATGTTTCTAGCGCTCCCACCTTGGAATCGCCTGAGAATCGCAACACGACCGTAATACTCGTGGCCCACCGGGCACGAATCGGACGGCCGCCCGGACCGTCCGCCTTGCCTGGAAGCGTTAGACGGGGGCCTCGAGCACCGGGCCGGGCTCGGACGGCGACGCACCGTCGACGTCCACCGTGGCGGTCTGGCCCACCAGCTCGGGCGCCTGGAGCGGCCGGGCGGCCGACGCCACCGGCTCCGGCTCGGGCAGCCGCTGCTCCCCCGCCCCGACGACGCCCATGTCGGCGAAGCGGCGGGCGGTGACCAGGACGCGGCCCTCCAGCGAGCCGACGGCCTTGTTGTAGGCGGTGACGGCGCCGGTCAGGCTCCGCCCCACCCCGGCCATGTGGTCCCCGAGCACCGAGATCCGCTCGTAGAGCTGGGCGCCGAGCACCTGCACCTGGCGGGCGTTGTCGGTGAGCGCCTCCTGCTGCCAGCCGTAGGCCACCGCCCGAAGCAGGGCGATGAGCGACGTCGGCGTGGCCAGCAGCACGTGGTTGGCGACCGCGTACTCCATCAGTCCGGGCTCGTGCTCGAGCGCGGCCGTCAGCAGCGGGTCGCCCGGGATGAAGGCGACCACGAACTCGGGGGACGGGTCGACCCGCTTCCAGTACTCCTTCTTGGCCAGCGCGTCCACGTGTGCCTTGAGCTGCCGTCCGTGGCTGGCCAGGTGGAGCCGGCGGGTCGCCTCGTCATCGGCCTCGTTGGCGTCGAGGAACGCCTGCATGGGTACCTTGGCGTCGACGACGACGTTCTTGCCGCCGGGGAGGTGCACCACCATGTCGGGACGGAGCCGGCCTCCGTCGCCGTCGGAGGTCACCTGCTCCGAGAAGTCGCAGCGCTCCAGCATTCCGGCCATCTCCACCACCCGGCGGAGCTGGAGCTCGCCCCACCGGCCCCGGGTCTGCGGACTGCGCAGCGCCGTCACCAGGCTGCGGGTCTCCTTGTGGAGCTGGTCGTGGGACGCGGCCAGGTGTCGCATCTGCTCGGTGAGCGCCGTGGTGGAGCGCAACCGCTCCCGTTCGAGCCGCTGCATCCCCTCGTCGTAGCGGCCCAGCTGGTCGGCGATGGGCGCCAGCAGGTGCTCGATCGCATCCTGGCGTCGGGCCAGGTCGCCCTCGGCGGCCTGCCGGGACTCACCCAGCCTGGTGTCGGCCAGCTGCAGGAACTGGTCGGCGTTGCGGGCCAGCGCGTCGGCCGACAGCTGGGCGAACTCCCCGGCCATCTGGCGCCGGACCTCCTCGACGGAGGTCGACCGGGCCTCGGCTGCGGCACGGGCTGTTCGGGCCCGGGAGGCCTGGCCGGCCCGCAGCAGGAGCCCGAGGCAGACGCCGGCAGCCAGTCCGGCGACCAGTCCGACTACGAGTCCGGTGAGCATGGTGTCCTCCCATCGGGCCGCGTGGACCCGCCCCGGGTGGGTGGGCCCGCCGCCCGCGGGTACGGGGCGACCGGCACGGTCGCGCCGTACCGTACCGAAGGGGTGTGACTCCCATGCGGGGGCGGTCCGCGACGAGCCGACCGTCCACACACCCCGGCCCACGCCCGCCGGGCGCCCGGCCCGCCCTGTGCCAGCATGGGGCATGCACCGGGTCGTGGTCGTCGGCGCCGGGTTCGCCGGCCTGTCCGCAGCACGTGCCCTGATCGGCAAGCCGGTCGAGGTCACGATCGTGGACCAGCGCAACTTCCACACGTTCCAGCCCCTGCTGTACGAGGTGGCGACGGCCGGCCTCGAGTCCGGCGACGTCGCCTACCCCATCCGGGTGATCTTCGGGAAGGCCGCCAACGTCTCGTTCCGGATGGACCGGGTCACCGGCGTCGACTGGGAGCGGCGCGAGGTGCTCCTCGACGGTGCGGTGGCACTCCCGTTCGACTCGCTCGTCGTGGCCAGCGGGGCCACTGCCAAGTTCTTCGGGATCCCCGGGGCCTCGGAGCACAGCTTCCCGCTCTACACCCTGACCGACGCGCGCCGGCTGCGCGACCACATCCTCCGCCGCCTCGAGGACGTCGACGCCCACCCCGACGGGGCGGCCGCCCGCGGGGCGCTCACCTTCGTCGTCGTCGGCGGCGGCCCGACCGGCGTCGAGGTGGCGGGCGCCCTGGCCGAGCTGCTCGACGTCGCCGTGAAGCACGACGGCTTCCGCTTCGACCGGACGGCGGGTCGCATCGTCCTGGTGGACGCCCTCGACCGCCTCCTCACCCCCTTCAAGGAGTCGGCGGCCGACTACGCCGCGGGCACGCTGGCCGGACGCGGCATCGAACTGCGACTCGGGCGCATGGTCAAGGCCGTCCACGCCGACTGCGTCGAGCTCGACGACGGTACCGACATCCCGACCCGGACGGTCGTGTGGGCCGGCGGGGTCACCGTGGAGCACACGGTGGCCGGCGAGCTCGGCGCCCCGACGGGGCCCAACGGACGCCTCGTCGTCCGACCCGACCTCACCGTCGCGGGCCATGACGACGTCTACGCCGTGGGCGACGCCGCCGCCGTGCTGTGGGGCCCCGGCGACGAGGGGTCGGCCATCTGCCCCCAGGTCGCCCAGGTGGCGATCCAGTCCGGCGGCCACGCGGCCCGCCAGATCCTGGCCCGCATCGACGGCCGGGAGCCGACGCCCTTCCGGTACAAGGACAAGGGGATCATGGCGACGATCGGGCGGCGGGCGGCGATCACGCAGTTCCGCAGCGGCCGGGTGGTGCGGGGAACGCTCGGGTGGCTCGCCTGGCTGAGCCTGCACCTCGTCTACCTGGTCGGGTTCCGCAACAAGATCGTCGTCTTCGTCAACTGGTCCTGGCGCTACCTGTCGTGGGGCTCCGGGCCCCGGATCATCGTGGGCGAGGAGCGCGCCCCCGGTGTGGACGGCGTGGACCAGGACCGAGCCGACGGGGACCACCGGGACTGACCCACCGGGACCGACCCGCCGGAGCCGTCGCGCCGCCCGCACACGTCCCGGACCGGTCCGCCGGGGACGGGCGAGCACGACAGCAGTACGGTGGCATCGTGGAGTCCCCGCTGGAACAGGTCGATCGCAAGGTGCTGCAGCTCTTCGCGCTGGTCGGCGACTCGGTATCCGGCGCGACCCACGCGCTGCTGGCCGGCGACCGCGAGGCGGCCAAAGCGCTGGCCGACCGGGACGAGGTCGTCGACTCGCTGTGCCACGACATCGAGGAGCTCACGCTCCAGCAGCTCACCGTGGGCGGGATCACCTCGCCCACCGAGCTCCGGTTCCTGGTTACCGTCATCCGGATGCTGCCCGACCTCGAGCGCAACGGCGACCTGGCCGAGCACGTGGCCCGACGGGCGGCGCGGGGCCTGGGTGCTGAGCTGTCGGCCCGCAGCAGGGGCCTGCTCGAGCGGATGGGCGAGGTGGCCGTGCATATGTGGCGGGCCACGACCGACGCCTACGCCGAGCGCCAGGCGGCGGGGTGGGAGCTGGTCGACGACCTCGACGACGAGATGGACGACCTGCACGTCAGCCTGACCGTGGAGGTCGTGGCCGGCACGATGCCGCTGCCCGTGGCCGTCGAACTCGCACTGCTGGCCCGCTTCTACGAGCGCTTCGGCGACCACGCCGTCAACCTGGCCAAGCGGGTCGCCGTCCTGTCGCGCACCAGCATCGTCACCGGGGACTGACTGCCCGGGCACCGGCCGATCGACCGTCCGGGCTCCGGGCGGCCGACGCCCGGCGACCGACCGCCCGCGGTCAGTCCACGATGCCGAGCCGGACCAGCGACTCGGCGATCTGCACGGCGTTGAGGGCGGCACCTTTGCGCAGGTTGTCACCACTGACGAAGAGCGCCAGCGCGTTGACACCCCCTTCGGCCGTGCGGATCCGCCCGACAAGCGTCGGATCGGTCCCGGCCGCGGTCAGCGGCGTGGGCATGTCGCTCAGGACCACCCCGGGGGCACCCGACAGCAGCGCGGTGGCCGCGTCGGGGGACAGCGGGCCGGCGAACTCGGCGACCAGGGCGAGTGAGTGCCCGGTGAACACGGGGACGCGCACGCAGGTGCAGGTGACGGGCAGGCCGGGGATCCCGAGGATCTTCCGGCTCTCGTCCCGGAACTTCTGCTCCTCGTTGGTCTCGCCCGAGCCGTCCGACACCAGCGAGCCGGCGATCGACAGCACGTTGTGGGCGATGGGGCCCGGGAAGGTCGAGGGGGCCGGCCCGGTGACGGCCGATCCG
The DNA here is from genome assembly GCA_017883025.1 of Acidimicrobiales bacterium. Lineage (GTDB taxonomy): Bacteria > Actinomycetota > Acidimicrobiia > Acidimicrobiales > RAAP-2 > Bog-756. The sequence goes on from JADGOH010000070.1 coordinate 6,255, forward strand.
TCGAAGGCCAGCCCTGCGGCCCCGTCCACCGTGGCCCGCAGCTGGGCATCGAGCTCGGCCACCCCGGCGAGGCCGGCGCCGGACACTGCCTGGTAGGTCGCCGCCACCAACCGGGTCAGGCCGGCGGCGTCGTGCAGCGGCTTGAGCACCGGCATCGCCACCATCGTCGTGCAGTTGGGATTGGCGACGATGCCCTTCGGGATCGAGCCGAGCGTCGGCTCGTTCACCTCGGGCACGACGAGCGGGACCTCGGGGTCCATGCGCCAGGCCGACGAGTTGTCGACCACGATCGCCCCGGCTGCGGCGAAGCGGGGGGCCAGCTCACGCGATGCGGTGGCGCCGCTCGAGAAGAGGGCGATGTCCAGGCCCGAGACGTCGGCCGTGGCCGCGTCCTCGACCACGAGCTGCTCGCCGCGGAAGGCGAGGGTGCGGCCGGCGGACCGGGACGAGGCGAAGAGGCGCAGCTCGTCGAGCGGAAAGGCGCGCTCTTCCAGGATCGCCTGCATGACGGTCCCGACCTGCCCGGTTGCTCCGACGACTCCGATGCGCATGGCTGCCAGTCTACGGGTGGCCGTCGCGGCCCTCCGTCGGGTGCGGGTGCCCGGCCCGAGGCGGGCGGGTCCCGCCCGGGAACCCGGGACGACCCGGTCAGGCGAGTTCGAACGCGGCGTGCAGGGCGCGTACGGCGTCCTCGGCCTGCTCGGAGCGGATCAGGCACGAGATCCGAATCGACGACGTGGAGATCATCTCGATGTTGATGCCCTGGGCGGCCAGGGTCTCGAAGGTGAGTGCCGTCACCCCGGGATGGGTCTTCATGCCCACGCCGATGAGCGACACCCGGGCCACGTCGTCGTCCGCCGTCACCCCGGTGGCCCCCAGTACCGGGACGAGCGCCTCGCACACCTCGGTGCTGACGGCCAGGTCCGACTCGGGGATGGTGAAGGAGATGTCGGTCGTCCCGTGGAGCGACACGTTCTGGACGATCATGTCGACGTTGATGTTGCGGTCGGCGAGGCCACGGAAGAGCGTGGCGGCCAGGCCGGGCGTGTCCGGCACCCCGGTCACGGTCACCTTTGCCTCCGACAGGTCGTGGGTCACCGCGGTGACGACTGCCTGCTCCATGGACTCCTCCTCCTTGTCGACCCACGTGCCGGGCTCCCAGGTGAAGCTCGAGCGCACGTGCAGCGGGACGTTGTGGTTGCGGGCGAACTCGACCGACCGGAGGGCCAGTACCCGGCCGCCGGTGGCGGCCATCTCCTGCATCTCCTCGTAGCTGACCCTCGCCAGCTTGCGGGCCTCGGGCACGATGCGCGGGTCGGTGGTGAAGACACCCGACACGTCGGTGTAGATCTCACAGGCGTCGGCCCCGAGGGCGGCGGCGAGCGCCACGGCGGTCGTGTCCGAGCCGCCCCTGCCGAGGGTGGTGATCTCCTTGTCGGTGGAGACGCCCTGGAAGCCGGCGACCACGGGCACTGCGCCGGCGGCGAGGGTCTCGCGGAGACGTTCGCCCTTCACCTCGAGGATCTTCGCCCGGGTGTGGGACGTGTCGGTGATCATCCCTGCCTGGCTCCCGGTGAACGAGACGGCGTCGACCCCCAGGTCGGCAAGGGCCATGCACAGCAGGGCCATGGTGATCCGCTCGCCGGCGCTGAGGAGCATGTCGATCTCGCGCTCGGGCTGCACCGAACTCACGTCGGCGGCCAGCCGGACGAGCTCGTCGGTGGTCTTGCCCATGGCGCTCACCACGACCACGACGTCGTTGCCGGCCCGCCGCGTACGGGCCACGTGGTCGGCCACGGCACGGATGCGGTCGGCGTCGCCGACCGACGTACCGCCGAACTTCTGTACCACCAGAGACATGGTCCGCAAGGCTACAACCCGGCGCCACCCACCCCGCCGGGCCCGGGGCGGGGGCCCACCGGGGCTGCTTCGGAGCCCCCGGTCGGACCGGCTACCCTGCAGGACCGTGGGAACCGAGAAGCGTGAACGACAGAAGGCGGGCCGACAGGCACGGCGCGAGGCCGAGCAGAAGGCCGCCAAGCGCCGGAGGGGCATCCGCCGGTTCGTGACCATCGGCATCGTGGCCGTCGTGGTCGTCGGCCTGTCGCTCCTCATCACCAAGCCGTGGAGCCACTCGTCGACGGCGGCCTCCACGACCACGACGACGGCGACGACGGCCCCGAAATCGTCCGCCCAGGCCACGGCCGACGCTGCCTCGAAGGCGGCCGGGTGCCCGTCGAGCCCGTCGACAGCACTGCCGAACCCCCAGTTCCCGGCTCCGCCCATGACGATCGACCCGTCGAAGACGTACACGGCCACCATCAAGACCGACCTCGGGACGATCGTGGTCACCCTCGACGCCAAGGCCGCGCCGGTGGCCGTCAACAGCTTCGTCTTCCTGGCGGGCAAGAAGTACTACGACTGCAACACGTTCGCCCGGGTGATCCCGCAGTTCGTCAACCAGACCGGCGACCCGACGGGCACGACGTCGGGCAGTGTGGGCTACACGGTGCAGGGCGAGGTGCCGGCGACGGCCACCCCCCAGTACCCGCTCGGCTCACTCGCCATGGCCAAGACCTCGGCGTCCCCGGCCGGCACAACGAGCAACCAGTTCTTCATCGTGGCCGGCGCCCAGGGCGAGTCGCTGCCCCCCCAGTACGCGCTGTTCGGCCAGGTGACCTCCGGACTGAACTTCGTCCAGGCCATCAACGCCGACGGCAGCCAGAGCGGCATCCCACCCACTGTCACCCACCGCATGCTCTCGGTCACGGTCACGTCCTCCTAGGCACCGACCGACCCCGACCCGACCCGATCACCCGACCCCCCGAGGAGTAGACCCATGGCCCCCGAGATCCCCGCAGCAGACGGCTCGAGCCCCAAGACGCAGCGCTTCGACGCCGCGCCCCCGATGATCATCGACCCCACGAAGACCTACCGGGCCGAGATGCTCACCAACAAGGGTGCGCTGACCATTTCCCTCAATCCCATCGCCGCCCCGAAGACGGTGAACAACTTCGTCTTCCTGGCCCGCTGGCACTACTACGACGGGGTCACCTTCCACCGCATCATCCCGGGCTTCATGTGCCAGGGCGGCGATCCGGAGGGGACGGGTCGCGGCGGGCCGGGCTACCGGTTCGCGGACGAACTCCCCGCCCCGGGTCGCTACGAAATCGGTTCCCTCGCCATGGCCAACGCCGGTCCGGACACCAACGGCAGCCAGTTCTTCATCGTGAGCGGGCCCGACGGTGTCGGCCTGCCGCCGAGCTACTCGCTGTTCGGCACGGTGGTGAAGGGGCTCGACGTGGTGAAGGCCATCGAGTCGGTCGGCAGCCGTTCAGGTGCCCCGACCGAGCCCGTCATCATCGAGTCGGTGACCATCGTCGAGGGCGACTGAGCCACCGGGGAATCCGCCGGTCCGCCCGGACCGGCGGGCCCGGGGCCGGCAGGGGTCAGCGCGGCAGAACGGCGAGCCCGTCAGGCGCCGGCGCACCGTCGAGGAAGACGGCCACCGGCTGCTCCCCCGCCGAGCGCCACGAGCCGTCCGGTTCCCGGACGAGTGCCGTTCGCTCGGGAATCCCGACCACCGGCGTGCCGGCGGGCGCCAGCAGCACCGATCGGTGCATCTTCTGGCCGTGCTCGTCGCCCGAGGCGTCGCCGAAGTGGGGGACCACCGCCACGCCACTCACCAGGCCCAGGCCGATGGTGAGGCCGCCGCCCCGGGCGTCGACCATCGGGTCGGTCAGGGCCATGGCCGCGCCGGACGAGCCGACCACTACGGCGCCGTCGTTCCAGGCCGCCACCAGGGCGTCCCACACGGCCGAGTGCTTGAGCACACTGCGCACGTGCATGGGCGAACTGCCCGCGAGGTAGACGAGGCGGGCCCGGCGCATGATGTCGGCGGCGCCGTCGTTCTCGGCGTCCGCCCGGGTCAGCACCATCAGGCCCTCGACCCTCCCGCCCAACGGCTCGAACCACGCCCCGGCCTGCACCACCAGGCGCTCGGGGTGCTCGTAGGCGGCGGCCGTCGGGAGGACCAGGACGTCCTCGCCCCCGGAGGCGGCCAGGAACTCGGCGTCGAACGTGCAGCCCTCCTGCCACTCGCCTCCGCCGACGAGGGCCAGCATGCCGGGGGTCGCGTCCATGCCCGGAGTGTAGAGGCCCCCGGAGGGCGGTTCCGCCTCCCGGTCCCGTTCAGGGCTCAGTCTCGGCGGGGCGTGGCCCGGCGCATCAGCGACCCCATGGCGTCGCACACCTCGGTGGCCAGCGCCAGGCAGTCCGGCACCACGCCCATCCCGAAGAACCCGTGGACCATGTCGTCGTAGCAGCGGTACTCGACCGGCACCCCGGCCGCCACCAACGACCCGGCGTAGGCGGCGCCCTCGTCGCGCAGCGGGTCGAACCCGGCGGTGACCACCACGGCCGGCGCCAGTCCGTCGAGGTCCTCGCACAGGATCGGCGACGCCCGGGCGTCCTCGTAGTCGGCCGGGTGGGGGAGGTAGTGGGCCCGGTAGGCCTCCATCCCCTCACCGGTGAGGAAGAACCCCTCCCCCATCACCCGGAACGACTCGGTCAGGAAGCGGGCGTCGAGTGCCGGGTAGACCAGGCACTGCGCCACCGGCGGCGGCACGTCGTCGGCGGCGGACCGCCGTCCGGGCCGGGTCTCCTGGGCCACCACGGCGGCGAGGTTGCCCCCGGCGCTGTCCCCCATCACCCCGACCACGCCCGGGGCGGTGCCGAGGGCGCTGTGGTTGCGCTGGACCCACGCGTAGGCGGCCAGGCAGTCCTCGACCGCCGCCGGGAACGGGTGCTCGGGGGCCAGCCGGTAGTCGACGGCGACGACCACGGACCCGGTCACGGCGGCGAGCATCCGGCACGACCCGTCGTGGGAGTCGAGGTCCCCGACCACCCAGCCCCCGCCGTGGAAGTAGGCGATGGCCCCAGGACGGCGGGCGGGCCGGCCGATCCCCACCCCGAAGCGCCGGTAGATCCGGACCGGCAGGTCGGGGGCGCCGGCGGGGCCCGGGATGGTGCGACCGACCACGTGGACGTCGGTGCGACTCGGCATGACCAGCTGCGTGGTGGCGGTGAAGACGTCGCGGGTCGCCACCGGGTCCGGCGTGCCGCCGCCCCGGTTGGTGGCCTTGTCGAGGGCGGTGGTGAGTCCGAGCAGCGCCTGGACCCCCCGGTTGAGCACCCGGCCGTCGCGCTCGACGGGCGCGTTGCCGGTGCTCAGCGCTCGGATCAGGCCGGGACGGGCGAACAGGGCGGCGAGCAGCCGGCCGGGGACCGACCACTGCTCGTCGGTGGCGCGCAGCCTGCGATTGTAGAGGGCACGTCGCGACCTCGGGCCCCGAGGTCCCGACGGTAGCCCGCCGCCCCAGGGCCCGGCGGGCAGGCCGTTGTGGCCGGTGGGTGACCCCCCGGCGTCAGGGGCGGTCGGGGCGTCTACAGCGGTGTCGGTCACGGCCACATCGTGGCGGCGGGCCGCGGGGAAGGCAAGCGGGCCGCCCGGACGGGCAGGGTTCCGGTTCGGCGGCTCGCCCCTGCCACCGCTAGCATGCCCTCCCATGTCAATCGCACGCGTGGGAATTGTCGGTTCGGGGATCATGGGGTCGGGTATCGCCGAGACGGCCGCCGTCAGCGGCTTCGAGGTGGTGCTGCGGTCGCGGAGCCAGTCGACCGCCGACGCCACCCTGGCCGCCCTCGAGAAGTCCCTGAACCGGCAGGTCGAGAAGGGCAAGAAGACCGAGGCGGAGCGGGACGAGGCCCTCGGCCGGGTCACCGGCACCTCGGAGCTCGACGCCTTGGCCGGGTGCGACCTGGTCATCGAGTCCGTGGTCGAGGACCTGGGGGTCAAGAAGGAGCTCTTCAGCGACCTGGCCCGGATCACCGGGGCCCACGCCATCCTCGCCACCAACACCTCGACCCTGCCCGTGATCGAGATGGCCATGAAGACCGGCCGGCCCGACAAGGTGTGCGGCATCCACTTCTTCAACCCGGCACCGGTGATGTCGCTGGTCGAGATCGTCCGTCCCCTGACCGCCTCCGACGAGACCATCGCCGCCGCCCGCCAGTTCGCCGAGTCGTGCGGCAAGACGCCGGTCGAGGTCAAGGACCAGGCCGGGTTCATCGTGAACGCCCTGCTCTTCCCGTACCTCAACAACGCCGTCCGGCTCTACGAGCAGGGAGTGGCCTCCGTTGCCGACATCGACGCCGCCATGAAGGGCGGATGCGGGTTCCCGATGGGCCCCTTCGCCCTGCTCGACCTGGTCGGCCTCGACACGTCGCTGGCGATCCTCGACGCCCTGTACGAGGAGTTCAAGGACCCGAACTACGCCGCTATGCCCCTCCTGCGCCGCATGGTGAGCGCCGAGGAGCTCGGCCGCAAGTCGGGCAGGGGCTTCCTCGACTACCGCAAGTAGTCGGGCGGACGGTTCGGTCGACGCGACTCGGCGCCGTGGCACCCGGCCTACCGCCGGGGACCCGGTTCGGGCCACAATGAGGGCATGAGCGACGTCGACGAGGCAGTGCAGGGCAACGGCGCGTCGGGGACCGCCCCGGTGCGGGACAACCCGTGGGTGATGCGGACCTACTCCGGCCACTCCACGGCGAAGGCGTCCAACGAGCTCTACCGGACCAACCTGGCCAAGGGCCAGACGGGCCTGTCGATCGCCTTCGACCTGCCCACCCAGATCGGCTACGACCCCGACGACCCGGCGGCTTCGGGCGAGGTCGGCAAGGTCGGCGTCCCGGTCGCCCACCTCGGCCACATGGCCGAGCTGCTCGACCACATCCCGGTCGAGTCGATGAACACGTCGATGACGATCAATGCCACCGCCGCGTGGCTGCTCGGGCTCTACATCGCCAATGCGCAGGACCGTGGCGTCGACCCGTTGGTCCTGTCGGGGACGACCCAGAACGACATCGTCAAGGAGTACCTGTCGCGGGGGACGTTCATCTTCCCGCCCATCCCGAGCCGCCGGCTCACCGTCGACACCATCGCGTACACGGTGCGCAACGTGCCGAAGTGGAACCCGATCAACGTCTGCAGCTACCACCTCCAGGAGGCCGGGGCCACACCGCACCAGGAGGTCGCCTACGCCCTGGCCACCGCCATCGGCGTGCTCGACGCCGTGCGCGCCTCGGGCCAGATACCGGCCGACGAGTTTCCGGCCGTGGTCGGGCGCATCTCGTTCTTCGTCAACGCCGGGGTCCGGTTCGTGGAGGAGACCTGCAAGATGCGGGCCTTCACCGAACTGTGGGACCGGGTGTGCGCCGAGCGCTACGGGGTCACCGACCCGAA
>JADGOH010000071.1 GCA_017883025.1 Acidimicrobiales bacterium
GATCCGAGAGAACCGGGACAAGGTCGGGGCCGCGCTGCGCACCGCCCTGGCCAGGGACAAGACCCGCACCCAGGTCTTCGACATCTCGGAGCTGGGCCTCGTGGAGATGACCCGCAAGCGAGTCTCGGAGGGTCTGATCGAGTCGATGTCGACGACGTGTGCCGTGTGCGAGGGCAGGGGAATAGTATTTGACGACCCGGAGCTGTAGGCTGTCATCCCTATGTACGCAGTCATCAGAACCGGAGGCAAGCAGGAGCGAGTGGCCGAGGGCCAGGAGCTCCGCGTGGAACTGCTGGGCCAGGAGCCCGGCACCGAGGTGACCTTCGAGCCCGTCCTCGTCGTCGACGGCGACACTGTCCTGGCCACCCCGGCCCAGTTGGCCGGCGCCTCAGTCACGGCGACGGTGAAGGGCGAGGAGCTCGGTCCCAAGATCCGCGGCTACACCTACAAGAACAAGTCGAACCAGAGCACCCGATGGGGCCACCGTCAGCGCTACTCGACCATCGCCATCACCGGCATCACCGCCGGCTGAGCAACCGACCGACCAGCCCGGGCGCAGCGCGCCGGGCGGGCTGACCACGACTCACCACAAGGAGCACCTCACATGTCCAAGACCAAGGGTGGCGGTTCCACCAGGAACGGGCGCGATTCGAACGCCCAGCGCCTCGGCGTCAAGGTCTTCGGCGGCACCGACGTGCGCACCGGCGCCATCATCGTGCGCCAGCGCGGCACCAAGTTCCACCCCGGCATCAACGTGGGCCTGGGCAAGGACGACACGCTGTTCGCCCTGGCGGACGGCACCGTCCAGTTCGCGAGCCGCAAGGGCCGCAAGCTGGTCGACGTCGTCCCTGCCGACTGAGTCACCTCCCCTCGTGCCCTCCCGGACCCTCGCATTCGAGGGCTGCGTCAACTTCCGGGATCTCGGGGGCTATCGGACCACCGACGGCCGGATGGTGGCGTGGCGCCGGCTCTTCCGGGCCGACGGCCTCAACAAGCTGACCCCGGCCGATCGCGCCCAGCTGGTGGACCTCGGGCTCACGACGGTGATCGACCTGCGGACCCTCGACGAGGCGGAGCAGCGGGGGAGCTTCCCGGTCGAGGACGTCCCCGTCCGCTACGTGGGCCTACCGCTGACCGACGTGCTGCCGGCAACCGAGGACCTGCCGGACTGGAAGGAGGCGGCCTACGTCGCCACCCGGTACGGGGCCATGGTGTCCGAGGGCGGGCCGGTCCTGACCGAGGCCATCCACGTCCTCGCCTCGGGCGACTCGCTCCCGGCCGTCATGCACTGCAGCGCCGGCAAGGACCGCACCGGCGTGCTGTCCGCGCTGGTGCTGGCCTTCCTGGGCGTCCCCGACGAGGCGATCGTCGAGGACTACGCCCTGTCGGCGGCGGCCATGGAGCGCCTGCTGGAGCGGTTGAAGGCCGAGTACCCGGAGGCCGCCGACCAGGTGGAGAAGTACGCCCCGGCCATTCTGCACGTCGTGCCCGAGACGATGGAGCAATTCCTCGCCTCGTTGCGGCTGGAGTACGGGACCTACGACGATCTCGCCGTGGCACTCGGGGTGGTGGAGGCGATGGACCACCTCCGCACCACTGTGCTGGTCGACGCCTGACCGGCGCCGTCCCGCCACCTTTCACCACGCACGACCCGGCACCCCGTCCCCGGGACCGCCGCCCGCACCCGACGTCCCCTCACGGGGACGCAGACCCCCGATCGGTAGGATCGTCCCCATGTCCGGCTTCGTCGACGAGGCACAACTCCATGTGAAGGCGGGCGATGGGGGGGCTGGCGCGGTCGCCATGCGTCGGGAGGCACACGTCGACAAGGGCGGGCCCGACGGGGGCGACGGCGGCCGGGGCGGAAACGTCTGGCTCGTCGCCACGACCAACCAGTCCTCGTTGCTGCCGTTCCGCGACCATCCCCACCGGGGAGCGGACAACGGCGGCCACGGTGGCGGCAAGAAGAAGCACGGCGCCCGGGGCAAGGACCTCGAGGTCGCGGTGCCGGTCGGCACCCGGGCCCGACGGTCCGACGGCACCCTCATGGCCGACCTGCTCAATGCCGGCGACCGGTGGCTGGCCGGCGAGGGCGGCCGGGGCGGGCGGGGCAACGCCAGCTTCCTGTCCAACAGCCGTCGGGCCCCCGCCTTCGCCGAGCAGGGGGAGAAGGGTCACGAGGAGTGGTACGACCTCGAACTCGCCCTGGTGGCCGACGTGGCCCTGGTGGGCTTCCCCAACGTCGGCAAGTCGACCCTCATCTCACGGATCTCGGCGGCCAAGCCGAAGATCGCCGACTACCCGTTCACCACGCTGGAGCCGCACCTGGGTGTGGTGCGTGCCGATGACGAGACGAACTTCACCGTCGCCGACATCCCCGGCCTGGTCGAGGGCGCGGCCGAGGGCAAGGGGCTCGGCCACCAGTTCCTGCGCCACATCACGCGGGCCCGGGCGCTGGTCATCCTGGTCGAGCTCGACCCGATCACCGGCGTCCCGCCGGCCGAGCAGCACCGGGTGCTGGTCGACGAACTGCGCCGCTACCAGCCCGAACTGCTGGACCGTCCCCGCCTGGTGGTGGGGTCGAAGGCGGACATGGTTGCCCCCGAGGACCTGCCGGCGCCTGCGGCGGCCGAGTCGTTCGACCGGGTCGACGTGTCCCAGGCCGACGACCGCACCACCACCGACGACGACGACGCCACCGGCGGCGAGTTCCACCCCGACCTGGTGATCTCGTCGATAACCGGTCAGGGGATCCCCGCCCTGATCGGCCGGCTCGCGACACTGGTGGAAGGTGCCCGCACGGCCGAGCCCGAGGCCGACGGCACCATCGTGATCCACCGGCCGCTGCCCGAGGGGTTCACCGTCGAGCGGGTGGGCGAGCACGAGTTCGCCGTAGTCGGCAAGGTGGCGGAGCGGGCCGTGGCCCTCAACGACGTGACGACCGACGAGGCCGCCGACTACGTGCAGAGCCGACTCCGGCGCCTGGGTGTGGACCGGGCCCTGGCCAAGGCCGGCGCCCGTGACGGCGACACCGTACACATCGCCGACCTGTCCTTCACCTGGTACCGGGACCAGCCCGAGTTCACCGGCCAGCCGGCGAGCAGGCGCCGGAACCGCTGATGTCGGATGCAGTCGGCAGCCGCACCCTGGTGGTGAAGATCGGCTCGTCCTCGGTCACCGCGGCCGACGGACGGGTGGACACCGAGGCGATCGACAAGCTCGCCGGTGAGGTGGCCCAGGCCCGCGCGGCCGGGCACCGGGTCGTGGTCGTCACCTCGGGTGCCATCGCCGCCGGGTGGACCAGCCTGTCCGAGGGCCGACCCCGGCCGTCGGACCTGGCCACGCTCCAGGCGGTGGCCGCCGTGGGCCAGCACCTGCTCATGCGGGTCTGGAGCGACGCGCTCGGGCGCCACGGACTGGCCGCCGGCCAGGTCCTGCTGGCCCCGCTCGACTTCGTGCACCGCAGCCAGTACCTCCACGCCCGCCAGACCCTGGGCCGCCTGCTCGAGCTCGGCGTGGTCCCCGTCGTCAACGAGAACGACGCCGTGGCCGACGAGGAGATCCGCTTCGGTGACAACGACCGCCTGGCCGCCCTGGTGGCCCACCTGGTCTCCGCCGGGTTGCTCGTGCTCCTGACCGACACCGCCGGGCTGCTGACCGGTGACCCCCGCCATGAGGCAGACGCGTCGTTGATCGAAGAGGTGGTCGAGATCGATCACGAGCTCGAGGCCATCGCCGGGGGCCCGGGCACGGCCGTGGGCAGCGGCGGCATGGGGTCGAAGCTGGCGGCGGCCAAGATCGCCGTGTGGTCGGGGATCGAGGCGGTCATCGCCGACGCCGCCCGGCCCGGTGTGCTCGCCTCGGTGGCGGCCGGCGCCCCGGGCGTCGGGACCCGGTTCCGTCCCCGTGAGGTGGTGCTCCCGGCCCGGAAGCTGTGGATCGCCTTCGCCATCGGCGCGTCGGGGTCGATCGTGGTGGACGCCGGGGCCCGCCAGGCCCTGGTCGAGCGGGGGCGGTCGTTGCTGCCAGCGGGCATCGTGTCGGTGCGGGGCGACTTCGGGGCGGACGACGCCGTCGAGCTGATCGGTCCGGACGGCTCGGTCTTCGCCAAGGGCCTGGTGCGTCATGGGGCCGACGACGTGGCCGGGTGGGCCGGGCTCCGGTCCGAGGACCTGCCCGAGGACGTGGCGGCCGAGGTGGTCCACCGGGACGACCTCGTCGTGCTCGGCTGAGCGGGCAGCCGGCCTCCCAGCCTCCTGGCCGGGCCGCACCGGCCGCACTCGCGCCGCGGCGGTGGGGTAGGTTCGCCGTCATCGACGAGCGGAGGTCTGGCGACATGTGGGCACAGATGATCACGACGCGGTTGCAGGCGGGCAAGGAGGACGGACTGGCGACGCTGGTCTCGCAGTTGCGGGCGGCCGAACAGGCGGGCTCCGGCCTGGTCCACTCGACGGCGACGGTGGACGCCGCCGATCCCGGCCGGGTGATCATGTTCGTCGTCTTCGAAAGCGAGGAGAAGGCCCGGGAGCGCGAGAACGACCCCCGCCGCCAGGACGGGCTGCAGGCGGCCCGGGCGACGATGGCGGACATCTTCGACGGGGCTCCGGAGTTCGTGGACCTGACCGTGGTCGACGACTGGTCGCTCTGAGCGACGCGGGGCGCTCGCTGCGTCGTCGGGCCGAGCGGCCCGGGCCGCGAGTGCCTCGTCATGGAATCGGTCCGGCCCGCGTCCGGCGACGTGGCCGGCATGTCGGTGCCATCGTCTCGTCCGGGGTCGACGCCAGTGCGACGGCGTCGTGCTCGCCCAGCAGCCAGGTGACGTAGTCGTCCTTGGTGGCGCCGAACCCGACGGGCCGCAGACACCGGAATCCCGGGAGCGGCAGGACAGTGGTCCATCCGTCACGACCCCCTGTTGCCCGTGTCGGGACGGATGGTCCGAGGATGCGGGCGCAGACCCGGTCGGCCCTAGTTCTTCAGGAGGCCGCCGATGATCGACCCGGCCGTGCCGCCGGTGTTGTTCTCCTGCGAGGGGAGGTACGGGGCGAGCGAGTGGGCCAGCTGCGAGATCGGCATCGTCTGGAGCCACACCATGCCGGGGCCGGTGAGCGACGCCAGGAACAGCGACTCGGCACCGAACAGCAGGTTCTTGATGCCCTTGACCATGGTGATGTCGAAGCTCATGTTGGCGTCGAAGAGGCCCACGTGACCCGGCAGGACCCGGAGGTTCTCACCTGGGGCCAGGTGGTACTCGATGAGCTCGCCGGACAGCTCGATCCAGGCCGTGCCCTGACCGGTGACCCGCTGGAGGATGAACCCGCTGCCGCCGAAGATCCCCGCGCCCAGCTTCTGCTGGAACCCGACCGAGATGTTGACGTCGGCGGTGGCGGCCAGGAACCCGTGACGGTGGACCAGGTACTCGCGGTCGGGGGCGATGGCCACCGGGCGGATCTCGCCGGGCATCTTGGCCGCGAACGACACCGTGCCCGGACCACCCTGGGCGTCGTAGCGGGTCACGAACAGCCCACCGCCCGACACCGTGCGCTTGAGGGCACCCATCACGCCCTTGGAACCGGCACCCTGGGTCGACGTGGACATCTGGATGGTCGAGGACATCCACGACACCTCGCCACCCGGGGACACCACGGACTGGCCGGGGTTGAGGTCCACCTGGAGGACCGGCATGACGGTCCCGAGGATCTGGTGGGTGACTCCTGCGGCGGCGTCGACGGCGGCCGGGTCATCGGGGGACGGGGGCTCCATGGCGGACATGCACGCTCCTCCTTCTCACGGGGCCGGTGCTCCGGTCCGATCGCGGTCATGGTACCCGTGGACCCCCCGCTCCCGAGGGATCGGGTCCGTGCCCTCCCTCGGCACCGACGCCTCGGGAACGGCAAGTACGCTGGCCCGGTGCCGAACAGCCCGTCCCCCGCGATGGTGGAGCTCGGCCGTGCGGCCGTGGCCGCCGGCCGGGTCGTGGCGCGCTCGTCGTCGGCCGCCCGGGACGACGCCCTCCGGTTTGCCGCCGACCTGCTCGAGGAGCGCGCCGTGGCGATCCTCGCCGCCAACGCCACCGACCTGGACCGTGCCGCCGGCACCGGGGCGGACCCCACCTCGGTCGACCGCCTCCGCCTCGACGCCGGTCGCATCGCGGGCATGGCGGCAGGCTTGCGGGACGTGGCCGCCCTGCCCGACCCCGTGGGCGAGGTCGTCGACGGCTGGGTCCGGCCCAACGGACTGCGGGTGGAGCGGGTCCGCATCCCGCTCGGCGTCGTCGGCATCATCTACGAGAACCGGCCGAACGTGACGAGCGACGCCGCCGGCCTCTGCCTGAAGTCGGGCAACGCCGTGCTGCTGCGGGGGTCGTCCAGTGCCATCTCGACCAACCAGGTGGTGGCTGCCGCACTGCGCGACGGCCTGGCCAAGGCCGGACTTCCGGTCGACGCCGTGGGCCTGGTCACCGACACCACCCGCCAGGGCGCCGAGGCGTTCATGCAGCTCACCGGCATCATCGACTGTCTCATCCCCCGGGGCGGGTCGTCCCTCGTCGCCTCGATCCTCGAGCACGCCACCGTGCCGTACGTCGTCGACGGCATCGGCAACTGCCATGTGTATGTGGACGCAGCAGCGGACCTCGACATGGCCGAGTCGATCGTGGTCAACGCCAAGACCCAGCGCCCCGGCGTGTGCAACGCCGCCGAGTCCCTGGTTGTGCACCGGGACGTGGCCGTTGAGTTCCTGCCCCGGATCGCCGCCGCCCTCGACGGGGTCGTCCTCCGGGGCGACGAGGCAGCACGGGCGCTGCTGCCGGGGATCGCACCGGCCACTGCGGAGGACTTCGCCGCCGAGTTCCTCGGCCTGACCATGTCCGTCGCCGTGGTCGACGACCTCGATGCCGCCATCGACCACATCACCCGGTACGGCTCGGGACATTCCGAGGCCATCGTCACCCGCGACATCGGCGCGGCCGGGCGCTTCACCACCGAGGTCGACGCCGCCGCCGTGGTGGTCAACGCCTCGACCCGCTTCGTCGACGGGGGCGAGCTCGGCCTCGGCGCCGAGATCGGCATCTCGACCCAGAAGCTGCACGCGCGGGGCCCGATGGGCCTCCGCGAGCTCACCTCCATCAGATTCGTCGTCACAGGAACAGGCCAGGTGCGTACATGAGCAGTGACCAGACCGACACGACCCCCGGGCCCGGCGCCGCGAGGACCGACGAGATCACCTCGGGCTTCCCCGAGGCGGGTGCGCCCCGGTTCGAGTCGATCGACGCCGTGCGCACCGGGCTCGCCGGGGTGGACTACCTGGCTGACGACGGCATCTCCGGTGTCGTCTACCTGGCCGACCGGCTGGCCAAGCCGGTGCTGGTCGAGGGGCCGGCCGGCACGGGCAAGACCGAGCTGGCCAAGTCGGTGGCACGCCTCACCGGTAGCCGCCTGATCCGGCTCCAGTGCTATGAGGGACTCGACGAGTCGAAGGCGCTCTACGAGTGGAACTACAAGAAGCAGCTCCTGCGGATCCAGGCCGACTCGGGCCAGTCGTGGCAGCAGCTGGAGGAGGACATCTTCAGCGAGGAGTTCCTGCTCACCCGTCCGTTGCTCGAGGCCATCAAGTCGACCGAGCCGGTCGTGCTGCTCATCGACGAGGTCGACCGGGTCGAGCTCGAGACCGAGGCGCTCCTCCTCGAGATCCTGTCCGAGTACCAGGTGTCGATCCCCGAGCTGGGCACCGTGCGGGCCAGCCAGATCCCGCTCGTGTTCCTCACCTCGAACAACACCCGTGAGCTGTCCGAGGCGCTGAAGCGCCGATGCCTCTACCTGCACATCGACTACCCCGGGTTGGAGCGCGAGCGGGCCATCATCGAGACCCGGGTGCCCGGCATCAGCCAGGCCTTGGCCGACCAGGTAGCGCGCATCGTGCGGTCCATCCGCTCGCTCGACCTGAAGAAGGCCCCGTCGGTGTCCGAGACGTTGGACTGGGCCCGGACCCTGGTGGTGCTGGGGGTCGAGTCCATCGACGCCGAGCAGGCCAAGGACACTCTGCACATCCTCCTCAAGTACCGCTCGGACATCGATCGGGCGTCCAAGGAGCTCGCCGGCCTGGACACCACGGGCTGAGTCGGACGCGACCGTGCTGGACCTCCTGACCGGATTCGTGGGCGAGTTGCGCGCCGCCGGCATCCCGGTGTCGCTCTCGGAGCACCTCGACGCGGCCGAGACGCTCAGGCACGTGCCGCTCGAGGACCGCGAGGCCATCAAGTACACCCTCGGTGCCAGCCTGGTGAAGTCGTCGACGCACTGGCCGGCCTACGAGACGGCCTTCGAGATCTACTTCAGCCTGCGCGGCCCGGGATACTCGATCGCCACCGACGACGAGTCGGGCGCCGAGCTCGAGACCGACGACGAGGGCTCCGGCCAGCCCGGCCAGGGAGGGCGCCAGGGCAAGGGACGGGGCGGCGGCGGGGGCGAGGGCATGACTCCCGAGGAACTCGCCGACATGCTCTACAAGGCGCTGCTGGGTGCCAACAATTCGATGATCCAGGCCGTGGCCCGTCAGGCCGTGAACCGCTACGGGGGCATGGAGGCGGGCCGTCCCGTCGGCGGCACCTACTACCTGTACCGGACCCTGCGGAACCTCGACCTCGACAAGGTCATGGAACGCCTGATCGACCAGGCCCGCCAGGCCACGTCGGCCGAGAACGCCGACGAGGGGCATCGCGGCCCCGACGTCACCCTCACCCCGCTGGAGGAGCGGCTCCTGCGCGACGAGTACCAGAGCCGGATCGACCAGCTCCGCAAGGAGATCGAGAGCGAGATCCGCCGACGGCTGGTGGCCGACCGGGGGAGCGAGGCACTGGCCAAGTCCATCCGCAAGCCCCTGCCCGAGGACATCGACGTCATGCACGCCACCCGTGACGAGTTGGTGGCGCTGCGCAAGTCGCTCGCCCCGCTGTCCCGCAAACTCGCTGTGCGCCTGGCCCGCAAGCGACGCCACGGTCGCAAGGGCCCACTCGACTTCCGGTCCACGGTCCGCCACTCGCTGTCGACCGGCGGCGTGCCGGTGGAGCCCCGGTTCCGCTATCCGCGGCCATCGAAGCCCGAGATCATCGTGATCGCCGACATCTCGGGATCGGTGGCCAGCTTCGCCCGGTTCACGCTCCACCTGGTGCACGCCATCAGCTCGCAGTTCTCCAAGGTCCGGAGCTTCGTGTTCATCGACGGGATCGACGAGGTCACCAGCTACTTCGAGGGGGTCGATGACCCGACGGAGGCGGTCCACCGCATCAACACCGAGGCCGACGTCGTCTGGGTCGACGGACACTCCGACTACGGGCATGCCCTCACCGTGTTCTGGGAACGATGGGGTGAGGAGATCACGCCCCGCACGAGCGTCCTCCTGCTGGGTGACGCCCGCAACAACTACCACGCCTCGGGCTCGTGGGTGGTCAAGGAGATCCGCTCCCGCGCCCGACACGTCTACTGGCTGAACCCCGAGCCCCGCGCCTACTGGGACTCGGGCGACTCCATCGTCGGCGAGTACGCCAACTACTGCGACGAGGTCGTGGAGTGCCGAACCCTGCGCCAGCTCGAGCGCTTCGTCGGCGAGCTGGCGTGACCGGTCCCACGCCGGTCGGTGCCGGGTTCGACGCGCTGACCGGTGCCGGAAGGGGTGCCCCCGAGGGCCCGTCGCCCGAGGCGCCACCGCCCGGCATCCGCACGATGGGGGCCACTGCTCCGTCCGCCACCACCCTCGTACTCGTCCGTCACGGTGAGGCCGTGTGCAACGTGTCCGGCGTGTGCGGCGGCCCGATCGGCTGCACGGGCTTGACCGACCGTGGACGGGCCCAGGTCGCCGTGCTGGCCGACCGGCTGGTGGCAACGGGCGAGCTGGCGGGCGCGGACGCCCTGTACGCGAGCATCCTGCCGCGGGCCGTCGAGACGGCGACGATCCTGGCCCCGGCTCTGGCACCGATGGGCGAGCATGGAGCAGCAGGTGCCCCACCGGCGATCGCCCAGGAGTGCGGGTTCTGCGAGCTCCACCCCGGCGAGGCCGACGGCCTCGACTGGTCGGCGTTCAGCGAGCGGTTCGGCAACCCGGACTGGGACACCGACCCCGGCCGGGCCATCGCGCCGGGCGGCGAGAGCTGGACCGGCTTCGTCCGCCGCGTGGCGGACACCCTCGACACCGTGGCCGCCCGGCATCCGGGCGAGCTCGTGGTCGTCGCGTGCCACGCCGGGGTGGTCGAGGCGTCGCTGCTGGCCAAGACGCCGGTGGTGGACGGACTGGACGGGGCCCGGATGCAGCTGCGCACCCAGCACGCGTCGCTGACCACCTGGGAGGTCGACGGCGACCGCTGGAAGCTCATCGGCTACAACGACGGTGCCCACCACCTGGGCACGAACGGGGTGGGCGGGAGTGCCGAGGGCGTCACCGCCTCGGGCCGGTCCTGGATGAGCGTGGGGACCGGCAGGCGCATCGGCTGAGCACCGGACGGCCCCGGTCGTACCCGGGCCGGCCGACATCGGTGCCAGACTCGGCCGATGACCGACGTCGAGCTCCAGTACCGGAAGTCGCCCGGGCTCATCACCAGGGCGTTGGGCGCCATCGGGGTCGGCGCGCTGCTCCAGTCCCTCGGCGACCAGGAGCTCGACGCCCCGGATCCGAAGGTCGTCTGGCACACGGAGCGGTCGTCGGCGCTGCGCGCACTGGCCATGGCACTGGCCGAGTCGGGCCGTGCCGACTCCAGTGCGGTGCGGGAGCTGGCGGCGGCGGCCGGGCGTCACCCCAAGGAGCTCCGTCGTGCGGCAGCCACCCTCCGCTCCGGGGGCTGGGCCGAGGAGGACCTGGTGTCCTGCCGGGCCAACCGGCTGCTCGTGTCGGCGGCCACCGGACAGCCGGTCGAGCCGGTCACGCAGGCCGAGCTGGCCTGGTTCGCACGACTCCGGGCGCTCGGCGAGGTGGTGCCGGAGCCCGCAGCCCTGGCAGCCGCCTTCGGCGAGCTGGCGGCCGAGGAGCCGGAGCTCGCCGTGCTCGAGCGTGAGGTGCTGCTGGTCGCGGCCGGACCCGAGTTCGTGGCGCTGGACGACGAGGAGCGCCACGCGGTGATCGCGGGCGACCCTTCCGACCGGCTCCGGGGTATCCGCGAGGGCACGTCGGCCAGGATCGTCCGGACCCATGCCGCGTGGAGTGTGGAGCGGGACCACCTGTTCGCTGTGGCCGGGCTGGCGGTCCCGGGAGCGGCGTCGGCGGACGGCTGAGGCGCCGGACACCGTGCTTCGGTGCTCAGGCCGGTCGACTCCGGTCACGCCCGTCCGAGGGACGGGCGTGACCGGGTGACGCGGTCAGGTCGGCGAGCGGCCCGTCAGGGCAGCACGACGTTGGAGCCGACCCCGAACGTGAACGTCGGATAGGGCCCCCAGGTCGCCGAGCACGTCGACACGATGTTCGTCAGGAGTGTCACGGTGCCGGTCCCGGGCGTGGAGAACGAACCCGTCGCCGTCATCGTGGCGCCCGACGGCAGGGTGATGGTGTCGTTGGGTGAGCCCGACACGACCGGTCCGCCGGCCGAGTAGGTGATGAACGTCGGTGCGATGGCCGGCACCGAACCCCAATTGAACCGCACCGTCACCGAGCCGACGGCATCGGCCGACGAGAAGATGGCGCAGGCGTTGGCGTTGGCCGGTCCGGCAAGGAACCCGACGCCTTTGACGGCCACCGTGTTGATGGTGACCGGCGTCACGGTGCCGGCTGAGTTCGGGACGCCGGCGCTCGAGGTGCATCCGCCCGACGTGGGTGACGCGCCGAGGAAGCGGAACTTGACGCCGGTGGTGTTGACGCCCGTAGCGGTCAGCTTCGGACTGAATTTTCCGGTCCCGGTGATCTTGCACGAGACGGATCCGGAGGCGCTCGGTGCTGCAGCGCCGCTCACCCCCTCGCCGACGACGGTCACGGTGGTCATGAGCAGTACGAAGACGGCACTGATCCCGAGCAGTTTGCGATGCATGGTTTCCCCCTACCGGCCGCCCGAGGGCCACGGATGCATGTCCGCCGGACCAGCCAACACAACGGCTGCCCCCCCGGGAGCCGTCCAGAGCGAACCTCGCTCCGGATGGGACACTATCGGCGTACCGCCCCGGATGCCCGGACGATGGCGCGGCGGTCGTCGCCGGCGTGCCACGGGCCTGCACCGGGGCATGTGGCGCGCGTCTGTCGGCCCGGCTGTCCGGCTGCCCGGCTGCCCGGCGGACCCAAGGCCGGGACGTGCCGACCGAGGCGGTGCCAACGGGCCGACGGTACCGGGTGGGTCGGGTGTGGTTCTCGCTCGAGGCTGCCTCGTGCTGTTGACCACCACGGAGGCCGTCGTCGGGATGACGGCGGAATCGCGGCGCCCGCTCCTGGTCCTGGCGGCGGTGCCGCCTTCGTCAGGCGCTCCATCCTCACCGGGCTGGCCAACTCGATCGCCAACGGCTTGTCGAACTCCGGTGTGACATCCAGCGCCGGCGGCTGTGACATCCACGGCCACTGCTGGACCCGCACATGGTGCTCGTCGGTCGCGGCACAGGGGTTCGTGTCCAGCGCGTGCGTCGTCCTGTCGTTCGCAGCAGCGGGACCGGGGAACGTGCTCCTGCTCCGCCAACTGGTCCGTCGACATGACGACCGGCACCTGTCCGCAGTCACCCGCCGGCACCCGCCGGCCGAGGGGTCAGTCGGACCTTGGCAACTGCTTCGAGTCGTCGTTCCGGGACATGCTGGCGGTGCAGCGGCGACGGTCGGCCGCTGTACGCTCCGGGCGTGAACGTGGTCCAGGTGGTGATCGGCGCGCTGGTGCTCGCCTCGGCGATCTTCATGTTGTGGTTCAACACCAGGATGGGACGGACCGGGTTCGGCCGGTGGTTCGGACCGGCCTGCGGCTTCGGGGCCGGAGTCGTGTTCATCCTGCGGGGTGTCGGCGTCTACTAGGTAGCCAGACCCGTTCCGGCGCCTGAGGAATCAGCAGGCGTAGTCCTCGTCGTACGTTCCAACGCCGTACTGCGTGATCTGGAGACCTCCGGTCGGAAGGTGACTTCCGTGGGCAGCCGCGTATGCCATCCCGGTCGCGCAGTTCTGTTGCGGGTTCCCCGTGTACCACGCCAGCCAGAGCGGGGTACTCGGTGCGTACGAGCCGACGAGGTTCGGCCACGTCAGCGGGCTCGTGTAGATGCCGACGCTGTTCAGCCCCTCCGCGTGCAGGGCGTCCAAGTAGCCCTTGATCAGCGCACTGTTCGCGATGGTGTTCGTCGACCACGGCTGGACGCCACCTATTGAGTACGGCTCGACATCGAGCCACCAGGGAACGGAGGTGTTGATCCCGGTGGCATGGGCACGTGCATAGGCGTCAACTCCTGCGTTGAAGCCGAAGTTGCAGGCATTCGCGGCCAGTGTCCCCGCACAACCCCCATCGCCGGAGGTGAGTGCTTCGCCGTACGTGAGGAAGATGTAGAGGTTCAGCCCGCCCCCTGCCCAACCCGCCTGGTCGACCAGGCATGGATTGAGTTTGCCGAACGACGCTCCCTCGACCTGGACGATCCCGATCGTGTGTGGCGGGGGCGGATTGTTGCCGCACTGGTAGTTGGAGATGTCGTACCCGTAGCTGCCTGACGGGTACGACGACCCGGCGAAGCTCCCGTTTCCGGTGCCCTGGGTCATTCCCACCACCGGCGCAGCCAGGACCTGGGGCGCCGAGCCCCAGTAGGTGGCGTCGCCGAACGCGGTGACTGCGCCGTTGCTGTTGGTGAACCAGTAGCCGTTGCCGCTGGCGCTGGCCGCCATGGACACGATCGGACGGCTCTGGGGCACACCGCCCAGCGACCCGTGGAACGAGGCGTCGCCATAGGCGAACACGCCGCCGTCGGAGGCGACCATCCAGTAGCCCTTGTGGTCGTGGCTGGCGGCCATGGCGACGACCGGCGCTTGGAGGTGCAGGCTGCCCGTCGAGCCGTAGAAGGTGGCGTCCCCGAAGGCGAAGATGCCGCCGTCCGAGGCGACCAGCCAGTACCCGCCGTTGTCGCCGGTGGCGGTCATGCCGACGATCGGCTTGTTCAGGTGGATGTTGCCGGTCGAGCCGAAGAACCGGGCGTCACCGAAGCTGAAGACCCCCCCGTCGGACGCCACGAGCCAGTAGCCGCCACCGTCACTGGTGGTCCCGATGCCCACGATCGGCTGGTTCAGCCGGATGTTCCCCGTGGACCCGTAGAAGGGGGCGTCGCCGTAGGCGAAGATCCCGCCGTCCGAGGCGACCTCGCGGTACCCGCCCGAGTCGGTGGGGGAGGTGGGAGCGATGGCGACCACCGGCCTGTTGAGGTGCATGCCGCCGGTCGAGCCGTAGAACGGCGCGCCACCGAAGGAGAAGACCCCGCCGTCGCCCGCCACCAGCCAGTAGGCCGACACCGAGGTGATCGCCGGCTGCTGCACCTGAGGTGCGGCTGCAGCCGGCACCGTCGCCGTCGACGCGGAAGTGCTCGGCACCGTCGTGGTGGTGCTCGGTGTGGCCGCCACCGTCGTGGTGGACGGTGGTGCGGTCGAAGCACTGGTGTCCGCCCCTGCACCGGCCGACACCCCGAGCGTGGCCATCGCGACCAGTGCGGCCAGCCCGATGCCCGCGCCGCGCCGCGCCCGGCTGACGGTCGGTGACGGGACGGGGGGGTGCATGAGCGGCATGAGCGGGGTGCCTCCGATGGTCGGGGTGTGACGCCGGTGGGCGGTCGCCGGGCGTGTCGTCGACCCTGCCCGGGTCGATCCTGAGGCCGGAACCATTGTGGAGGCCGGGTCCCGGGGAAGCAATGACCCCCCTGTGACCTGCAGTTCCCTGTTCCGACGGACCGGTTCCGGCCCGCCCCGGGGTCAGTGGCGGAGCAGTTCGGCGATGCGGAAGGCCAGGTCGAGCGACTGGCGTCCGTTGAGCCGCGGGTCGCACGTCGTGGTGTAGCGCTGGCCGAGCTGGCCCTCGACGATGTCCTCGACACCACCGAGGCACTCCGTCACGTCGTCACCGGTGAGCTCGACGTGGACGCCGCCCGGCCACGTGCCGATCTCCCGGTGGATGCGGAAGAAGCTCTGCAGCTCGCCGATGATGTCGTCGAACCGGCGGGTCTTCTGCCCGCCCTCGGCGGTGAACGTGTTGCCGTGCATCGGATCACACATCCACACGACGGGGTGGCCCTCGGCCTCGACGGCCCGCAGCAGCGCCGGGAGATGGTCGTCGATGGCGTCCACACCGAACCGGGTGATGAGCGTCAGCCGGCCCGGGGTCCTCGTCGGGTTCAGGCGCTCGCAGAGCGCCAGCACGTCGTCGGCCGTGGCCGAGGGTCCGACCTTGGAGCCGATGGGATTGTGGATGCCGGCCAGGAAGTCGATGTGGGCGCCGTCGAGCTGCCGGGTGCGCTCGCCCACCCACAGCATGTGGGCCGAACAGTCGTACCAGTCGTCCGTCAAGGAGTCCTTGCGGGTCAGCGCCTCCTCGTAGTCGAGGATGAGCGCCTCGTGACTGGTCCAGAAGTCGACCTGGTGGAGCGTGTCCTCGTCGGTCAGGTTGATGCCGCAGGCATCCATGAACCGGAGTGCCGAGTCGATCCCCTGGGCGATGTCCTCGAAGCGGCGACCCTCGGTGGAGGACGCCACGAACTGCTGGTTCCAGGCGTGGATCTGGCCGAGGTCGGCGAAGCCGCCCTTGGTGAAGGCTCGCAGCAGGTTGAGTGTGGCCACCGACTGCTCGTAGGCGGCCACCAGTCGGGTCGGGTCGGGGACGCGGGCGCTGCGCTCGGGCAGGTCGTCATTGACCATGTGGCCCCGGAACGAGTCGAGGACCTGGCCGCCGACCTGTTCGGTGGGGGAGCTGCGGGGCTTGGCGAACTGGCCGGCGATGCGTCCGACCTTCACCACCGGAAGCCCGGCGCCGTAGGTGAGGACGACGGCCATCTGGAGGATGACCTTGAGCTTGTCGCGGATGCCGTCGGCGGTGAACTCCGAGAACGACTCGGCGCAGTCGCCGGCCTGGAGCACGAAAGCCTTGCCGTCGGCAGCCTGGCCCAGTGAGCGGGTCAGGTGTCGGGCCTCACCCGCGAACACCAGGGGCGGCAGGCTGCTCAGCTTGGCGTGCACCTGCTTGAGGGCGGCCTCGTCGGGCCAGGTTGGCTGCTGCGCCGCGGGACGGGTGCGCCACGAGTCCGGCGTCCACGGCTCGGTCCTGTCGGTGGGGGGAGTAGGCGAAGCCACCCGCACAGCGTAAAGCCTCCGGCTCTAGGCTCGCTCCATGGCCCCTTTCCGCTTCGGCGTCCAGCTGTCCGATGCCTCGTCCGGCGCCGTCTGGCGGGACCTCGCCCGGTCGGTCGAGGCGCTCGGGTACTCGACCCTGTTCCTCCCGGACCACTTCGAGGACCAGCTGGGACCGCTCGTGGCGTTGACCGTGGCGGCCGAGGCGACCACCCAGCTGAAGGTCGGCTCGCTGGTGTTCGGCAACGACTATCGCCATCCCGTCGTGCTGGCCAAGGAGATCGCCACCCTCGACCTCCTGTCCGAGGGACGGGTCGAATTCGGGCTGGGCGCGGGCTGGATGACCACCGACTACGAGCAGTCCGGCATCCCGAACGACGCGCCCGGCGAGCGGATCGGCCGCATGGCCGAAAGCCTGGCGATCATGAAGTCCCTGTGGTCCACCGGGGCGTGCACATTCGCCGGCGAGCACTACACGATCACCGGTGCCGTGGGCGCCCCGCTGCCGCACCACAGGCCCCATCCGCCGATCATCATCGGAGGCGGCGGCAAGCGGGTGCTCGGGATCGCGGCACGTGAGGCGGACATCGTCGGGGTGAACCCGAGCCTGGCCGCCGGCTATGTCGGGCCCGAGGTGCTGGCGACGACGACAGCCGAGTACTACGACCAGCGCATTGGCTGGATCCGGGATGCGGCAGGGGAGCGCTTCGCCGACCTCGAGCTCCAGGTCCTCACGTTCCTGGTCCAGATCGTGCCCGACCGCGACGACGCCACCGAGCGGCTCGCCCAGATGATGGGGGTCACGACCGAGCAGGTCGACGGCTCGCCCATCGCGCTGATCGGCACGGTCGAGCAGGTCACCGAGCGACTGATCGAGCGCCGCGAGCGCTTCGGCTTCTCCTACGTCGTCGTCCACGAGGCCGACATGGACGCCTTCGCCCCGGTGGTGGCTGCACTCGCCGGTACCTGAGATGGCCGACGCTGGTTCGGACGGAACGTCGGGCGGCCCCCGGATCGGGCTCTTCGGCGGCACCTTCGACCCCATTCACCGCGGGCACGTCGAGGTGGCCGAGGCCGTGCACGACGCGCTCGGCCTCGACCGGATGCTGGTCGTCGTGGCCAACGAGCCCTGGCAGAAGCAGGACCGCCCGGTCACCGCGGCCGAGGACCGCTACGCGATGGTCGTCGCCGCGCTTGCCGACCGTCCGGGCCTCGAGCCGTCCCGCATTGAAATCGACCGTGGCGGACCGTCGTACACCGTCGACACCGTGCGCGAGCTCGGGGCCCGAGTGCCCGGTGCCGCAATCGTGGTGGTCGTCGGCGCCGATGTGGTCGCCGCACTGGACACGTGGCGGGAGCACGAGGCACTGCGCGACCTGGTCACCCTTGCCGTGGTCGACCGCCCGGGTGCCCCGGTGGTCGACCCGCCCCCGGGGTGGGCGTTCGTGCACGTGGCCGTGGCGCCCGTCGACGTGTCGAGCACCGAGCTGCGGGCCCGGCTCGAGGCGGGTGAGCCCGTCGAGGACGCGGTGCCCGACGCCGTGATCCGCTGCCTGTCCGAGCGCGGTCTGTACGCTACGGGGAGATGACTGTGCGGCTGAACCCCACCGAGTCCGACTCGCCGCCGCCGCAGGTCACCGCCCCGCCCGAGGGAGTCGCCCCGGCGCCTGGCGCCACCGCCGGGGACGTCCCCGAGCGCCACGACCGGGACGGCCGCATGGCGCCCGCCGCCGACAGCCGCCGCTCCTTGCGCGAGTCCCGCCGTCAGCGACGCCGTGCGATGTGGCTGTGCGCCGCGGTCGTCGCGCTCTGCCTGGCGCTTACCATCGTGGTAGTGACCCTCGCCCGCTCCCGGCCGGTCGGCCCGCCCGCGGCGTGGTCGGCCACGCCATCCGCCGTCGTCCGTCCCGCTGCAACCGCCGTCGACCGCGTCATGTCGGCGCCGGCCCCGTCACGTGGCGCCGCGGCGCCAGAAGGAGGCAACCCTTGACCACTACCGAACACACCCCCACCGCACGGTCCGCCGTGCCCGATATCCCCGACGAGTGCCTCGTGGCCGCCCGTGCCGCCGACGCCAAGTCGGGGGAGGAGACCGTCATCCTCGCCATGGGTGACCTCCTGGGGGTGACCGATGCCTTCGTCGTGACCAACGGACGCAACACGCGGCAGGTCAAGACGATCGTCGACGAGGTGGAGCGGCAGGTGAAGCTGACAAGCGGCAGGTCGCCGAGCCGGATCGAGGGCAAGGACGACGGCTACTGGGTGCTCATGGACTACGGCGACTTCCTGGTCCACGTGTTCCTGGACGAGGCCAGGTCCTTCTACGACCTCGAGCACCTGTGGACCGACGCCCCTCGGGTCCCGTGGGCCGCCGCCGCCTGAACCCGGGCCCGACACCCGCCGCTCAGGCGAGCGGTGCCTGGGGCAGGTAGTCGGCCCTGCCGACCGGTCCCGGCACCTGGGCGCCGGCGGCGGTGGGCACCTCGACCGGCTTGCCGCCGATCTCGAAGGTCACGCCGGTGATGCCCGGCTGCTGGGTGACGGTGTACACGACCTGGGCGATGGCCAAGGTCTGGTCCGGCCCCACGACCTGGATCGGGTTGGTGCTGAAGTGCACGGTCGCCACCACGCCGGACTGGGTGGTGGTGACCTGGACGCCGGAGGGGGCGAGGAACGACTGGATGCCGGCGGCGGACTCGGTGGCGGTGGGCCCGGCGAACAGTGCCCCCAGCACCTGGCTGAGCGAGGCGGGCACCGCCACCTCGCGTGTGACCGCCACCAGGTGTCCGTCGGGCGCCACCAGGAACACCTGCTCGCCCACGCCGACCGCAGGGGTCGAGCCCGGGACCGTGGTCGTCGTGGTGGGCGGGTTGAGCAGACGGTAGGGCACGTCGGACTTGGCGATGGGCGTGGGCGCGGTCGCCGTGGGGATCCCGCACGCCGCGACGCCCAGCACGAGGGCGCCCAGCACGAGGACGACCCGGACGGACCGCGAGACCTGGTTCGGGTCCCTGGTCACGGCGACACCCCGTCGTGGAGGTCCCCGTTGTCCAGGGACCCGTCGGTCCCGTCGTCGCCGGCCGGGTGGAGGGGGAGCTCGGCGACGAACCGCGTGCCGCCACCGGGTGCGTCCTCGCTCCACACCCGGCCACCGTGGAGCCGCACGTGCTCGGCCACCAGGGACAGACCGAGCCCCGTGCCCTGGCCGGAGGCCCGCTGCCCAGCCCGGCCGCCCCGGTAGAAGCGTTCGAACAGGTGGTCGCGCTCGGCCGACGGGATGCCCGGGCCGCGATCCTCCACGACGACCCGGATCGCCGTGGCCGGCACCGGGGCGTACACCGTCGCCGGAGGCTGGCGCTCGACGAGCACCCGGGTGACGCCTCCCGCGTACTGGGAGGCGTTCTCGACCAGGTTGGCCATGACCCGCTCGAACCGCCGCTTGTCGACCTGCAGGCGGAGTCCCTCGACGCCGGGCCCGACCTCGACCGGGAACGTGACTGGCCCACGCATCCCGTCCTCGTCTACCGGCGCCGACGCTGCCACTGCCCGCCGGACCAGCTCGCCGGGGTCGACCTCGTCGAGGGACAGCTCGGCCGAGCCGGCGTCGAAGCGGGAGATCTCGAGGAGGTCGTCAACCATGCGGGTGAAGCGCCGGAGGTCACCGTCGAGGAGGTCGAGGGCGCTGCGGGCCCGCGGGTCCAGCTGGCTCCTGTGGCTCTCGAGCACCGACACGGTGGCGGTCAGCGTGGTGAGCGGCGACCGCAGTTCGTGGCTCACGTCCGAGGTGAACCGGGCCTCGCGCTCGATCCGGTCCTGGAGGTTCGCCGTCATGGCGTTGAAGGCGGCGGCCAGCTCCTCCAGGTCGGCATCGTCCCCGGACTCGACCCGGGTGTCGAGCTGGCCGCCGGCGATGGCCACGGCTGCGTCGGTCAGGCCGGCCAGCGGCCGCAGCGCGCGGGAGGCGGCCCAGCGGCCGACCGCGGCTCCGGCGACGGTGGTCACCAGCGCGGCGGCGGCCAGCGCCACGGCGAGGGCCCGCAAGGTCCCGGCCAGCTCGTCGAGCGAGAACACCTCGAAGTAGGCGGCGTGCACTGCGGGCAGGGGCACGCCGATCACCTCCTGGGGCGCGCCGGCCAGCGTGAAGAGCTGGGACGCCGGCGTGCCCGCCAGGACGAGGGCCCGCTCACCGGGCGGGATCGCACTCTGCCCCACGGAGATCGACGTGGCGTACCACTGGCCGCCGGTGCGCAGCACGGACCGGGACCCGGGCAGCGTGTCCACCGATTCGATCAGCTGGTTGACCTGGGTGACGGGGGAGCGGAGCGCGTTCTGGACGAGCGCGGCATTTGCGAACGCCTGTCGCTGCTCGGCCGCCTGGCGCTCGTTGAGGAACGTCTGCCGGGCCGTGAAGTACGTGATCCCGGCCATGAGGGTGGAGAGGCCGAAGGCGCCGATGGCGAAGGTGAGGGTCACCCGGGCCCGCAGGCCGAGCCGCGCCGACAGCCGGGTGGGGTCGTCCGCTCCGCTCCCCGCACCTGCGACTGTCCTGTCGTCGGTCCCGTCGGACCCGTCGGTCCCGTCGGACCCCAGCGACCGGCCGCCGGGCGCGCCGCCGGTGTCCACGGTGGCCACGGGTCAGACCGCCAGCTTGTAGCCCATGCCCCGGACGGTGAGGATGAAGCGGGGCGTGGCGGGGTCGGGCTCGACCTTGGTGCGAAGTCGGCGCACGTGGACGTCGACGAGGCGGCCGTCGCCGAAGTAGTCGTAGCCCCACACCCGCTCGAGCAGCTGTTCGCGGCTCAGGACCTTGCCGGGGTGGTTGGCCAGCTCGCACAGGAGCCGGAACTCCGTCCGGGTGCAGTGGACCTCCTCGCCCGCCCGGCGCACGACACCGGCTTCCGGCTCGATCTCGACGTCGCCGAAGCTCAGGACAGCCGAGTCGTCGTCTTCGTGGCGCGACCTCCGCAGGAGGGCCCGGATGCGGGCCGCCAGCTCCTTGGCCACGAACGGCTTGGTGACGTAGTCGTCGGCGCCGGCCTCGAGCCCCGCCACGACGTCGTGGGTGTCCGAGCGGGCGGTCACCATGATGACCGGCACGGTGGACTGGCGCCGCAGCGTCCGGCACGTCTCGAACCCGTCGATGCCGGGGAGCATGAGGTCGATCAGCACCAGCTCGTAGGCCTCCGCCCCGAAGCGGTCCACGGCCTCCTCGCCGCTGTCGACGCCGTCGACGGTGTAGCCCTCCTCCTCCAGCGCGAGGCGCATCGAGGACCGGATCCGCTCGTCGTCCTCGACGATCAGGATGCGACTCATGGCCCGATCATGACACGACCGCCCCACCCGCAAGGGGCAGGGCGGTCGTCGTCGACCAGATGGAGGGCGGGGCCTACGAGACCCAGATCTGCTGGGGCCAGACAGCCCCACCGATCATGCCGAACGCCTTGTTCCCGGCCGGCGTCTGCGGGTTGTTGAAGTTCTGCACCTTGGGCTGGGCGCCCACGGCCCACACGATCCGGGAGTACCAGACATAGGGGATGTCCTTGGACAGGAGCTTGTTGACCTGCTGGTACGCGGCGACCTGCGTGCTCTTGTCCGTCGACTGGCGCCCCTGGAGCAGGGCCGTCTGCATCGCCGGGTCGGCGTTGCGCGCCATGTTGATGGCGAACAGCGGGGTGTTGGCGTTGGTCGGCGTCCAGAAGATGTAGTTCAGGTCCGGGTTGACCGCGCCGAACTGCCGCCAGGTCAGGGCCTCGAAGTCGCCCTGCAGTGCGACGTTGATGATCGAGTCCTGGAGGATGGGATTCAGCGTCACCGTCATGCCGGCCTGCTGCAGCTGCTGCTGCAGGTACTGGCCGATCTGGGCGCCCTTGGGGTCCGGCGTGTGGCCGAGCGTCATGGTGGTCGAACCGCCGGCCGCCTTCACCTCGGAGATGAGCTGCTTGGCCTTCGACAGGTTGAAGGCCGGGTAGCCGTTGTCGGCCAGGTAGTACGGCGAGGTCGAGGTGAACGCCCCGGTGGTGGTCTGGGTGACCCCACCGTCGATCACCTTGACGTACTGCGCGGACGAGATGGCGCATGCCATGGCCTGGCGCAGCTTCGCATTGTTGAACGGCGCCTTCGACAGGTTGAGCATCATGAGGCCCATGTCGGGCTCGCCGGCCAAGGTCTTGGTGTCGTCCGTGTAGGCCAGGGAGGTATTGGAGCGCATCTGCTGGATGGTCGACGCGTTCGTGGTGTGGATCATGTCGACCGAGCCCGAGCTGAGGCTGGCGAACAGCTGGTCCGGATCGGGGATCGGCTTGTAGGTGATGCTGTCGAGGTAGGGGAGCCCCTTGCGCCAGTACTTCGAGTTCCGGGTGGCGGTGAAGTGGCTGTTCTGCACCCACTCCTGGAACACGAACGGCCCCGTCCCGATCGGGTTTGTCTGGCTCTTGGTGTTGAGCCAGTTGGGCTCGGCGATGAAGGCGAACTGGCTGCCGATGCCGCCGCACAGGTAGTAGTTGAACGGCACCCACGGGGTCTTCATCGTGATGGTGACCACCTGCGCGCTCGTGGCGACGACCGACTGGACCGGCGTGAGGGCCGGACCGGTGAGCAGCGATGCGATGTGGGCCTCGAAGTTGGCTACCACTGCGGCAGCGTCGCACGGCGCGCCGTTGTGGAAGGTGACGTTCGGCCGGATCGCGATCGTCCACACCGTGGCGTCGGAGTTGGGTGTCACCGTCTCGGCCAGATTGGGTTGGGGCACGCCGTCGGCGTCCAACATCATGAGCGTGTCGAAGACGGTGCGGGCGTACATGATCCCGACCTCGTCGAACGTGCCGAGCGTGGGGGAGAAGCCCTTCTCCTCGGCGTCGACGCCGAAGACCACGGTGCCGCCCGGCTTGGGGGTCGCATTGGAGATGCCGTCGGGGCGGCTGCCGGTGGATCCCCCGGCCGTGGTCGACGAGCTCGAACCTGAACTGGAGCAGGCGGAGAGCAGGCCGCCGGACGCGCCGGCCACGGCGAGTCCGGCCCCGGCCACGGCGCTCTTGGCCAGGAAGGAGCGGCGGTCGATGCGATCAGTCATGGTCCCCCTTTGGACGATGGCGACCGGCGCTCGCCGGCCGCCCCTTCGATGCGGTACTTCCTCGTCATTGCGGTGCTGCAACCCGGCCGCGAACCGTGCGACACGGGAGATCCCGGCGCCCGTCATCCCCCCCGGGGAATCGGTACCGCTGATGTCTCGGCCTGACGATAGCCCTCCGTACCGACCCGTGGGGGCCATTACGCGCGGCCCGGGCCAAGCGGCGGCGCACCGCCGGTGCCGGGCCGGATCCGGATCGCCGTCCGGCGGGGAACGCGCCGGTACGCTTCGACGGGTGGACTGGGAGATCGAGGCTTACCGTCGCTCGGTCGCGGGCTTGTCCCCGGACACCGTCCGGGCCTACGCCTCCGACGTCGGGCGTTTCGCCGAGTGGGCGGAACGCGGGGGTGCGTCGGGGCCGGCGGACGTCGACCGGATCACTCTGCGCAGGTACCTCGCCTTCCTCGCCACCCGGCGGTATGCCAAGGCGACCATCTCGCGCACCGCGGCGTCACTCCGGTCCTACTTCGGGTGGTGCGCCCGACGAGGGGTGATCGCCGCCGACCCATCGGTCCGCCTGTCGGCCCCGTCCCCCGACTCCCGGCTGCCCCGGGTGCTCGGCCACGCCGAGCTCGACCGCCTGCTCCAACCGGTCCCACTCACCGCCGGCTCCGAAGGTGCCGGCCAGGTGTCAGCCCCCGGGGCCGGTGCCCGGGACGTTCGAGACGACGCCGTGCTCGAGCTGCTCTACGCCAGTGGAATGCGTGTCGCCGAGCTGTGCGGTCTCGACGTCGACGATCTCGACCTCGACCGGGGCGTGGTCACGGTGACCGGTAAGGGGTCGAAGCAGCGCCAGGTGCTCGTCCACGCCCGGTGCGTCGACGCCCTGCGGGCCTGGATGGACGGCCCCCGGACCACCATGGCCGGTGCGGCCCCAGGGGGTACGCTGTTCTACAACGCCAGGGGCAACCGGCTGGGTTCCCGGGACGTGCGCAGGATCCTCGACCGCCGCTCACCGGTCCCGACCCACCCGCACGCCCTGCGCCATAGCTATGCCACCCACCTGCTCGACGGAGGCGCCGACCTGCGGGTGGTGCAGGAATTGCTCGGTCATGCGAGCCTGCAGACGACGCAGGTCTACACTCATGTGAGCAAAGAGCGCCTGCGCTCGGTGTACTCCGGGACGCATCCACGGGCATAAGGGGAGAATTGGCGACGCAACTCGACACTGCCGGGCACGGGATCGACTCCCTCTGGGCCGAGTACAAGAAGACGGGCGCCAAGGCGCTGCGTGACCAGCTGATCGTGCATTACGCCCCGGTGGTCAAGTACGTGGCCGGCCGCGTGTCCGTCGGCCTCCCACGCCACGTGGACGAGGCGGACCTGGCCAGCTACGGGATCATCGGGCTGATCGACGCAATCGAACGCTTCGAGCCGGCCCGCAACATCAAGTTCGAGACCTATGCCGTGCCCCGCATCAAGGGCGCCATCATCGACGAACTCCGGTCCATCGACTGGGTGCCCCGATCGGTGCGGGCCAAGGCCCGTGCCGTCGAGCAGTCGTACTCCAAGCTCGAGGCCACCCTCCACCGGACGCCCACCGACGCCGAGGTGGCCGCCGACCTCGAGATGTCCGACGACGAGTTCCAGACCACGTTGCGCAAGATCTCATTTGTGGGAGTCGTCGCACTCGACGAGGTGTTCCGCGGGGGCGACCACTCCGACCGGTCGACCCTGGGGGAGACCCTGCCTGATTCCACGCAGGGGCCGCTCGACAGCTACGAGGTCAAGGAGACCAAGGAAGCCCTGGTCAAGGCGGTCAGCGACATGGCCGACCGGGAGAAGACGGTGCTCACGCTCTACTACTACGAGGGCCTGACCCTGGCAGAAATCGGCGACATTCTCGGCGTGACCGAGAGCCGGGTCTGCCAGATCCACACGAAGGCCGTGCTGCAACTCCGGGCCAAGCTCGCCGACCGACCCGAGGGTGCCGGCCGCCAGCTGGCAGGCGACGGCAAGGTCGCCGCAGCACGTTCCGGCGCCTGACCCGGCACCTTCACCCGCCGGCCTCGCGCCGGTCGTGGGGATGACACACTCGGTCGCCCACCGCCGGCACCTCGCCCGGGGCCGGCGACTCGAGTTCGCCACCCTGGCCTGGAACGTCGTCGGGGTCGGCGTCCTCGCGGTGGCCGCCATCGGCGCCCGCTCTGTAGCGCTGGCCGGTTTCGGGTTCGACAGCCTCATCGAGATCGGTGCCTCCACCGTCGTGCTGTGGGAGCTCGCCGGCGTCGACGAGGCCCGCCGCCGGCGGGCGATGCGTCTGATCGGGGCGGCGTTCGTGGCGCTGGCCGCCTACCTGGCCGTCCAGTGCACCGTCGCCCTCGCAGTGGGGGCGCACCCGGGGCACAGCCCGCTGGGGATCGCCTGGACCGCGGTGACGGCCCTGGTCATGTTCGCCCTGGCCGCAGGCAAGTCCCGGACGGGCACGGCACTGGGCAATCCCGTGTTGACCGCCGAGGGTCGGATCACCCTCGTCGACGGGATCCTGGCCGCAGCCGTCCTCGTCGGACTGCTGCTCAACGCCCTGGCCGGGTGGTGGTGGGCCGACCCGGCCGCCGGGTACATCCTGCTGTACTACGCCGTCCGGGAGGCTCGGGCGTCGCTGGCGCACTGACCGGACCGGCCGACCCGGGTGACCCGACGGCGTGGCCGACCGAGCGGCCCGAGTGGAGGCGTCCGGCCGCGGGCACTAGCATGATGGGGTCCCACCGTCCGGTGGGTCGTCCATGCGGTAACTACTCGCACCCGACCGCGTCCACGGTCGCCCCGCAACCACGGGGTGCTGCAGTCGGGGATCAACCGTCACAAGGAGCACTCATATGGCCGTCGTCACCATGAAGCAGCTGTTGGGCGCGGGCGTCCACTTCGGGCACCAGACCCGCCGGTGGAACCCCAAGATGCGCCGGTTCATCCTCGGAGAGCGCAACGGGATCTACCTGATCGACCTCCAGCAGACCATGCAGGGGATCGAGGAGTCCTACGGGTACATCCGGGACCTCGTCGCCGGCGGCGGCACCATACTCTTCGTCGGCACCAAGAAGCAGACCCAGGGCCCTGTGGCCGTCTACGCCGACGCGTGCGGCATGCCCTACGTGAACGAGCGGTGGCTGGGCGGCATGCTCACCAACTTCCAGACCGTCTCCACCCGGGTCAAGCGGATGAAGGAGTTCGAGGCCATGCAGAAGGCCGGCGACTTCGACGCCATGCCGAAGAAGGAGGCGCTGCGCCACAGCCGTGAGCTCGAGAAGCTGCAGCGCAACCTCGGCGGCATCCGCGGCCTCGACAAGCTGCCGGACGCCATCTTCGTGATCGACACCAACAAGGAGCACATCGCGGTCACCGAGGCGAACAAGCTCGGCCTGCCGATCGTCGCCGTGGTCGACACCAACTGCGACCCCGACGTGATCACTCACGTCATCCCGGGCAACGACGACGCCATCC
>JADGOH010000072.1 GCA_017883025.1 Acidimicrobiales bacterium
CTCGAGACGGTGGTCCTCCCCCGCAACTCGTTCACCCGGATCTCCCGGGCCACGTTCGCGGTGGCCAACCGGGTGCTCGTGCATGACGGGCGCAACCGGGCCCGTTCCACCCACCGCCGCGGCCTGTACGCCCCGGTGGCCCTGGTGAGCCTGCCCTTGGTGTGGATGATCACTGTCATCGTCGGGTTCGGGTTCATCTTCTGGGGTGCCGACGCCGGCACCTGGCAGAAGTCGTTCGAGATCAGCGGCTCCTCGGTGACCACGCTCGGGTTCTCCGCTCCGTCGGGCAGTCTTCGGACGTGGATCAGCTTCGTCGAGGCCATCATCGGCCTCGGACTCGTCGCCCTCCTGATCAGCTACCTGCCCACCATCTACGCCGCACATCACGACCGGGAGAAGGGCCTCCGCACCCTCAAGCCGTTCGCGGGAACACCCACGTCGGGCGCCGACCTCCTCATCAACCTCAACCGGTTCCAGGCGCTCGACAATGCCGACCTGTGGCGGACCGCGTCGTCCTGGCTCCTCGAGCTCGACCAGACCCACTGCTCGTTCCCCGCCCTCTGCTACTTCCCCGAGAGCGACGACACCCAGTCGTGGGTAGCCACGGTCGGCACGCTGCTCGATGCCGGCGCCCTGCTGCTGTCGGCGTCGGCCATCCGGTGGACCGACCCGGCCATGATCCAGCACCAGGGCCCGATGATCGTCCTCGCCAACGGCGTGCCCACCGTGATCGAGATCGGCCGGGCGGCCGGGCTCCCCATCGCCCCCGCGGTCCCCCTCGTCGACCTCCTGCCCGACGGCTCCGGACGGGCGCCCGAGATCTCGGTCACCCGGGAGGAGTTCCTGGCAGCCCTGGACCGCCTCGGCAGCGTGTTCACGGTCCCCGACGACCAACGCGAGGACGCGTGGCTCCGGTTCGCCGCCGTACGCGCCTCCTACGACGAGGCGCTGCGCGGCCTGGCCGGCCTGACCCTGTCGATCGCCGCGCCGTGGACCACGGACCGGCCCGCGGTGGTCGGCCGTCCGCGGCTGCTCACGAACAAGCCGATCTCGGTCGACTGGTCGCTGCCGGATCGCCCGGGTGCGGGCGGGAGGGACGGTCGTGGCTGAGGGCCTGGCGGCCGGCGAGGTGGCCGGGGAGATCTCGCGGCACAAGAAGCACACGTCCGACCACGAGCACGATGCCAGCGATGGCGGAGGGCGTGACCACGACCGGGTGCTGTCGATCATCGAGGCCGTGCTGCTGGCCGTCGTGGCGCTGCTGGCCGCCTACACCGGCTACGCCTCGGCCAAGTGGGGCACCGAGTCCTCTGTCCGACTGGCCACGGCGTCGGCCGCCCGCACCGAGGCCAACCGGGCCGCACTGAACGCCCAGGACACGAAGAACTTCGACTCGACGACCTTCAACGCGTGGTTCACCGCCTACGTCGCCGGGAACGAGCCGGCCCAGACGGTGGCCGAGCGCCGGTTCCGCCCGCCCTTCAAGGTGGCGTTCGACGCGTGGCTCGCCACCGACCCGTTCCACAGTTCGTCCGCACCCCCGGGCCCGACGTACATGCCGCAGTACAAGCAGCCGCAGCTGGCGGTGGCCGCGGCCCTCGACACGAAGGCGGCAGAGCAGTACGCCGCGGGGGTCGAGGCCGGTGCCAACTCGGACAGCTACGTCCGGGACACGATCTACCTGGCGACGATCCTGTTCCTCATCGGGATCAGCGGCCACTTCCGGTTCTTCCGGATCCGCCTGGGCCTCGTCCTCCTGGGCGGCCTGATGCTGATCGTGGCCGTGGTGCAGATCTCCACCTCGCCGCCGATCCCCTGAGGGGCCGCCCGACCAGGGCCTGAACCGCGTGTGGGCGGCCGCCGGACCAGGGCTGGGTTACGTTATCGGCAGGAACACATCTGTCCAAGGAGAGATCACATGCTTGCTTACACGTATCCGCTCGCCGACCTGTTCGGCACCATGCTCGGCGTCTTCGTCTTCCTCATCTGGTTCTGGCTGCTGGTCATCATCTTCGGCGACATCTTCCGCAGCCGCGACATGGGCGGCGGGGCCAAGGCCCTGTGGGTCCTCTTCGTCATCGTCCTTCCGTTCCTCGGCATCCTGGTGTATCTGATCGCCCGCGGCGGCAAGATGCACGAGCGTGCGGAGCAGGCCGCCCAGCAGCAGCAGCAGGCGTTCGACAGCTACGTCAAGGAGACGGCCGGCGCCGGCAACAGCGTCGACCAGTTGGCCAAGCTCGCCGACCTCAAGCAGCAGGGCGTCATCACCGACGCCGAGTTCGAGGCGCAGAAGGCCAAGCTCCTCGCCTGAGGACCGGACGAAGGGCGGGTCGGTGCACGACGCGCCGGCCCGCCCTTCGTCGCGTGCCGACCTGCTGCGTGCCCTCAGCAGGCGTTCAGTACCACCTTCCACCCCGTCCCCGGGTAGTAGCCGGCGGTGAAGTACACGCTCGAGGTGCCGGAGTCGAGCTGGCCGTCGAACGTGCGGTCGTACAGGGGCGGCGTCGTGGGGGTTGCGTAGATCGTGATCGGGACGAGCTCGCGGATCACCATGCCCCCGCAGCTCGCACAGCCGTTGTTGACCTCGTCGATCCAGGCGAACCGGACGGCCAACTCCTCCGCTGCCTTCGAGTCGGGCGCCACCGGGGCGACGGTCGGGGTCGCCTGCGCGAGCGACCGGGCCGCCTCAGCGTCGGAGCCGAACCGGGCCGAGGGGGCGGCGCCGTTGTTCAGGCAGTCGTGCGCCATGGTCGGGTCCTCCCGGAGCGCGCCGGTCAGTGCGGAGCGGCGGGAGACCAGGTCGTTGTAGACCACCAGCACGGCGCGCTCGAGTTCGGGCGGGAGCCCCGGTGGGATCGCCGCCTTGACCGCGGCCGGATCGGCGGCGTCCATGGCGTCGAGCGTCGGCTGGTCGAGCGCGAACCCACCCGCCGTGGCATGGGCGTTGACCGCGCCCGCCGCCAGTCGCAGCCGGGCGTCGACGCCCGCAGCGGTGTCGAAGAAGGCCCGCAGCCCGTCGAGCGCGCTGGGCCCCGTGGTCCTGGGTGCCGCAGTCGTGGCGGGCGGCCCGGCGACGGCGGGTGCACGCGTCGTCGGCACGGCCCGGCCGGCGGCCCCGCACCCGGCACCGACCAGGATCAGGGCCACCGCTGCCACCACCGCGCTCCGGCGCATCGTCCACCTCCCCGATCCGACCCCATCTTGGGACGGTGCCGGACGGGTGGCTAGGGGACGAAGTCCCGAGCACAGGTGGACGGAGCCGGCGACCCAGTGACCGCCTAGAGGTGGCTGAAGCCGCCCGACTCCTCGGGAGTCATCGCCACCGAGACCGGGTGCCGGTCGAAGTGGGCGATCGCCTCCTTGATGTCGTTCATCAGGAGGAACGCCAGGTCGCGACTCACGCCCTGGCGGACCAGGATCCGCTGGACGGAGATGTCCGACACCGAGCCGGTCAACGGGTAGGCCGGGACCTGCCAGCCCTTGACCCGCAGCCGGTCGGCCACGTCGTAGAGGGTGTAGCCGGGGTCCTGACCCTCGCGGATCCGCCAGGCGACCGACGGGATCCCGGTCAGCGGATCCCCGTCGCAGAGCAACTCGAAGGGGCCGAGTTTGACGATCTCGGAAGCCAGGAACTTCGCCGTGGCGTAACAGGCGTCCTGGATGTCCTTGTAGCCCTCGCGGCCCAGGCGGACGAAGTTGTAGTACTGGGCGACGATCTGCCCGGCGGGCCGGGAGAAGTTGATCTGGAAGACCGGCATGTCGCCGCCCAGATAGGTGACGTGGAAGATCAGGTCGTCCGGCAGGTCGTCGGAGTGGCGCCACAGGACCCAGCCGACCCCGAGCGGGGCGAGCCCGAACTTGTGGCCCGAGGTGGAGATCGACTTGACGCGGGGGATGCGGAAGTCCCACACCACGTCGGGCGCGCAGAACGGGCCGAGAAAGGCGCCCGAGGCGCCGTCCACGTGAATGTCCACGTCGAGGCCGGTGTCGGCCGCCAGGGTGTCGAGGGCCTTCGACAGCTCGAGCACCGGCTCGTAGGCACCGGTGTAGGTCACCCCGAAGGTCGGCACCACCATGATGGTGTTCTCGTCCACCTGGGCCAGCATCTGCTCGACGTCCATGCAGTACTTGCCGGGCGACATGGGGATCTCGCGGATCTCCACGCCCCAGTACTTCGCGAACTTGTGCCAGACGACCTGGACCGGGCCGCAGACGAAGTTGGGCGAGTCGGTGGGCTTGCCGGCGGCCGTGCGCTTGGCCCGCCACCGCCACAGGGCGGCCATGCCGCCGAGCATGCAGGCCTCCGACGACCCGATGGCCGAGCAGCCCACGGCGCCGCCCTCGTCGGGCGCGTTCCACAGGTCGGCCAGCATCTGCACGCACCGGCGCTCGATCTCGGCCGTCTGCGGGTACTCGTCCTTGTCGATCATGTTCTTGTTGATCGACAGGTCCATCAGCTGGTGGACCTCGTCCTCCTCCCACGTCTGGCAGAAGGTGGCCAGGTTCTGGCGGGCGTTGCCGTCGAGCAGGAGCTCGTCGGAGATGGCCTGGAAGGCGTCCTCGCTGCGCATCTCCTCCTTCGGGAAGAGGTGGGACGGCAGCGTCGTGAGCAGGTCCTTGCCGGCATACACGGAGTCGAGCAACTCGGTGCGGATGGATTCGTGCTTGTGGAGGGGCAAGTCGGGCTCCTGTTCTCGTGGGTGGGTATTGATGCGTCGTGCAACGGCGGTCCTGCGGTGCGGTCGGCGCCTCAGATGTCGCTGATGGCTTGCACCTGGTTCATGGCGATGGCGTGCTTGAGTGCCTGGTGGTCCTTCTCGTTCTGGTCGGCGTAGGCCGTGGCGAACCTGCACATGACCTCGTCGAACTTCGCGCTGGTGCCCAGGTAGGAACTGATGGCGATGGCGTCGCCCGAACGGGCGTGGCCGAGCGCCAGGACATATCCGCACAACTGGACGTAGATGGCCATCCCCGCAGGCTCCATCGTGTCGATGTCCGCCGACAGCTTCCAGTCCCACATCTGACGGAAGTAGAAGTCCCGGGCGACACCGTCCTCACCGGTCACCCGGTCCCATCCGAGGAAGATGTCGCTCGCGCTCTGGACCAGGCGCTGGCCCTCGACGACCCGCTGGCCCATGTTGGCGTATCCGCTCGGCTGCAGGAACGGCTCGGCCACCGACTGCTCGGCCTGCTTCACCTGCAGGACCAGCGGGTCCCCCTTGTCCCGGCCGATGAACAGCGCCACCCAGCACCGGGTGCCGACCGAGCCCACGCCGACCACCTTGCGGGCGAGGTCGATGAACTCGTAGCGGGACAGCAGGTGCTGCCGGTCGCCCTGCAGCGTGGTCCGATAGTCGGTGAGCCCCTGGATCAGGCTGTTCACCGTGTCCGTGGCGTGGTCCGGGTCGAAGATCTGGTCGGCCGGCGTCAGCAGCGGCGGGTCGTCCCGGAACCGCAGGTTCCCGTCGACCTCCTCGGTGAGCTTGGCCACCGCCTTCAGGTGGTCCTTGCTCTTCGCCTTCTGCACACGGCTCATGAAGTTCTCGAGCACCTTCGGACCCGCCTGGTCACCCCAGCGGGCGCGCATGGTGTCGGCGTCGAGGCGCACATACCAGAGGTCGAGGTTCCGCATCCCGGCGAAGGTGCGCATCGCCTCCCGGTAGCCCTGGGACGACTGCGCCACCAGCGAGGCGCGCAACTTGTCGTCGAAGCCACGGGACCGGGCGGCCACCTCGACGCTGGCGGCCAGGCGCTTCAGGTCCCACTCGAAGGGACCCGGCAGGGTCTCGTCGAAGTCGTTGACGTCGAAGATCATGTCGCGCTCCGGCGAGGCGAATCCGCCGAAGTTGACCAGGTGGGCGTCCCCGCACAGCTGCACGTCCAGGTGGGAGTGCTCCTCGTGGGCCAGGTCGGCGGCCATCACCGCGGCCGCCCCCCGGTAGAAGGCGAACGGCGAGGCGGACATACGGCCGTAGCGGATGGGGACGAGGTCGGGCACCCGGGTGGTGGCCTGGAGAGCCAGGATCTCCATCGGATCGGTCCGGTCGGCCGGCGGCGTCCACTCGCCGTGCCGCGACCGCGGGACGAGCTCCCGTGCCTTGCGACCGTGGGCGGCTCGTTCCTCAGCGGTGGGAAGCGTCATTCCCCCATCCTGTCACCGCCGTGTGCAGTCGACCAGCGCTCCGTTCGTTCCGTACGCAGCGCCGGCGGGGCGGCGTGCGGGGCTACTTCCTCGACGTGCGCCGCTTCCTCAGCGCGATGACCAGGCGGTCGATCGCCACACCGAGCAGCGCCGCGATCAGGATCACCCAGATCAGGCTGGCCTGGTGGGAGAAGAAGACGAAGTTGACCTTGACCGAGCTCGAGTTCCCCACGATGAACGCGATGAGGAGGATAAGCCCCAGGCCGAAGACGACCAGGCGGACAACCTCCCGGGTCTCCCGCTTGCCCTCCGACTGCGGCTTGGGTGCCTTCGGTTCCTGTGCCATGTTCCGTTCCTCCGTGGGGCGGTGCGCTCCCTGTCGACAGTACCCCCGGGCCCGGGATCCCATCGGGACCAGGTCGGTCGGGCAATCAGCGCAGCAGCAGCAGCAGGGTCGCCTGGTGGGCGAAGTTGAGGATCGGCCCGGGGATGATCCCGAAGACCACGGTGAAGCCCACGCACAGCCCGATGGCCACCGCGGTGAGTGCGGGGACGGGAACGGCACCCCGCTCCTCGACCTCGGCCGACGGAGGGGCGTCGGTCAGGACCTGGAGATCGGCCACCCCGTCCCCCGACACCGCCGTGCCGGCCGGGGCCGCCGGTCCGACCGGCGCCTGCCCGTCGTCCCCGAAGGTGTCGTCCACGGCGTCCCCCCGGTCGCCGACCGGCGAGAACATCGTCACGGCGAGGCGGAGGTAGAAGAAGGCAGCCACCGCGGCGGACGCCATGGCCACCACGGCCAGCCCGTAGCCCTGGTCGGCCACCGATGCCTCGATGACGCCCAGCTTGGCCAGGAACCCGGTGGTGAACGGGGCGCCGGCCTGCCCCAGCAGGAGCACGGCGAATGAC
Organism: Acidimicrobiales bacterium; assembly: GCA_017883025.1. GTDB lineage: Bacteria > Actinomycetota > Acidimicrobiia > Acidimicrobiales > RAAP-2 > Bog-756. The sequence goes on from JADGOH010000072.1 coordinate 7,052, forward strand.
AGCGCCAGCAGCGGCTGACGCTTGGCCAGGCCGCGGTAGTCGGTGATCTTGGAGCGGGTGTCACCCGGCCCGGCCACCACCGAGATGATGGCGAACGTTCCGATGACCAGGAACGTGTAGGTGAACAGGTAGTAGAGCGAGGCCGACACGCCCCGGGCCGACACCGCCTCCACTCCCAGGAGGATGAAGCCCACGTGGTTGATGGACGAGTACGCCATCATGCGCTTCACGTCGCGCTGGGTGAGCGCCACCACGGCGCCGAACACCAGGCTGAGCAGGGCCAGCATCCACACCACCGGCCGCCAGTCGGACTGGACGGTCGGGAACGAGGTCACGAACACCCGCAGCAGGGCGGCGAACGCCCCGGCCTTGGCCACCGCCGCCATGAACCCGGCGATCGGCGACGGCGAGCCCTCGTAGACGTCGGGCGACCACAGGTGGAACGGCACGGCGGCGATTTTGAAGGCGAAGCCGACCAGGAGCAGGCCCAGCCCGGCCAGCAGCACGCCGTTGTGGACGATGACGTGGCGCGCCAGGTAGTCGGCGATCTGGGGCAGGTTGGTCGTCCCGGTGGCACCGTAGGTGAGGGCGATGCCGTAGAGGAACACGGCCGACGAGAACCCGCCCAGCACGAAGTACTTGAGGGCGGCCTCACCGGACTCGGCCCGGCGGTGGTTGAAGGCGGCCAGGACGTAGAGGGCGATGGAGAGGATCTCGAGACCGAGGAACACCACGATGAGGTCGTTCGCCGCCCCCATCATCATCGCCCCGGACGCCGACACCATGGCCAGAACCTGGTACTCGGGCCCGTCGATCCCCTCGCGCCGCAGGTACCCGTCGCCGATCAGTGCGGTGAGCAGCACGGCGATCGACACCGTGATCTGGATGAACACGTCGAAGCCGTCGAAGGCGATGGCCCCCGCGATGGTCACCGACGGTCCATGGGTGGCCACGTGGTCCCACTGGACCAGGGCGGCGACCAGTGCGGCGAGCGAGACGGTGGCAGCCGCATAGGTCCCGGCACGGGCGTCCATGACCCGACGGAAGAGCGACGACACCAGCATCAGGAGCAGCGCCCCGCCCAACATGATCAGCATGGGCAGGATGGACAGGTAGTCGATGTGCGGCACGTGGATGGTGGGTGCCGCCGAGGCGGCGAGGAGGGCGTTCACTTCGAGGCCCCCTTCGTGGTCGCCGGTGCCCCCGGCGACGCCGAGTCCACGACCGAGCACGACACCTGCACGCCGTTCAGCATGCACGGCGCCTTCACGGCCACCAGCGGCCGCTCACGCAGGCCGGCCGGGATCGGCGTGTGGGTCACCGTGTCGACATGGACGACCAGCCGGTTGACCGACGGGGTGATCCGGTCGAGCACCGGCTTCGGGAACACACCGAGCAGCACGATCAGGACGATGAGCGGCGCCACGATGAGGCGCTCGTTGAGCGACAGGTCGCGGGTGGTCGAATCCACCTCGGCCGGCTCGCCGTGGAAGACCTGCTGGTAGCCCCAGAGCAGGTAGACGGCGGCGATCACCACGCCGGCGGTGGCCGCCACCGCCCACCAGCGGTGGGCGACGAAGGTGCCGATCAGGATGAGGAACTCGCCCACGAAGCCGTTGAGCCCGGGCACGCCGATGGACGCCAGCATGGCCACGGTGAAGACGCCGGCCAGGACCGGTGCCGGGGACTGCAGTCCCTTCAGCGAGCCGATCTGCCACGTCTTGCGCCGCTCGTAGATCCAGCCGACCAGGATGAAGAGCGTGGCGATGACCAGTCCGTGGTTGACCATCTGGAGGACGCCGCCGCTCAGGCCCTGGCTGTTGAGGGCGAAGGTGCCGAGCGCGATGAACCCGATCTGGGCCAGCGACGAGTAGGCCAGCAGGCGCTTCAGATCGCGCTGGGCGCAGGCGACGAGCGCCCCGTAGGTGATGCCGATGACGGCCAGGGTCAGGAGCACGGGGGCGAGGGTGCGGCTCGCCTGAGGGAAGAGGTTGAGGTCGAACCGGATGATGCCGTAGGTCCCGAGTTTGGCCATGACCGCCACGAGGAGGATGGCGGCGGCCGTCGGCGACTCGGAGTAGGCGTCCGGCGACCACGTGTGGAACGGGAAGATCGGTGCCTTGACGGCGAACGCCGCGGTGAACGCCAGGAACAGGAGCACGCCTTCGGTACCCGACAGGTGGGTGTGCATCAGGGGCGGCAGCGCGAAGGTCAGCACCCCGGTCTGGGACTTGTGGATGAAGGCGATCGAGACGATGCCCACCAGGAGGAAGGCCGAGCCGGCGAACGTGTACACGAAGAACTTGATCGCCGCGTAGCCGCGGCGGGCGTAGCCCCAGCCGCCGATGAGGAAGTAGGACGGCACCAGCGTCAGCTCGAAGAAGAGGAAGAAGAGGATCAGGTCCAGCGAGACGAAGCTCCCCATGCACGCCGACTCGAGCAGCAGCACCCACGCGACGAACGACCGGGGGTCTCGCCGGACCCGGGCCCCCAGCATGGTGAGGGGGAAGAGCACGGCGGTCAGGACGACGAGGAAGAGGGAGATGCCGTCGATGCCGACGGACCAGTGGATGCCGAGTCCGGTGGCCCAGACGTGGGTGCTCACCATCTGGTAGGCGCCCGTCCCGGACTTGAAGGCGAACAGCACGGCTGCGGCCACCGCGAGGGTGAGCACGGTGACGGCCACGCCGACCGCCTCGTGGAACCAGGAGGCGACGGTCTTGCGCGGGATGAGCGCCACCACGCCCGCACCGACGGCGGGCAACAGGACCAGGGTGGTCAGGTACGGGAACGACGTCGCGGTCATCAACCCCACCACATCCTCGTGAGCATGAAGCCCAGCACCACCACGGTGCCGAAGGTGATCCCGAGCACGTAGTTGCGCACGTAACCGGTCTGGGTCTTGCGCAGCAGCGTCCCCGAGCCCCGGAAGGCGCCGGCCACGCCGTTGACCGCACCGTCGATCACCTTCGGGTCGATCACGTCGGCGCAGAACGCGGCCAGGCGCTCGCTCGGTCGACCGAACACGGTGTCGTAGAGCTCGTTGACATACCAGGCTCCACGCAGGAACGAGCCCTCGAGGGCGGGCCGCTCCGACCGCTGCGTCCACAGCCGCAGGCCGACCAACACGAAGACGACGGCGACGGCGGCGTCCACGACGGCCAGCACCCACAGCGCCGCCGAGCTCAGGTTGTTCTGGTACAGGTTCGACCCGAACACGGGGTCCACCCAGTTGGCCAACGAGAAGTTGCTGCCGGAGATGGCCATCACGCCGGCGGCGGCGGCGAAGAACGCCAGGATCCACAGCGGCACGGTCATGATCCACGGCGACTCGTGCGGCTCGGACACCGCCCCGTCGGCGTGGTGGGCGTGAGCGGCGTCGAGCTCGTGGGCGTCGGTGGCGCGCTCGGACCACCGGTCCGTGCCGAAGAAGGCCAGGCCGGTGAGGCGGCTCATGTAGTAGGCGGTCATGGCGGCGGTGACGATCCCGACGACCCACAGGGCCGGGTGAGCGGCCCACGTGTTGTCGAGGATGTCGCCCTTGGCCCAGAAGCCCGACAGCGGGGGCACGGCGGCGATGCAGAGCCAGCCGATGGCGAACGTGATGAAGGTCACCGGCAGGTAGGCGCGCAGGTTGCCCATGCGCTTCAGGTCCTGCTCGTCGTGGAGCCCGTGGATGACCGAGCCGGCGCCCAGGAAGAGGAGGCCCTTGAAGAAGGCGTGGGCGACCATGAGGAAGATGGCCGCCGTGTAGGCGCCGCAGCCGATGGCCAGGAACATGTAGCCGAGCTGCGACACCGTCGAGTAGGCGAGCACCTTCTTGATGTCCTGCTGGGCGCAGGCGATGGTGGCCGCCATGAAGGCGGTGGCCGCGCCCACGATGGCGATGGTGAGGGCGGCGTCGGGCGAGGCGTGGAGCAGCGGATTCACCCGGCACAGCAGGTAGACGCCAGCCGTCACCATGGTGGCGGCGTGGATGAGGGCCGACACCGGGGTCGGGCCCTCCATGGCGTCGGCCAGCCACGGGAAGAGGGGGATCTGCGCCGACTTGCCCATCACGCCGACCAGCAGGAGCAGGCAGATCGCGGTCACGTTGGCCGAGCCGATCTCCCCGATGCGGGCGAAGACGACCTGGTAGTCGAGGGAGTGGACCTTCTCGTACACGAGGAAGATGGCCAGCAGGAAGCCGACGTCGCCGATCCGGTTGTAGACGAACGCCTTCTTGCCGGCACTGGCCGCCGACTCCCGGGTGAACCAGAACGACACCAGCCAGTACGAGCAGGTGCCGACGCCCTCCCACCCGACGAAGGTGACCAGCAGGTTGCTGCCCAGCACCAGGATGAGCATCGAGGCGACGAACAGGTTCATGTACAGGAAGAACTTGGGGTAGTCCTTGTCGCCCTTCATGTATCCGATCGAGTACAGGTGGATCAGGGTGCTGATTCCGGTGATGAACAGGACCATGGTCATCGACAGCGGGTCGACGTAGAGCCCGGCGTGGACCTGGAGGCGGTCGACCGGGATCCACGTCCACAGGTTCTGGCTGTAGGAGCGGACCGGTGCGTCCACCTGCAAGAGCGCCAGGTACACGCCGATCGACACCAGGAACGAGGCGCCCACCATGGCGGTGGCCACCACGCCGGCGGCCGGGTCGCCCAGGCGGCGGCCGGCGGCAACCAGCACGCCGAAGCCGACCAGGGGCAGCAGGATGATCAGGTAGGTGACGTGGAGCATCGTCCGCTCAGCCCTTCATCAGGTGGAGGTCGTCGGCGTTCGTGCTCGTGCGCCTGCGGAAGATGGCCACGACGATCCCGAGGCCGACCACGACCTCGGCCGCAGCGACCACCAGGACGAAGAAGACCAGCACCTGCCCACCGATGTCGTGCAGCTGGCGGGCGAAGGTCACGAAGGCCAGGTTGGACGCGTTGAGCATGAGCTCCACGCACATGAACATGATCAGCACGTTGCGCCGGACGAGCACCCCGAGCGCGCCGATGGCGAACAGGACGACGCTGAGCGACAGGTACCAGGCCGGATTGATGCTCATGCGTCCACCTCGGCGTCCTCGGTCCCGTCCGCAGGTGGCGTGGCCGTCGCATCGGCGGCGGGGGTGGGCGTGGCCGTCGCATCGGCGGCGGGGGTGGTCGGGGGCGCCGGCGTGACGAGGGCGGCGTCGGCCTCCTCGACCTGCGTGGACGACGTGGCGGCCGGCGGGCGGCGGGCCAGCACCACGGCGCCGACCACGGCGATGATCAGCAGCGCCGAGGTGGCCTCGAAGGGGAACAGGTAGGTCGTGTACAGCGACTTGCCGATGAGGTTCACGTTGGGTGCGCCGGCGTCGGACCCGGCCACGTGGGGCTGGCCCGTGGTCCACTTGGACACCTGGCCGAGCAGGAGGAGGCCGGTGGTGCCGAGCGCCACCAGGGCGACGGCCAGCGGGCGCTGGCCCCGCAGAGGCTCGGCGGCAACGTTCTCCTCCTTGTCGACCCCGAGGAACATGATGACGAACAGGAACAGCACGACGATGGCGCCGGCGTAGACGATCACCTGCACGGCGGCCAGGAAGCTGGCCTGCTGGAGCACGAACAGCACGGCGATGCCGAACAGGGTCATGACCAGCATGAGCGCCGAGTGCACCGGGTTGCGGGCCACGACCACACCGATGGCCCCGGCGAGCACGATGGCGGCGGCCACGGCGAACACCCCCACGTCGGGGATCGTCGGGTGGGACGAGGAGGACGTCACGAGGACGCCGAGCAGGGCGGTCATGCCGCACCCCCGTCGCCGGCGGTGTTGTCGCCTGCCGGCGCCGGGTCGGGCAGCAGGTCGCGCTCGGTGTTGCCGGCACGCTTCGCGTCGGCGTAGGCGGCGTCGGCCTCCTCATGATGCTTCTTCCCGAATCCGGGACGGAAGCGCTCGGCCTTCTCGAGGACCCGGCCGATGGCGCCCCTCGGGCCCCGCTTGCCCGCCGGCAGGTCAGCCGGGCGCAGATGGCGCTCGAGCGTCTCGCGCAGCGGGATGCTCCCCGTGGTGGCGTCGTCGCGCACACCGCTCTGGCCCGCCTCGGGGGCTCGGACGCCGAACCCGAGCTCACCGGACCACTGCACCTGGCCCTCGAACTCGGCGGCGCCGGAGGGCGACGTGGCCCGCATCCAGCCCGACGTGTGGAGGTCGTCGCCTTCGCGCCAGTCCTCCCAGGGCATGTGCCTGGGCCGTCCGTCGTCGTCCACCAGCAGTTCGGACTTCGTGTAGATGGCGTCGTTGCGGTTGGTGAAGGAGAACTCCATCAGCTTCGACTCGGTGATCGCCTCGGTCGGACAGGCCTCCACGCACAGGTCGCAGTGGATGCACCGCAGGAAGTTGATCTCGTACACGTAGCCGTAGCGCTCACCCGGTGAGACCGGGTGGTCCGGCGGGTTGTCGAGGCCGCGGACATAGATGCAGTCGGCCGGGCAGACGCCTGCGCACAGCTCGCAGCCGATGCACTTCTCCATGCCGTCCTCGTACTTGTTCAGGACGTGACGGCCGTGCTGGCGCGGCTGCTTCGGGCGCTTCTCCTCGGGATACTGGCGGGTGACCGCCGGCCTGCCCAGGTGCTCGAGGGTCAACTTGAACCCGCCCAGGAAATTCTGACGGCCGTGCGGCGGTTCGGGGATCGCCATCAGCGGTCACCTCCCTCGGTCGGGGTGACGGGTGGCTGCTGCTCGGCACGGGTCCAGAGCCGGACGCCCACCTGCGGCACGACGGCCTGGGTGGCCTCGCGTTCGGCCCCGACCGAGAACGCCCGGGACAGCAGCGCACCGCCGACCACCACGGCGGCGGCCATGGCGACGCCCCACCACCCGTCGACGACGAAGCCGGCGACGATCAGGAGCCAGCCCAGCGACAGCGGGATCAGGCGCTTCCACCCGAGGTCCATCAGCTGGTCGTAGCGGAGGCGGGGCAGCGCGGCGCGCAGCCAGACGAACACGAACAGGAAGACGATGGTCTTGCCCAGGAACCACAGGATCGGGAAGATCCACTGGATGTGCGGGATGTGGGGCACGGGCCCGTCGGGACCACCGAAGAACAGGGTCACCGTGATGGCTGACATGGTGATGGTGTTCATGAACTCGGCCAGGAAGAAGAGGGCGAACCGGATCGAGGAGTACTCGGTATGGAAGCCGCCGACCAGCTCCTGGTCGGCCTCGACCAGGTCGAAGGGCGGGCGGTTCGTTTCCGCGACGACGGCGATGAAGAAGATCAGGAACGGGACGACGGCCAGGCGGATGGCGTTCCACTGCCAGAGGTGGTCGGCCTGGGCGTTCACGATCGTGCGGGTGCTGAGCGACCCGGTGATCAGGACGACCATCACCACGGTCATGCCGAGGGCGGCTTCGTAGGAGATCATCTGCGCCGAGGCCCGGACCGAGCCGAGCAGCGGGTACTTCGAGCCCGACGACCAGCCGGCCAGCATGACGCCGTAGACGGCGATGCCCGACATGGCCAGTAGGAAGAGGATCCCCATCGGCGGGTCGGCCAGCTGCAGCTCGAACGTGTGGCCGAAGAGGGTCACCTCGCCGCCGATGGGCACGATGGCGAAGGCCAAGAAGGCCGGGATGATCGTCAGGTACGGGGCCAGCTTGAAGACGAAGCGGTCGGCCTTGTCCGGGATCAGGTCCTCCTTGAAGAAGAGCTTGATCCCGTCGGCCAGCGTCTGGGCGATGCCGAACGGCCCGGCGCGGTTGGGCCCGATCCGGCTCTGCATGTCCGAGATCACCTTGCGCTCGAACCAGATCATGAGCATGACCGACACCATGAGGGCCCCGAAGACGACGAGGACCTTGACCGCCACGATGGCGAGGACGACCCAGCCCATGCCCTTGCCGTAGAGCGGGTCGGTGGCGAGGAGGGGTGCGAGATGGGTCACAGCGACTCCATCCGCAGGTCCACCACGGGGAAGGCACGGTCGATCAGGTCGGTCACCGTGCCGTCGCCCAACGGGACGTTGACGTCGGCGGCGACCACCTTGCGCGGCAACGACGGGTCGGGCTCGACCGGCACCACCAGGGTGGCGGTCGTGGACCGCAGGCGCACCTGGTCGCCGGCGGCGGCGCCCAGGGCGTCGAGGTCCTGGGGGTTGACCCGAAGGGAGCCCGGGCCGACCAGCCCGGCGAGCGCCGGGACGGCCTCGACGGCGCTGCCGCCGTCGTACAGCACCCGGGACGCCACCAGCCGGACCGAGTAGCCGTCGGCCGGGGACACGTGGGGCACGGACAGGTCGGGTGCCCCGGACAGCATTGGTGGCCGGGGCGGGCCGCCGGCGGCGGTGTCGGCACCGGTGGCGGCCGCGGCGGCATTGGGCGACGTCGCCAGTCCGGCCTGCAGCCCGGCGCCCTGGCGCTCGACCGACTCCACGCCGGGGACGGCGACCGGGTCGAGCGGGGCGCGGCGGGACAACGACACGGGGTTGGCGCTCAGCGGGGCGACCACGCCGTCGGCGGCACCGTGGGAGTCGAGGACGGCGCGGGTGATGCCGCGGTGCGACACGGCGAGCCGCTCGATCTCGTCCCACACCGTGCCGACCGAGTCGAAGCCGAGGTCGTGGCCGAGGTGCACGGCGAGCTCGCCGGCGATCATCCAGTCGGGCCACGCCTGGCCGGGCGGCACCAGCTTCTGGCCGACGCGCGACACCCGACCCTCGATGTTGGTCGTGGTGCCGGGCCGTTCGTGGGCCTCGGCGGCGGGCAGCACGACGTCGGCGTGCTCGAGCGCGTCGCCCGGGGCGGTGGCCACGGCCACCACGAATCCGGCGGCCTCGAGGGCGCGACGGGCCAGCCGTCGGTCGGGGAAGTCGCACAGCGGGTCGCTCCCGAGCAGCACCAGGGCCGTCACCGGGGCACCCTCGGCCTGGTCGCCGGCCGCCGCGGCCAGGATGTCGGCCGTACCCCGCCCGCGTCCGTCGGGCACCGCGCCCCACGCCGCCTCGAACCAGGACCGTCCGTCCTCGAGCCCCACCCGGCCGGGCAGGAGGCCCGGGGCGAGCCCCATGTCGAGGGCGCCGAGCACGTTGCCGCGGCGCAGCGCGGGAAGGAACCGGGCCTCGGGCAGCGCCTCGGCCAGGGCGCGGGCGGCGTCGGCTACCAGCTCGGCGTCCTCGGCCAGCGACGGCCGGCCCACCACCACGACCACGGGACCCTCGCCGAGCAGCCGGCGCGCCTCGGTGAGTGCGCTGTCGTCCTTGGCCGCGGCGGGCGGCGTGCCGTCGGCCACCAGGGCGTCGACCAGGGCACGGGCGTCGCCCGGCCCGTAACGCAGCGACACCGCCGCGTGCTCCGTCAGCGACGTGGCCTGGGGTGACAGCTCCACGAGCGACAGGTCGCCGTCGACGGCGGCGGCCCGCAGGCGCAGGAACAGGATCGGGAGCTCCTCGCGGACGTCGCCGGTCAGGAGCAGCACGGTGGACGCCGAGGCGGCCTGGTCGATGGTGGCACGGGGCAGTCCGAGGACGAGCTCGGCGGGCAGGCCGTCGCCCAGCTGGGCGTCGACGGAGTCGGTGCCGAGCACACCCTTGGCCACCCGGGCCCAGGCGTACGCGCCCTCGTTGGTCAGCCGGGCACCGCCGATGACGCCGAGCGAGTCGGGCCCGTCGTCGACCGCCGCCCGCAGGCCGGTGGCCACGACCTCGAGGGCCTCGTGCCAGGACACGGCGACCAGGGTGCCGTCCTTGCGGACCATCGGCTCGGTCAAGCGGTCCTCGCGGTTGACGGCGTCGGCGGCAAACCGCCCCTTGTCGCACAGCCAACCGTGGTTGACCGGGTCGATGTCGATGCCCAGCAGCCGGGTGAGGCGGTTGGACGACGACTGGACGGCCACCCGGCACCCGACGGCGCACGTGGTGCACGTCGACTCGACCTGGTCGAGGTCCCACGGCCGGGCCGCGAACCGGTAGGGGGTGGCGGTGAGCGCGCCCACCGGGCAGATCTGCACGGTGTTGCCCGAGAAGTAGGAGGTGAAGGGCAGCTCGGGGAACGTGGCGACCTGGAGCTGCTCACCCCGGCCGACGAAGTCGATCTGGGCCTCGCCCGCCACCTCGTCGGCGAACCGGGTGCACCGGCTGCACTGGATGCACCGCTCGCGGTCGAGCAGGACCAGCTCCGAGATGGGGATCGGCTTCTCGAAATGGCGCTTCTCCTCGACGAACCGGGTCTCGCCGGGGCCGTAGGCGAGGGTCTGGTCCTGGAGGGGGCACTCGCCCCCCTTGTCGCAGACCGGGCAGTCGAGCGGGTGGTTGATGAGGAGGAACTCGAGGACGCCGTCCTGGGCCTTCTTGACCTTGTCGGAGTCGGAGCTGACCTCCATGCCCGGCGCGGCCTCGATGAAGCAGCTGGGCATGAGGGTCGCGCCGCGGGGTCCACTGACCTCGACGAGGCACATGCGGCAGACGCCGACCGGCTGCATGCGCGGGTGGTAGCAGAACCGGGGGATGAAGGTCCCGGCCCGCTCGGCGGCGGCGATCAGCATCTCGCCCTTGCGGGCGCGCACCGTCCGACCGTCCAGGGTGAATTCGAACTCCTCCGACGGGGTGGCCCGGTCAGTCATAGGGACAGCCCCCCTCCTTGATGTGGACCAGGAACTCGTCGCGGAACATGGTGATGGCCGAGCTGATGGACGACGGGATCGACGAGCCGAGCACGCAGATGGTGGTCTGCTGCGGCGGCCACGTGAGGCCGGGGGCGATGTTGTCGCAGGCGTCGAGCAGGAGGTCGAGGTCCGCCTCACGGCCCTCGCCCCGCTCGATGCGGTCCATGATGCGCTCGAGCCAACCCGAGCCCTCCCGGCACGGGGTGCACTGCCCGCACGACTCCCGGCTGAAGAACTTGGTGATGCGCCACGCGGCGCGGACGGCGCAGGTGTGGTCGTCCATGACGACCACGGACCCCGACCCGAGCATGGATCCGGCCTCGGCCACCTCGTCCTGGCCCAGGGGCAGGTCGAGTTGGTCCGGCCCGAACCACGGGGCCGAGACGCCACCAGGGATGAACGCCTTGAGGCCGCGCCCGTGGGGGATCCCGCCACCCAGCACGGGGGCGTTGATGAGGTCGTCGAAGGTGGTCGTGACCATCTCGAGCTCGTAGACGCCCGGGTTGTGGACGTGACCGGCCAGCGCGAACAGCCGGGTGCCGGTGGAGCGCCCTCCGCCTAGGGCGGCGAAGGCGGCCCCGCCGTTGCGCACGATCCACGGGAGATTGGACATCGTCTCCACGTTGTTGACCACGGTGGGGTCGCCGTAGAGCCCGATGGCGGCCGGGAAGAACGGCGGCTTGATGCGGGGGAACCCCCGTTTGCCCTCGAGCGACTCGAGCAGCGCCGTCTCCTCGCCGCAGATGTAGGCGCCGGCCCCGGGGTGGACGACGACGTCGACCGAGAATCCCGATCCGAAGATGTCGCGGCCCACCGCGCCGTGGGCATAGGCGTCGTTGAGCGCAGCCTGCACACGCTCGAGGCCGAGTGCGAACTCGCCCCGCAGGAAGATGAAGACCTGCGAGACCTGCAGCGCGAAGGCGGCGATGACCACGCCTTCGACCAGCTGGTGCGGGTCCCGCTCGACCAGCAGGTGGTCCTTGAACGTGGCCGGCTCCGACTCGTCGCCGTTGACCACCAGGTAGGTGACCGGTGCCTTGCGGAGCATCGACCACTTGCGGCCGGCCGGGAACCCGGCGCCGCCCCTGCCCAGCAGACTGGCGGCGTCGACCTCGGCGGCCACCGCCTCGGGGGTCATGGCCAGGGCCTTGCGCAGGCCCTCGTAGCCGCCGGTGGCCAGGTAACGCTCGAGCGTGTGGGAGTCGTCGTAGCCGATCCGGGAGGTGACGATCTTCGGCGGGTCGGTGATCGCCATCAGGCTCCTCCCCCGGTGGCCGGTGCGGCCGCGGCCTCGCGCGCCGCCTTCGCCTCGGCGGCGGCACGGCGCTCCTCGACCACGACGTCGGGATCGACGGCCAGGCCGTTCGCACGGTGGACCCGGATCAGCGTGCCGTGCGGCGGGATGTCGGCGTCACGGGCACCCGAGCGAAGCTCGTCGATCAGCCGGTCGAACGACTCGGGGGACTGGGCGCCCACGTACCGGTGGTTGACCTGGACGCACGGCGCCCGGTCGCAGTCGGCCAGGCACTCGGCCTCCTCGAGGGTGACGGTCCCGTCCGGGGTCGTGCCGCCGGCCCCGATGCCCAGCGAGTCCTCGGCGTGCTCGAGCAGCTCGCCCGCGCCGCCCAGCAGGCAGGCGATGTTGGTGCAGACGGCCACCACGTATCTCCCGACCGGCTCGGTGTGGAGCATGTCGTAGAACGAGGCCGTGCCGAGCACCTCGCTCGGGGTCACGCCGACCAGGCCGGCGATGTCGACCATGGCCTCCGGTGTGAGCCAACCGTCCTGCTCCTGGGCCAGGTGGCAGAGCGGGATCAGGGCCGACCGGGGCTCGGGGTAGAGCCCGATCAGCTGGCGGGCCCGGGCGACGACGTCGGCCGACAGGTGGGTCGGGGCAGCCGGCGCCAGGGCGGCGCGCCGGGGCGGCGCGAGCGGGGTCGGCTCGGTCACCGGTCCACCTCCCCCATCACCGGGTCGACGGACGAGCACACGACGACGGCGTCGGCCAGCAGGCCGCCGCGCATCATGAGGGGGAGGGCCTGGAGGTTCACGAAGCTCGGCCCCCGGATGTGCATCCGGTAGGGCTTGGGCGAGCCGTCCGACACCAGGTAGCAGCCGAGCTCGCCCCGGGGGGACTCGATGGCCACGTAGACCTCGCCCTCCGGCACCCGGAAGCCCTCGGTGAACACCTTGAAGTGGTGGATGAGGGCCTCCATCGACTCGTCGATGCGGCCGCGGGGCGGCGGGGTGACCTTCTTGTCCTGGACCCGGTAGTCGCCGGCCGGCATCTTCTCGACGATCTGGCGGATGATCCGGATCGACTCGCGGATCTCGTTCAGGCGGATCGAGTAGCGGTCGAAGTTGTCCCCGAAGGTCCCGACGATCACGTCGAACTCGACCTCGTCGTAGCGGAGGTACGGCATGGTGCGGCGGAGGTCCCAGGGCACGCCGGTCGACCGCAGCAGGGGCCCGGTCAAGGAGAGGGCCAGCGCCTCCTCGGCCGACAGGTTGCCGACGCCCTCGGAACGCTGACGGAACACCGGCTGGCCGGTGAGCAGCTCGTCGTACTCGTCGAGGCGGGGCATGATCGTGTCGCAGATGATGGTGACGTCGTCCTCCCACCCGTCAGGCAGGTCGGCCGCCGTGCCGCCGGGGCGGATGAAGTTGTGGTTCATGCGCAGCCCGGTCGTCTTCTCGAAGAAGGCGAGGATCATCTCGCGCTCACGGAAGCCGTAGATCATCATCGACGTGGAGGCATGGTCCATGCCGTTGGTGGCCATCCACATGAGGTGGGACGAGACCCGGTTGAGCTCGACCAGCAGCATGCGGATCCAGTCGGAGCGCGGCGGCATCTCGATCCCGAGGAGCGCCTCGACGGCCAGCGACAGCACCAGCTCGTTGCTCAGTGGCGAGAGGTAGTCCATCCGGGTGACGTTGGTCGACCCCTGGACGTAGGTGAGCTCCTCCGCCGTCTTCTCCATGCCGGTGTGCAGGTAACCGATGACCGGCTTGGTGCGCAGCACCGTCTCGCCGTCGAGCTCGATCATGAGCCGGAGCACCCCGTGGGTCGAGGGGTGCTGCGGGCCCATGTTGATGATCATGGTCTCGTCGTCGGTCTGCTCGATGTCGATGTCGTCCGCATTGAGGACCATGCCCTCGGGCAGGCGCAGCACGGCACCGACCTCGCGGCGGAGCTCGTCCGGCGGGGTCTGGGTCCGGGGGAACAGCTCCTGGGCGCCCTCGGACGTCTCGATCACGAGGCCCGTGGCGGTGCCCGACGTGGACGGCTCGTCATACTGCTCGCCCGACACGGGGTCCGGGAGGTCGCCGTCGGGGTGCGGCACGTCGTCGGTGGCCGGTTCGGTGTCGGTCATCGTGGCCCCGGCGCGCCCTTGAACTGGACGGGCACGCGTCCGACCCCGTAGTCCTTGCGCAGGGGGTGGCCCTCCCAGTCCTCCGGCATCAGGATCCGGGTCATGTCGGGGTGGCCGGTGAAGACGATCCCGAACAGGTCGTAGGCCTCGCGCTCCATGGCCTCGGTCCCGGGATAGAGGTCGAAGAGGGTCGGCGCCTCGGCGTCGCCGGCCGGGACCTGGACCCGTACCCGGACCCGGCGGACCTGGCTGAGGGAGAGCAGGTTGACCACGACCTCGAAGCGCTCCGGCGCCACCCCGTCGGGCAGGGTGCGCCCGGGATGGGTCAGGTAGTCGACGGCGCACAGGTCGGCGCAGGTCTCGAAGCCCTCGTCGCGCAGGGCGGTGACCACGCCCACGTACTGCTCGCGGGTGGGGAAGAGGATCTCGGGCGCGGCCCCGCGCCGCCGGCGCTCCGACGAGCCGCCGGACAGGGTGGTCACGGGCGCGTCGGAGGAGGTGTCCCCGTCGGTGGCCGTGGTCACAGGGGCTCACCCACGCTGCGGGCGATGATCGGGTTGCGCTTGGGGGTGCCGAGGTGGACGGCGTCGGGCCGGTCCGGCGTCCAGCCCCCCGTGGTGCCGTCGGGGCCACGAGCGTCGTCCGTGTCACCCCCCTGGTCGGAGGCGAGCCCCGTCGTGTCCGAACCGCCGTCGGGGACCAGTGTGCGCCGGCGCGTGATGTCGTCGGTCCGCACCTTCTCGTGCAGGGTGAGGATGGCGTGCATCAGCGTCTCGGGGGTCGGGGGGCACCCGGGCGCGTAGACGTCGACCGGGACGATCTGGTCCACGCCCTGGACGATGGCGTAGTTGTTGAACATCCCGCCCGAGCTGGCGCACACGCCCATCGACAGGACCCACTTGGGCTCCATCATCTGGTCGTAGACCTGACGGAGCACCGGGGCCATCTTCTGGGAGACCCGTCCGGCAACGATCATGAGGTCGGCCTGCCGGGGCGAAGCCCGGAAGACCTCCATGCCGAACCGGGCGACGTCGAAGTCGGCAGCGCCGACCGACATCATCTCGATGGCGCAGCATGCCAGCCCGAAGGTGGCCGGCCACATCGAGTAGGTCCGTGCCCACTTGACCAGGTCCTCGAGCCGTCCGGTGAGGAAGTTGTGCTGGAGGTCCTCGAGTCCCATGGTCCGGTCCGCCCCCCGCTCAGGCGGCGCGGCCGGGGCCGGCCGGGGCGGTGGAGGGCGCCTGCTCCCCGTCGGTCCCCTCGGAGGGGGTGCCGATGCGGGCGATCGTCGAGTCCGAGGTGCGTGACGGCATGCCGCCGGCGAGTCGCTTCGACGGGCCCCAGCTGAGGGCCCCGTTGCCGACCAGGTACACGAACGAGACGAAGACGACGACGGCGAAGACCAGCACCTCGACCAGGCCGAACGACCGCAGCTGCCGGAAGATCACGGCCCACGGGTAGAGGAAGACCACCTCGATGTCGAAGATGATGAAGATCATCGCCACCAGGTAGAACCGCACGGGGAACCGGGTCGGCGGGTCGATTCCGGGGACGATCCCGCACTCATAGGGTGCCAACTTGGCCGCCGTGGGCCGTTTCTTGGGCGCGAGCAGGGCAGACCCGACGAACGAGAGGGAGGCGAACAGGAACCCCAGGATGATCAGGATCAGGATCGGAAGGTAGTCGGCCACAGCACGTGTTTTTTACCACGCACCCTTCCGACAAAGCACATCCGGCCGCCGGCCGCGGATCGGGCGCCGCCCGGCTCCCGGTGTGCCGAGCGGCAGCCGTCCCACCTAGCATTGGTGCGTGAGCGCAGCGGCCGAAGGCACACCCGTCCCCACCGACGCCGGCGACCCCCTCCGGGGCGCAGAGGACGCCGGCCCCCCGGCCGGCGGGCACGTCCACGACGTGCTGGTGGTCGGTGGCGGGCCCTCGGGCTCGTCGTGCGCCTACTGGCTGGCCGAAGCCGGCTGGGACGTCGCCCTGGTGGAGAAGAAGGAGTTCCCCCGGGTCAAGACGTGCGGCGACGGCCTGACCCCCCGGTCGGTCCGCCAGCTCGCCGACATGGGCATCGAGGGGTCGCTGGCCGGTGCCCACCGGTACAGCGGGCTGCGGTGCCATGCGTTCGGCAGGACGCTGGACCTGCCCTGGCCCGAGCACCCCTCGTTCCCGAACTACGGCTACGTCATCACCCGACACGACCTCGACGCGCTGGTCAACGAGCGGGCGGCCAAGGCCGGCGCCACCGTGTGGCAGGGCACCGAGGCGCTCGAGCCGATCCTCGACGGGACCGTTCCGACCCCCGACGGTGCCGGCCTCCCGTCGTGCGTGGGCGCCGTGGTGAAGGACAAGTCGACCGGACGGGCCCGCGAGGTACGGGCCCGGTACGTCGTCGTGGCCGACGGCGCCAACTCGCGCTTCGGCCGTGCGCTCGGCACCAGTCGGGACCGGAGCCAGCCCATGGGCATGGCGCTGCGCGGCTACTACGCCTCCCCCGGGCACGACCAGCCATTCATCGAGTCCCACCTCGACATCCGCGACGGCGAGGGCAACGTGGTCCCGGGCTACGGCTGGATCTTCCCGTTGGGCGACGGTCGGGTGAACGTCGGCGTCGGCCTGCTCTCCACCGACCAGCGGTGGAAGGGCGTGAACACCGGCACGCTCATGCAGCACTTCGTTGCCTGGGCGCCGAAGGAGTGGGATCTCTCCCCCGCCACGGCACTGGGCCCGGCCACCGGCGGCAAGCTGCCGATGGGCCTGGCCGTCGGCCCCCGGGTCGGCGCCACCACCCTCGTGGTGGGCGACGCGGCGGGCACCATCAACCCGTTCA
>JADGOH010000073.1 GCA_017883025.1 Acidimicrobiales bacterium
GACGCCGAGGGGATCCTCCTGTCGGACATCCTTCCGACCGGATTCGAGATCGGGGTCCAGTACGGACACGTGCAGCCGGGCGACGTGGTCGCGGTCATCGGGTCCGGGCCCGTCGGACTCTCCGCCGTCATGACGGCGCGCCTCTACGGACCGTCGAAGGTCATCGCCATCGACCTCGACGATGCCCGGTTGTCCAGGGCCGAGGACTTCGGGGCGACCGATACGGTGAATTCAGGCGATCCGGATTGGAAGGACCAGGTGCTGGCGCTGACTGACGGACTCGGTGTCGACGTGGCCATCGAGGCTGTCGGCATTCCGGAGACGTTCACCATGGCCACGGTGATCGTGCGCCCGGGGGGCAACGTCGCCAACATCGGCGTGCACGGGAAGTCCGTCGACCTGGCCCTCAACGAGCTCTGGATCAAGAACATCGACATCTCGATGGGCCTCGTCAACACGAACACACTGGGGATGCTCCTGTCGCTCGTTGCCGAGCACAAGCTGCCCGCCGACAAGTTCGTCACCCACGAATTCTCGTTCGACCAGATGCTCGAGGCCTACGACGTCTTCGGGCACGCGGCGGACCACAAGGCCCTCAAGGTGCTCATCCACTGAGGGGCGCTCAGCCCCCGCAGTTGCAGCCGCCGTCACCGCAGGACGCAAGGGTCCGGGGGTGTCCGGTCACCACCAGTTCGTGGTGACCGTGGGTTGTCCCAACTCAACCCGGGAGGCGGACCATGACGCGCCTCCGCCGAGCTGATCCCTCGGTGTGCCGTGGTGCCGACCTGGGCCACCGGTGTCTTCCGGCGGGCCGTGGCCTGATCGGGCCGAACCGCCGCCTACGTCCCCGCGAGCCAGCTGACGCCGATGATCTCGGCGCCGCCGTGGGTGCCGATGATGGCGCCCAGTTGCCCGAGCCGGAGCGACTCACGGGGGAACTTGGCCGAGATGAGGTCGAGGAACTCGCCGATGTCGTGCGCCCCGCCGTGCATGACGGCGACGTGGTCGATCGAGCCCGCCTCGAGCATCCGCTCGTACAGCATGTGCATCGCCCGCTTGCGGGTCCGCGGCTTGCCCGACTCCTCGACCTCACCGCCGGTGATGTCGATCACGGGCTTGATGGACAGCATCGAACCGAGCATCGCCCGCGCCCCGCCGATCCGGCCGCCCTTCTTCAGGTTCTCCAGCGTGTTGAGCGCGGCGATCACGTGGGTCCGCGGGACGAGGGAGCGGACCTTGGCGAGCACCGTGTCCACGTCGGCCGCGGCCCGGGCGACTCTGGCCGCCTCGAGCACCAGGGTCCCGAGACCGCTGGACACCGACCGGCTGTCGACGACGTGGACCGGGATCTGGTCGGCGACGGCCTCCGAGGCCGTCTGGGCCGACTGGAGGGTGTTCGAGAGGTCGCTCGAGATGTTGAGGCAGACCACGGCGTCGGCACCGGCGTCGTTCGCCCGGAGGAACGCCGCCTCGAAGGCACCGGGCGACGGGCACGCCGTCTGGGGGAGCTCGTCCGATGCCGCCATCCGGCTGTAGAACTCGGTGACGGTCAGGTCGAGCCCGTCGGTGAACTCCTCGCTGCCGAACCGCACGGTCAACGGGACGACCTCGACGTCGAACTCCCCCAGGTCGTCGGCGGTCAGGTCGGACGAGCTGTCCGTGACGATGTGCACTCCTGGCATGGTGAGGCGCTCCTTCGGTGACGTCCTCGATGCCGCACCCGAGGTGGGCGCGACCGCGTCATGCCGATTCTGGCACCGTCGACCGCCGGCTGCTGCTCAGACGCCGGCGCCGCCTGCCAGGCTCGGCGTCGCCGGGTGCCTGCGCTCGCCGAACCGGAGGTAGAGAGCGATCGCACCGGCGGCCAGGGCGGCGTAGAAGCACCACAGCGACGTGAACCCGTCCGCGCTCAGGCGGGCCAGGACGGCGATGGCCACCAGGTTCGACACGCCGAACCAGAACACGTGGCGGAGGCCCGAGACCAGCATCGACCCGCAGGTGGCCGCGATGTAGAGCCCGACCACGAGGACCCCGTGCTGCAGCCCGATGGAGTACGCCAGGTGGTACGAGCCGAGGTCGGCCGTGCGGTGGGTCCGGAGCATGGTGGCCAGCAGGATCCCACCGGTGGCGGCCCCGGCGACCACGAACGGGACGATTCGGCGGCGCATCGCCGGGGTCCGCTCCAGTCCGAGCACGAGGAGCGGCACGAGAACCGGCAGGGCCGCCAGGGCGAAGAGCAGGTAGGCCCACATGGCCACGCTCCCGATCGTCGGGGACACCTTCCCCTGCAGGCCCCACCACACGAACGTCTCGACGATCTGGTGGAGGCCGAGCAGGAGCGGGAGCCCGGCGACGAACAGGTACTCCTTCTTGTCCCCCAGGTGGCGGCAGGCATCCACGCCGATGGCCACGACGACGACCCCGCCCGCCAGGTCACCCTCGGGGGAGAAGCACACCTAGTGCGAGCCGGTCCGGGCGGGGGGCGTGCCTCGGGCCGGGTGTCGTGCGGGCCCGACCGGAGCCCGATCGCCCACTCCTCGGTCGAGGCGGCGATTCGGGCACATCGGGCACCGTAACCCGCTTGCCCCGCTTGCCCCGCTTGCCCCGCTTGCCCCGCTTGCCCCGGTCGGCTCCCGGCCGGATGGTGCGTCCCGGGCCGCTCAGCCGAACGGCGCCGGCCGGCCGTCGGTGGCCGCCGCCCGGGCCATGCCCAGGATCATCCGGGCGAACCCGCCCCCGTCCACGTAGGCGGTGTGCTCGATCCGGCTGGCGATCCTCCAGGCCGGACCGACGCGGGCATACGTGTCCTCGTAGACCGCTCCCACGTCGAAGAGCTCGTCGACGCCCTCCCACTCGACGCCGTTGCGGTTGAACACGTGCACGCGCCCGATCGCCGTGTCGGGTCCGGTGAACCGGATCTCATGGGTCGACGTGGTGTGCAGGCAGAACGCGAACACCGACATGGCCCCCGGCATCCACGCCGCCACCTCGGCCGGGGTCCCGGCGATGCCACCCGCCGACGTGTAGTCGACGAGTCCTCCCGGCACGAACAGCGTCTCCCACCGGGCCCAGTCCCGATCATCGACTGCGAAGGCGTACGCCGTGGCCAGGTCCTGGATCGCCAGGTGGTCGGCGACCCGGCCGGGGGTGAGGACCTGTCCGTCAGCCGGGTGTGCGTCGTCGGTGTGCATGGGACCTCCTGGTCGTGCCGGTCACTGAGGGTCAGGTGCGCTCACTGGCTGCGGAACGCGGTCTCGACCTGGTGGGCCAGGTCGGCGAAGCCCGCGCCCCGGTCGGACTCGATCACCAGCAGCTCGAGCGCGCCGTTGAACGGCACCCGCGGGTCGTAGCCGTCGCACACCGGCAGCGGGCGCCCGATCCCGGCCAGCAGTGACGCCGCCGAGTTCGGCGTCCACAGCCCGGGCCATTCGTGGGGGAGCCGGACCTCCCCGACGTGCCGCCCGTCGGCGGCGCAGGCCACCTCGAACCCGTCGCCCGCCCGGCGCCCGACGAGCCGGAGCTCGGTGGCCCCGGCCGGCACCGGCACCGACAGCCGGGTGACGTACTCGCTCACGAAGCTGCAGGCGAAGGTGAGCAGACCGTCCTGGGCGAACCAGACCCAGCCGCCGTTGTAGTCGCCCTGCTCGGCCAGGACACCGACGGTGTCCGACGCGGGCGGCGCCCCGAGCCGTGCGGTCACGGTGAACCCGTTGGACAGCACGGGCACGTTGTCCTCGAACACCCGCTCGCCGACGCGCAGTTCGACCCGTTGGGCCCCGGTCGGCCACGGCACGAAGAAGTGGGCGAGGCGGTCCGTCACCCCGTCGCTCAGCGGCAGCACGCCGTTGCGCGCGGCCTCCTCGTACCAGCGGGCCACCAGGCGGTCCCGGACGTCGGGGTGCTCGTCGCCCACGTCGTCGTTCTCGGCCATGTCGGTGCGGGTGTCGAAGAGGTGCCAGTGGTCGGTGGCGAAGTCGTCGCTGCCGGCGATCAGCTCGCGGTCCGCGTGGGTGAGCTGGTTGACGTGGTTCGTGACCACCTTCCAGCCGCCCTCGTAGAGGGCCCGGCTGCCCCAGCACTCGAAATACTGGCTGGTCCGGGGGTCGGGGGCGTCGGGTTCGTCGAGCATGGCGCGCAACGTCACACCGTCGAGGCTCATCTGCCCGACACCCCCGAGCACATCGGGCGCCTCGAGGCCGACGGCGTCGAGCAGGGTCGGGAGCACGTCGACCGCGTGGCAGTACTGGTTGCGGACCGCGCCGGTGTCGCGCAGCCCCGCCGGCCAGGCGATGATGCACGGGTCGCGTACCCCGCCCTCGAACGTGTACCGCTTGAACCGCCGCACCGGCGTGTTGCCGGCCTCTGCCCACCCCCAGGGGTAGTGGTTGTACGACTTGTGGCCGCCCAGCTCGTCGATCATGGCCAGGTTCAGGTCGACGTCCTCGTCGCGGCCCTGGGCGAACCGGAACTCGCTGACCGAGCCGTGGGGCCCGGCCTCACCCGAGGCACCGTTGTCGGACACCAGGACGACGACGGTGTCGTCGGCCTCGCCCAGTTGCTCCAGGGTGGCGAGTACCCGGCCGATCTGGGCGTCGGCGTGGGTGAGGAACCCGGCGAACAGCTCCATCATCCGGGCGTACAGGCGCCGGTGGTCGGGCGCGAGGTCCTTCCACGCCGGCACGTGGTCCGACGGGACCGGCAGCCCGGTGCCCTCGGGCACGATGCCCATGCGGATCTGCCGCTCGAGGGTGTGCACCCGCCACTCGTCCCATCCGGCGTCGAACCGGCCGCGGTACCGATCGCTCCACTCGGGCGCCACGTGGTGGGGCGCATGGGTCGCCCCCAGGCCGAGCCACAGCAGGAACGGCCTCCCGGGTTGGTTGCGCCGCAGCTCGCGGAGCCGGGCGATGGCCTCGTCCGCCAGGTCCTCGGTCAAGTGGTAGCCCTCGGCGGGGGTGCGGGGCGGGTCCACGTAGGTGTTGTCGCGGACCAATTCGGGTGCCCAGTGGTTGGCATCCCCGCCCAGGAACCCGTAGTAGTGCTCGAAACCCTTGCCGAGCGGCCAATTGTGGAAGGGGCCGGACGGGGACCGCTGGTCACGGGGCGTCAGGTGCCACTTGCCCACGCAGAAGGTGGCATAGCCGTCGGCCCGCAGGATCTGGGCGAGGGTCCCGGCCTCATCGGTGATCCGGCCCTCGTAGCCCGGGAAGTTCATGGGCAGGTCGGGCAGCATGCCCACGCCGACCCGGTGGTGGTTCCGGCCGGTGAGCAGGCAGGCCCGGGTGGGCGAGCAGATGGCCGTGGTGTGGAAGTTGGTGAGCCGGATGCCCCGGGCCGCCAGACCGTCGATGGCCGGTGTGGCGATATCGGAGCCGTAGCACCCGAGCTGGGCGAAGCCGGTGTCGTCGAGCACGACGACCACGACGTTGGGCGCGGCGGCCCGGAAGGGTGGGGCGGCCGGTGGCGACGTCGAACCGGCGGCCGTCAGCCCGATGGTCCGGGTCGGAGCCGGCGGGGTCTCGTGGGTGCGGGCTGGCATCGCCGGCAAGTATGGCCCGGGACGTCGTCGTACGTGCGGGTCCGTGGCGGGCGGTGGTGGGCCGCGTCGGGCGGCGGCCACGGTGCCGCATGCCCCCGGCCCCTGCCGTTGCGACGACCGACAGGTCGCCACCAGCATTTCCGGTGCCGACCCTCGTACCATGAGGCCATGAAGGAACTCGTGTACCACCGGCTGCTCCTGCCGTCCGTGGCCCGCAACGCCGACCGGCCGGTCGCCACCAACGCCGGTACGGGGGAGTCGTTCACCTACGCCGAGCACCTCGACCGGGTGGAGCGGCTCATCGGCGGCATGCAGGGTCTCGGCATCGACCGTGGCGACCGCTTCGCCGTCCTGGCGCTCAACTCGCCCGAGTACCTGCAGCTGCTGCACGCCGCCTTTCTCGGCGGGGGCATCGTGAACCCGCTCAACCTCCGGTTCGCCCCCCGTGAGCTGGCCCATGTGCTGCGGGACTCGGACACCCGGGTCTGCTTCGTCGACCCGGTCTTCGCCCCCGTCATCGAGGCGGTCCGCGAGGAGGCCGGCCTCGAGCACGTGGTGCTGATCGGCAACGGGGACGTGCCCCACACCGTCACATTCGGCGACCTGCTGACGGCCGACCCGGTGCTGCCGGACGAGGGCGAGGAGACCGACCCGGTCGTCCTCATGTACACCGGCGGCACGACCGGGATGCCCAAGGGCGTGCTACTCGACCAGCGGGCCGAGATCCTCAACGCCTACCACATCACCATGACGATCTCCCGGGGCCGCGACTCGGTGAACCTCCTGCAGACCCCGATGTTCCATGCCGCCTCGATGTACGCCGCGGTGGGCGGTCCGGCGCTCGGCAGTCACACGGTGATCCTCCCGATGTTCGAGCCCGCGGCCGTCATGGCCGCCGTCGCGGCCTACCGGCCGACCATCACCACGATGGTGCCGACCATGATCGGGCTGACCATGGCACACCCCGACTTCCGGCCCGAGCGGCTCGGGGGCCTCTCGGACCTGGTCTACGGCGCCTCGCCCATGCCGAAGGCCCTGCTGGAGACCCTTCTCGAGCTGTACCCCGACATGAACATCTGGCAGGGGTACGGCATGACCGAGTCCAGTTCGGTCATCACCGTCCTCGGCCCCGCCGAGCACCGTCTCGGCGGCTCGTACCTGCAGTCGGCCGGCTACCCCGTGCCGGGGGTGGAGCTCTCGGTCCAGGACCCGCTCGGCCGCCCGCTCCCGATGGGCGAGACCGGCGAGGTGTGCGCCCGGGGTGGCAACTACATGATCGAGTACTGGAAGCAGCCCGAGGCCACCGCCGAGGTGTTCCGCGACGGGTGGTACCACACGGGCGACGCCGGCTACCTCGACGGGGACGGCTACCTCTACCTGGTCGACCGGGTGAAGGACATGATCGTCACCGGCGGCGAGAACGTCTATTCGTCGGAGGTGGAGAACGCGCTGGCCGGTCACCCGGCCGTGCAGCAGGTGGCGGTCATCGGCATCCCGCACGAGCAGTGGGGCGAGGCCGTCCACGCCGTCGTGGTCCTGCGCGACGGGCACGTCGTGACCGAGGAGGAGCTCACGGTGCACGCCCGGGAGTGGATCGCCGGCTACAAGCTCCCGAAGAGCATCGAGTTCCGCACCGAGCCGCTCCCGCTGTCGGGGGCGATGAAGGTGCTGAAGCGTGAGCTGCGCGCCCCGTACTGGGAGGGTCGCGAGCGCAGCGTCAACTGAACAGGCGGTCGACGGCCCCGGCGGCGACCGCCGTGTGGTCAGCTGCCGATCCGCCCCATGCCGCCGATGGAGTACGCCGACTCGGCGTGCTGGGAGAGGTCGAGCCCCCGGGACTCCGCCTCGGGGCTGACCCGAAGGCCGATCGTGCGGTCGATGGCGGTGGCGATGAGCCAGGTGACCCCGAAGGCGAAGGCCATGGTCACGACGGCGGCCAGCGACTCCAGCCCGAGCAGGTGGAAGCCGCCGCCCGTCAGGAGCCCGTCCGCCCCGGCCCGGTTCACCGACCTGGTGGCGAACAGGCCGAGGAGGATCATGCCCAGGAGCCCGCCGACGCCGTGCACGCCCAGGACGTCGAGCGAGTCGTCGTAGCGGAGCCGGAACTTGAGGCGTACGGCCATGGCGCACACCACGCCGGCGAGCACGCCGATCAGCAGTGCGGCCATCGGCTGGACGAACCCGGCGCACGGGGTGATGGCCACCATGCCCGCTACGGCGCCCGAGGCGGCGCCCAGCGTGGTCGGGTAGTCCTCGCGCACACGCTCGAAGCACAGCCACCCGAGCAGGCCGGCCGCCGCGGCCAGCGCGGTGTTCACGAAGGCGTAGACGGCCACGCTGTTCATCCCGAGTGCCGAGCCGGCGTTGAAGCCGAACCAGCCGAACCACAGGATGCCGACGCCCAGGAGGCTGAGCGGTACCGAGTGGGGCGCCATGCCCTCGCTCGGCCACCCGCGACGACGCCCGAGCACCAGGACGATGGCGAGCGTGGAGAAGCCCGAATTGATCTCCACGACGGTGCCTCCGGCGAAGTCGAGGACGCCGCGGTGGGCCAGCCAGCCGTTCGGGCTGAACACCCAGTGGGCCAGCGGGACGTAGACGAGCAACAGCCAGACGGAGATGAACAAGACGAAGGACGGGAACTTGATCCGGTCGGTCGTGCCGCCGCTGATGAGCGCCGCGGTAATCACGGCGAACATCATCTGGAAGGTAACCACCGCAAGGGGCGACACCGTCATCGGCCCGAAGCCGGCGAGCCCCCGGCCCAGGTTGCCCAGCCCGGCCAGCGAGGCGTCGCCGATCAGGCCGTGGCCGACGTCGGTGCCGAACACGAGGCTGCCGGCGATCAGGGCCCACAGGACGGTGACCACACCCATGGCGACGAAGTTGTTCATCATCACCGCCAGCACGTTCTTCGAGCGCACCATGCCCCCGTAGAACAGGGCGAGGCCCGGGGTCATGAAGAGGACGAGGGCCGCGGACACGAGGACCCAGGTGGTGTTGACGGCGTGCATGCGTGTTCCTTGTCGGGGACCGGGGCGGCACTCGGCCGCCGAACTGACTGGTGTGCGACTCAGAGGGCGTCGGGGCCGCGTTCTCCTGTCCGGATGCGGACGAGTGCGTCCATGGGCTGGACCCAGATCTTGCCGTCGCCGATCGCACCGGTGCGGGCCGAGTCCACGATGGCGTCGACCACCTCGTGGGTCTGGGCGTCGTCGACGGCCAGCTCGATGCGGATCTTCGGTACGAAGTCGACCTGGTACTCGGCGCCGCGGTACACCTCGGTGTGGCCGTGCTGGCGCCCGAAGCCCTGTACCTCGGTGACGGTCATGCCGTGGACGCCGAGCTCCTTGAGACGCTGCTTGACGTCCTCCAGCTTGAACGGCTTGATGACTGCGACGATCAACTGCATCGTTCCGGTTCCCCCCTTGCGGCCGGTTCGGCCCGAGGGACAGTAGCGGATGCCGGGGCTCGGGGCCGACAGCGGAGGCCGGGCCACCCGGACGGCCGGACCGGCCGGGCCGGCAACCGGCTCGCCAATCAGTCGGCCGGCGGCACCTCGAGGAGGGCCGCCACCTCGGTGAGCAGCTGCTCGGCCGGCGGCAGGCCGGGGACGTCGGTGAGCAGCGCCGGGTTCTGCCCCTCCGCGATGGTGGCCCACCGCCGCTCGGCCACCTCCACGAAGTCGGGGTGCGGGAAGACCCAGAAGCGCAGGCCGGTGATCGAGTCGGCGACCAGGTCGGCCACCGAGCCCGGAGTCAGCCCCTCGTCGATGGCCCGACGGACGTGGTTGCCCATGATCTCGGCGCCGAAGGCGTCCGGCGGCGCCTCGCCCAGGTGCGCGGGCCAATTCCGGCCGGCGTCCATGATCCCGGTCCGCACCCAGCCCGGGCAGAGCACGCTCACCCCGATGGGGAGGCCGGTCATGGCGAGCGAGGTGTAGAGGTCCTCGGTCAGCGCCACCACGGCGTGCTTCGTGGCGTCGTAGGCCGGGGTCAGGCCGGGCAGCAGCCCGGCGATCGACGCGGTGTTGACGATGTGGCCCTCGCCCTGGCCCACCAGGATCGGCAGGAACGCCCGAACCCCATGGATGACGCCCCACAGGTTGACGCCGATCACCCACTCCCACGACGACAGCGGACCGGTCCACGGGTCGGCCATCGTGGCCACGCCGGCGTTGTTGCACACGATGTGGGCGGCGCCGAACCGCTCCAGGGTGGCGGCGGCCAGCGCCTGGACCGCCTGCTCGCTGCTCACGTCGGTGGGCACGCCCAGCGCCTCCACACCCATGGACGAGATCGTCTCGGTGGCCCGGGCGAGCGCGGCCTCGTCCACGTCGGCCAGGACCACGTGGAGCCCGCTGCGGGCGAACCGCTCGGCCAGCGCCAGTCCGATCCCGCCGGCGGCTCCGGTGACGACTGCGACCTTGCCTCGTTCCAGTTCCATCGTTCCCCATTCGCCTTGCCCCCGTCGGGGTGGACCCCGCCCGGTCGATCCACCCTAGCGAGGGAGCGGTCGGAACGGCGGGGTCGCAGGCGCCTCGCCGCACCACCCGTCGGCGTCGGCGCGGTGTCGGGACGGACCCGCCTATGGCTTCGGCGCCACCAGTTCGATGGCCGTGCCGTCCGGGTCGCGCAGCTGCAGCGACGGGTTCCCGTTCTCGGACACCACGCCGGGGTGGTCGATGCCGACCGAAGCTAGGTGCTCGGCCCACGCCACGAGCGACCCGCCGTCGGGGACGGCGAAGGCCAGATGGTCGAGGACTCCGGCGGCGTGGTCGACCGCGCCGCCGTCCCGGCGGGTGAGCACGACGACCAGCCGGGCCGCCCGGTGGGTCAGGGCCACGTACCCGATCGCCGGGTCGGACGCGAACGGTTCGAGGCCCAGGGCCACCGTGTACCACTCGGCGCTGGCCACGGGGTCGGTCACGTTGAGCTGCACGTGCGACAGCCCGGTCAGGGGGGCGCCGGCCGGCACGGCGTCGTTCACCCGGCCCCGTCCGCCGGGGTCGGCTCGAGGGGGGCCACCGGCACCAGGATGGCGGGCGCCTCGGTGCCCCCGTCGATCTCGACCACCTTGCCGGTCACCCACGACGAGGCGTCCGACGCCAGGAACAGCGCCGCGCAGGCAATGTCCTCGGGCTCGCCCGGGCGCCCCATCGGGGTGCCGTCCAGGAACTGGCGCTTCAGGGTGTCGTCGGTCAGCACGACCTCGAGCGACCGGGTGGCCACCCCGCCGACGTCGAGCGCGTTGACCCGGACCCGGGGCGCCAGCTCCGAGGCGATGTTCTTCGTCATCCGGTCGAGCGCCGCCTTGGCCGCCCCGTAGGCGACGAACATGGGCTGGGTCATGGAGGCCGCCCGGGACGAGATGTTCACGACCGCTCCGGCGCCCACCGTGTCCACCATCTGCCGGGCCGCCAGCTTGGTGAGGGTCAGCGGCGCGGTCACGTTGAACGCGAACGTGCGGGCCATGAACCCCTCGCTGGTGTCCATCGCCGCCCGGGGCATCGCCCCGCCGGCGTTGTTCACCAGGATGTCCAGTCGGCCGAACTCCTCGACGGCTCCGTCGATCAGTCGTGCGCACTGGGCCAGGTCGATCACGTCGGTCGGGACGACCAGGGCGCGGCGGCCGAGCGCCCTGATCCGGGCGGCCACCTCGTCGAGGTCGGACTCGGTGCGGGCGGCGACCACCACGTCGGCTCCGGCCTCGGCGAGCCCGAGGGCGATGCCCCGCCCGATGCCGAGGCCGGCCCCCGTGACGACGGCGACCCGGCCGGTGACGTCGAACCGGTCGAGGATCATCGGGCCGCCGGCCCGTCGTCCGCACGTCCCGCGTCCGGTCCGCACGAGGTGGTCGTTCGTCTGTCCATGGGCCCGTACCTCCGGCTCGGGAGCGGCGCTGCCGCTCGGCGACCGCATCCTGCCACCCGCCGGGGGACGGTTCACGGAGGACCCGCCGGTCGGCCGTCCACCGAGCAGGACGGATCCGTCCGTGCAACACTTCGGTGGGCGGCCGCGGCGCCGCCCGGGGGAGGGAATGCCATGGGGAACGTCCGTTACGGGGCCCGTGCTGCGGCGCAGCAGTCCAACCGCGAGATCGAGGCCACGCGGAGTCCGATCTGGTCGAAGGCGGTGACGGTCGTCTTCCGCACTGATCCGGATGCCATCGCCGCCGTGCTCCCGCGGCCGCTCGATCCGGCGGCACCCACCGCCCGCCTCCGGATCGCCGTGGTCGACATGGGGAACGGGCTGGCGACGTTCGGCGCCGGCTGGTTCGGGGTCCGGGCCCGCCACGGCGACGTCGAGGGGGAGTACGCCCTCTTCATGCCGATGAGCACCGAGCAGGCCACGACGGGCGGCCGCGAGACGTTCGGCGAGCCGAAGAAGATCGCCCAGTTGTCGCTCGTCACCGACGGCGACGTCCTGACGGCCGAGGTGTCCCGGATGGGCGCCAAGGTGGCCGAGGTCACCGGCACGCTCGGCCCGGAGCAGGCCGGGTATGAGATCGACAAACTGGACTTCTACTTCAAGGGCCTGCCGGACCCGTCGGGCGAGGGCCTCGACGGCGACCCCGCCCTGGTGTACTGCCGCCGTCACGAGACGGCCCGGGTTGTCCGCCCGGTCACCGGCGAGTGCAAGCTCCTCGAGGCGCCACTCGACCCGATCGCCGACTTCCCGGTCGACGAGGTCCTGTCCTTCGAGTACGCCGAGCTCTCGTCGTCGCAGCAGGGCGAGATCGTCGAGCGGGTGCCGGCCGAGTGGCTGGTTCCGTTCATGCACCAGCGCTACGACGACCTGAGCGTGCTGGGAGCCAGGTCGTGAGCGGGACCGCGGGCGACATACCTTCCGCCGCGGACGACCGCTACATCGTGGTGTCCGCCGACGGCCACGCCGGCCTGGCCTGCGAGGACTACCGCCCCTACCTCGAGTCGAGGTACTACCCGGCCTTCGAGGAGTACCTGGCCGAGCGCCAGGCCCACCGCGAGCAGTCGCTGGCCTTCAACTACGACTACATCATGGGGTGGGAGACCGACAACGAGGAGGGCCTGAAGGGCGCCTTCGACCCGGCCGTGCGCGACAAGGAGCTCGACTCGGACGGGGTTGCGGCCGACGTGCTCTTCGCCGACGCCGACGCCGTGACCGGCATGGCCTCCCCGCCGTTCGGGGCCGGCCTGTTCGCCGGCGCCATCGCCGACCCCGAACTGGCCTTCGCCGGTGCCCGTGCCCACAACCGGTTCCTGGCCGAGATGTGCTCGCACTCGCCCCACCGCCGGGGTGGCATCGCCCTGGTGCCCATCACCCACGACATCGGCCGTGCCGTTGCCGAGATCGAATGGGTGGCGGCCCAGCCCGGCATCCGCGGGATCATGATCCCGACCATGTGGCGCGACCACGCGCCCTACAACGACGACAGCTACGACCCGGTGTGGGCGGCGTGCGCCGAGGCCGGACTCCCGGTCCACACCCACTCGGGCGAGGCCCCGATGGAGGAATACGGCGACAACACGGGCGTGTACCTGGCCGAAGTCGTGTGGTGGGCCGTCCGGCCCGCCTGGCACCTGCTCTTCGGCGGCGCCTTCGAGCGCCACCCCGAACTCAAGTTCGTAGTCACCGAGGCTGCCGCCTACTGGGCCCCGGACATGATGTGGAAGTGGGACCAGTACATGGGGGGCGGTCACACCACCAAGAAGCTGGCCGCCATGCTCAAGGGCAAGATCTCCAAGCTGCCCTCGGACTACTTCGGCACGAACATCTTCATCGGCGCCTCCACCATGTCGAAGGAAGAGATCCGCCGCCGCTACGTCATCGGCACCGACGTGGTCATGTGGGGGACCGACTACCCGCACCCCGAGGGCACGTGGCCGAACACGGCGGCCAAGCTGACGGCCGACTTCGCCGCCGTCCCGGTGGACGACACCGCCGAGCTGCTGGGACTGACCGCGGCCAGGGTCTACGGGTTCGACCTGGACGAGCTCCGGCCCATCGCCCGACGCATCGGCCCCACCCCCGAGTCGATGGGCCAGGACCCTGCCCTGCGCTCCGATCCTGCCGCCCGGGCCGGGGCCCGCTGGTGGAAGGAGGAGTACGGGGTCCGCCCGCCCGGTTGAGTTGGACTGCGGTCCGAACTACCAGGAGCGCAGCACCTGGTGGCGGTCGAAGGCGTTACACGTGGAGTCCGTCGGGTAGTCGTCGACGGCCAGCGGACTCGCAACCTCGGCGACCGTCGGCCCGATCCGGTCGCCGACCGGACGCAGGGCATCGAGGTCGAAGCCGTAGATGCGGGCGACGTTGTCCTCGAGCATGAGCTTCGTCTCGGCGGGGTCGCAGTGGCCGAAGGCGGCCCGCAGCGCCTCGCGGCTGTAGGGGAACGACCCTTCCGAGTGCGGGTAGTCCGAGCCCCACATGATCCGCTCGACCCCGACCTCGTGGCGCACAGCCGACTCGCTGGCACGCAGGAAGCTCGCCCCGACGGTGACGTTCCGGGCGAAGTACTCCGACGGGGTCATCGTCATTCCCTGGGCCGCCGCCCCGAAGAAGCTCGCCTCGGCCGCGCCGCCCATGGTCATCCGCCCGTAGAACCAGTCGAGGGTCTCGAGGCCCCGGGGCAGCCACGCCAGGCCCTGCTCGGTCAGCACGACCTTGAGGCCCGGATGACGCTCCAGAACTCCGCCGAAGATGAGGTGCCACACCGACCGGTGGGAGAACCACGGCAGCTCGATGAGCATGATGGCCCGGGCCACCTCGGCGTCGCCGTAGTCGGGCAGCCCGCCGCCGCCGTGGATGTTGACGGGCACGTCGAGTTCCTCGCACAGCGTCCACAGCGGCTCGTACACCGGGTCCCACAACCCGGGCAGGTCGGCGCCGGGCGGTAGCGACGGGAGCAGGATCCCGCCGGAGGGACGGAGGTGCTCGGCCGCCCACCGGACCTCCGTCAGCGCGTCGTCGATCCGGTTGGCGAAGATCTGGGCCACGCCGGCCCGCCGTCCCGGCACCAGGTCGCAGAAGTCGGCCAGCCACCGGTTGTGGGCCTGGAGCCCGGCCCACCGGCGCTCGTAGTCCGCCGCCGTGGGCGGCAACGCCACCAGGCTGCCCTCCTCGAAGAACGGCGGCACGGTGTTCGGGAAGAGCACCTCGGCGGCGATCCCGTCGGCGTCGTTCTCGGCCAGGCGCCGGCCCGAGTCCCAGCTGCGGTAGGCGGTCGGGGCCAGCAGGTCGGCGAACGGGTTCACGTAGGTGGCGGCCCAGGCGTCGAACTCGTCGTGCCACCGCGAGGCGAGGTAGGGCCGGTAGTCGGCGATGTCGCCGCCTGCGTGGGCATCGGCGCTGATGACGGTGTAGCGGCTGTCCGGTGCGAGGTCGGTGGGCATCAGATCCCCCTGGTGGTTGGTGCGGCGGGCGGTGGCGGCGGGTGCGTGGCGGTCACGGGTGCTCAGGTCAGTCCTTCGAGTGCTGAGGGCGGCAACTGCCCGTCGGCGATGGCGTCGGCCCGGGCGTGCAGCAGGGCGCCGGCGGCGTCGAGGTTGTGGCTGATCACGAACCGGCCGTCCTTCACCCCCTGCACGGCGAACCGGCCGAGCTCGTCGAGGTCGACGATGTCGGTCGGCCGGCCGGCGGCGGCCAGCGCCTCCCGGAACTCGGCGAACGTGGTGCCCGGAGCCGGCGGGCGGGGCCGCACGCGGGCCAGTTCGGCCGGCCGGTTGCGCTGGGCCTCCCACAGCCCGGTCTCGAGCAGGCCGCCCGACGGGTAGAAGACGGCGGCACGCAGCTTGGTCTTCTGGGCGATGAACTGATGGGCGAGGGCCTCGGTGAAACAACTGATGGCCGCCTTCGACGAGGCGTAGACCGACGCGTAGGGCACCGGTGCGATGCCGCCGTCACCCGAGGAGGTGGTCACGACCACGCCGGGCTCGTCGCCGGCGATCATCCTCGGCACGAACTCGAGCACCCCGTTGGCCGTGCCGAACACGTTGACGCCGAAGCACCACCGCCAGTCGTTCGGCTCCTGCTCCCAGGGGTTGCCGCCGCCGCCCGAGGTCACCCCGGCGTTGTTCCACAGCACGTTGCAGGCGCCGAGCTCGTCGTAGACCTGGTCGGCCAGCGCGGCGACGGACACGGGGTCGGACACGTCGGTGACGACGCCCCGGACGTCACCCCGTCCGGCCAGCTCGGCCACTGCGGCGGCAAGCACCGGCGCCTCGATGTCGGCGATCACCACCCGGCACCCCTCGTCGAGGAGCGCCCCGACGATGCCCCGGCCGATGCCGGCCGCACCGCCGGTCACCACCGCCACCTTGCCCGACAGATCGTCCACGTGGCTCCCCCCGGAGTCGCCTCCGGGTGGGCCCCGAACGCCGTCCGCTCATGGTGGCACACGGCAGGGGCCGGTGCGCCGCCCGGCGCCTAGGACCAGCTCTCCTCCCAGTAGGTGGGGGAGCCGGGATCGCCGAGCGTCATCGCGTGATCGCCTTCGTGGCCGACCGGACGGATGCAGCAGGCCAGTGTGCCGATCCACGGCCCTTCGCCGACGTCGCGGATCGAGCCGCACCTGCGCAGCCTCGGGGTCGCGGGCAGCGCCAGTTCGTCGTCAGCGAAGGCACCGTCGTCGTCGCCGGCATCCCTGTGCTGCAGAGGTTCCGTCGTCATCTCGTGCCGCCTTTCATGGCATTCCCCGCATTACGTGCTTCGGCCCGGAGGTCCCGTACCTGAAGCACCGCCTGGGCACGGGATCGCCGGCCGGAGGCGGTCACACCCGCTCGCACTTCGCCACCAGGGCATTCGAATGTTCACAGGTGGCTGACGACTCGGTCCATCCTGGCCGAGGTATCAGGCGCGAAACCCCTGGTGCATGTGCACCCGGGCCGCCACCGCCTGGGTTCCCGGTGTCCTTCCGCCGAACAAGCGACCTCCGTGCCGTCCTATCGCCACTCCGCCCCGGAGCACGGCTCCACCGGCAGGATCGCCGGCGTCGGGCTGCTCGCCACGTCGGTCGGCCTCCTGGCCACGGCCGGCGACCGCTGCCGAGCCGAGGGTGTCACGTCCGGGACGCTGCACCTTAACCTGTGCGCCGACGTCGGCGTCGGGTCCGGCAACTTCGCCGGCAGGGCGGCCCCTGGCGACACGGACAACGTGTACGTGAACCTGGAGAACACGGGCATCCTGGCGTCGAGAGGTGGCAGGAAGCTCACCGTGTCGGGCCTGCCGGGGAACGCGGTGGTGAACGGCTCGGTGGCCGGGGACGGCCAGATCGTCACCATGACCCATGACCCAGTGCCCAGTTCCCGGTGGCCTGGACGCCGGC
This sequence comes from Acidimicrobiales bacterium, assembly GCA_017883025.1. GTDB lineage: Bacteria > Actinomycetota > Acidimicrobiia > Acidimicrobiales > RAAP-2 > Bog-756. The sequence continues at coordinate 16,841 of JADGOH010000073.1, forward strand.
GTCGGCCGCCTGCTCGGGCGCGGACCTACCGATCCTGGCCGGCACACAGGTCAGCGCCGTGACTGCGGCCGGGGTCGCGCAGTCGAACATCCCACCCTGGCCGCCGCCACCGAGGTGTCGGTCAACGGCGTCTCCCCGGCTTCCTCCGTCCAGGGACTGTCGACCACCCTGACCCCGGGCGTCACCGGGCAGCAGCGCACCGGTTTCGCCACCCACCGGGAGCCCTGGCAGGGGGGTGGCCGCCTCGGGCCACCCGGTCGTCGCGGCCGCGGTCCGACGACGCGTGCACGTATGATCGTGGACGGAGACGTGCGGTGCGAACGTGTGCCAGCTACGTCCGGACGAGGAGCCCCATGGGTGATCTGCGACAGATCAAGAAGCGTGCCGGTGCGCTCCTCGACGCCCTCGGCCGCGATCCCGACGAAGTGGCCGCCTCGTTGCAACGGGCCGGGGTCCACGGCGTGCCCCGCAGCAACTCGTCCTGTGCCGTCGCCCTGTACACCGCCGCCCTGCTGCAGGCCGACCCCCGCATCCGCTCCGTGGCCGTCGGCCCGTGCACCCTCGTGCTGACCCTGACCCGTGAGGACGGCGTCCGGCCCGGCGGCAAACTGGTGGTCCAACTCCCGAAGCCGGTGCGCGGATTCGTGACCGGGTTCGACGCCCAGGCCTACCCCGAGGTCGTCCGCGGCGCCGTGCCCGATGCAGTGACGGCGCCTGCCGGACGATAATGAGAATCATTATCGTTTTCGGTCGCACGCCCGAGAATTTCGCCACGACCTAGTCGCCGCGGCGCCCCGGCCGACGAGCCGTAGCCGGGTCCTGTGGAGAATTCATGCAACGTCCGACCGGGTCCGGGCGTCGTAATTGGTGATGGGTGAGGTGCGGAACATCGTGGACGACGTCGAGGGGTCCGAGGCCGCAGTCGACCCTGCGCCGAATCCGCCCGCCCCGGCTCCTGTGGCCGGGGCCGCGCCCGCCGTGGTCCTCGCCGGGGGTGACACAGTCGCCTTCGGTGACTTCTACGCCGACCACTACGCCGACCTGGTCCGCCTGGCCGCGCTGCTCAGCGGGTCGGTGGACGCCGCCCCCGACCTGGTACAGGACTGCTTCGTCAGTCTCCACGGCCGGTGGCCGTCGGTGCGCGAGCCGCTCCCCTACGTCCGTCGAAGCGTCGTCCACGCCTGCGCCTCCCACCACCGCCGGGCCGCCGTGGCCCGCCGCAACCCGCCTCCCGAGCCCCGCCCTGACGAGCTCGGCGCCGACGAGCTCGAGGACGCGCTCACCGCCCTGCCCGCCCGCCAGCGGGCCGCAGTGGTGCTCCGCTACTACGGCGACCTGCCCGACGCCGACATCGCCCGCGCCCTGCGCTGCCGCGAGGGGACCGTGCGCTCCCTCGTCAGCCGGGCCCTCGCCGACCTCCGAAAGGTGATCGAACCATGACCGACCCGCTCGAGGACCGCCTCCGCTCCCACTTCGCCGACCGGGCCGCCCGGATCACCGTGGACCCCGACCCCGTGGTCGTCGTCGAGCGCTCGGCGGGGCGCACCCGCATCGGCGCACCACTCATGGCCGGCGTCGTGGCAGTCGCCGCACTGCTGGTCGGTGGGAGCTTCGCCACCGGAATGGCCGTCGCCGGGTCGAGCCCGGCCTCGACGCCGACGACGACGGTCCCGGGGGCCGATGTGAGCCCCTCCGCGTCGTCCGCGTCCAGCGGCGGGATCGCCGCCCGCCCCGGTAGTGCGGAGCTGGCGCCGCTCACGTCCCTGTTCACCCGCACCGGCCCGTCGGGCGTGACCATTCGCGCCTACACGTCGACGACCACGGCGGTCGGCGGCTGCACGGCCGACGCACCGTGCCCCCCGGTGGGCGGCGTCCCCCCCACGGCCCCGTGCCCGAAGGGTGCCATGTGCGCCCAGCCGGTCACGACGCCGGCTGCATCGGGCGGGCCCGGTGCCGACACCACCACCACCACTGCTGCCGGTGCGACCGCCGGCGACCCCGGGAGCGGCTCGGGCGGTTCGACCGGGTCGGGCACCGGCGGCACCGGGACGATCACCACCACGACGGGCCCGCCGCAGCCTGCGGCCTGCCAGCAGTTGACCCTCGAGCTGTCGACGGCCCAGGCCGTCTGGTCGGCGTCGATGGCTGCACCGACGTCCGTCACACTCGGGCCGAAGACGGTGCAGCTCGTGGACACCGGCACGTTCGGCGACGCCGAGGGAGCACCGGCGGGGTTCGTGACGGCGGTCGTCTCCGGTGACGTCGCCTCCGTCAGGCTGGTGTCGTCCTCGGGAGCCGTGCTGGACGCCATGACGCCGTCCGCCGGCGTGGTGGTACTGGCCGCGACGGGATCGACCGCGCTCACCGGCACCTCGGTCGTGGGCGTCGATGCCGGCGGTGCCACGGTGGCCACCACTGCGGCGGACCAGGGCACGTCGCCCGAGGCGCCCGGCTGCGTGACGGGCCCGACCGGCCCGCCGGTCACCCCGCCGACCACCGTGCCGACCGGCTCGACCACGACTACCGGGCCCACCGTCTCGACCGTGGTGCCGCCGATCGGGGCGGCCACCCGCCAGCCCTGACGTCCCCCGGACGCACGGCGGACGGTGCACGGCACCCCCGCCGGGGGGAGACTGGTGGCGTGACCACGCACGAGCCCGAGCTGACCTCCCCCGTCGACCTCTGCACGCCGGACGGCGACCGCCTGAACCCGTCCGCCCGGGGCTGGTCCCGGACCCCGCTCCACCGGGCCAACCTGGACGGTCGGCCGGGCACCAACAAGCGGTGGGACTACTGGGCCGTCCTGGCCGGCGACGTCGTGGTCTCGTGCGTCTACTCGAACATCGACGTGTTCGGCCTGGCCGACGTGGGCTGGATCGACCTGGTGGCGGGCGTGCAGGGGGGCGCGGCGATCGTGACCGCACCGGACGTGATCCAGCTGCCGGAGCGCCCGGGCACGGCCCCGCTGATCGTCGACCAGGACGGCCTGGACCTGTCCATCGTGGACGACGACCGGGGGACCCGCCTCGTCGCGGACTGGACCGAGGCCGACGGCAGGCCGGGCCGGCTGGACGTGTTCGTGGAGTTGCCGCCCGGGCACGAGTCGCTCAACGTCGTCATCCCGTGGAGTGACGAGCTGTTCAACTTCACGTCGAAGCAGCAGGCACGGCCCGCCTCCGGGACGCTCGTGGTCGGCGACCGGACCTGGGCCTTCGGCGACCCGGACGGCGCCGAGGCGTGGGGTGTCCTCGACGTCGGCCGGGGCCGGTGGCCGTCGACCATTGCGTGGAACTGGGGTGGCGGTGCGGGGCGTGCCGGCGACCACGTGGTCGGGATCCAGTTCGGTGCGAAGTGGACCGAGGGCACCGGCGCCACCGAGAACGGGTTCCTGGTCGACGGGCGCCTCACCAAGCTGGGCAACGAGCTCGAGTGGGACTACTCGTGGGACGAGCCGATGCGCCCGTGGCGGGTCCGGGACCCGGGCGGCCAACTCGAACTGGTCCTCGCGCCTCGCTACGACAAGCACAGTCACGTGGAGGCGGGGGACCTCGGGAGCGAGACCCACCAGGTCTTCGGGACGTGGTCGGGACGGCTGGTGACCGACGACGGGCTCGGGCTCGAGGTCACCGACGCCCAGGGATTCGCCGAGGAGGCCCGCCAGCGCTGGTGAACACCGGCGATGGTCAACCGAGCGCGGCGGGACGTGCAGCTCAGCGGCGGATCACCCACCCCACGAGGATCGACAGCTCGTAGAAGACGTAGAGCGGGACCGCCATGGCCAACATGGAGAACGGATCGGAGCTCGGGGTCACCACGCCGGCGACTACCACGATGAGCACGATGGCCCACCGGCGCCACGACGACAGCCGCTTCGGGGTGACCACGCCGGCCACCTCGAGGGAGACCAGGAGCACCGGGAACTCGAACGTGAGCCCGAATGCCACCATCAGCACCACGATCAGGCGGAGGTACTTGGTCGGGTCGAGGATCTGGGTGAGGCTCGGGCCGCCGATGCTGCCCAGCCAGGCCAGTGCGTGGGGGAATGTCCAGAACGCCACCAGGCAGCCGAGGGCGAACAGCGCGATCGACGCGGCGATGAACGGAATCGCGTACTTCTTCTCCCTGGGGCGGAGTCCCGGGGTGACGAACCGCCAGAGCTGCCACAGGAGGACCGGTGTCGCCAGGAACGCGCCGGCGTAGGCGGCCACGGTGACCCGCAGGGACAACCCGTCGAGCGGCCCGGATCGGCCCGTACAAGAGGAAGGCCACCGTCATCATGACGACGACGGTGGCCAGCGACGTCAGGACGCGACGCCGCAGCTCGGACAGGTGCTCGCCCGGTGTCGCCCGCTCCGGGGCCGCCTCCTCGGTCCGTCGCCCGAGGCTGATGGTCATCGGGCCGGTCCCTGCACCCGTGC
>JADGOH010000074.1 GCA_017883025.1 Acidimicrobiales bacterium
CAGCAGTTCCTCACCCGGATCTACGAGAACGGGTGGATCGTCAAGGACACCTACCGCGGCCTGTACTGCGTGCCCTGTGAGCAGTACTACGGCGAGGACGAGCTGCTCGAGGGAGGGCTGTGCCCCATCCACCGCACTCCGGTCGACCTGCTCGAGGAGGAGAACTACTTCTTCCGGCTGAGCGCCTTCGAGGACCGGTTGATCGAGTGGTACGAGGACAACCCCACCGCGGTGGTGCCCGAGGCCAAGCGCAATGAGGCCCTCAGCTTCATCCGGGGCGGCCTCCGGGACATCTCGATCACGCGGACCTCCATCGACTGGGGCGTGGCCGTCCCGTGGGACGAGAAGCACGTGTTCTACGTCTGGTACGACGCGCTGATCAACTACCTGACCGCCATCGGCTACGGCGAGGACCAGGCCCGGTTCGAGTCGTGGTGGCCGGCGGTACACCATCTCATCGGCAAGGAGATCATCCGGTTCCACTGCGTGTGGTGGCCGGCCATGTGCATGGCGGCCGGCATCGACCCACCGGGCCACGTGCAGGTCCACGGGTGGCTCCTGCTGGGCGGCGCCAAGATGTCCAACTCGAGCGTCAACCGCATCGCGCCGGCCGACCTGGCGGCCGAGTACGGCGTCGACCCCGTCCGCTACCACCTGTTGCGCGACGTGCCGCTCGGGAGCGACGGCGAGTTCTCGGCCGAGGGCATCTCGGCCCGCTACAACTCGGACCTGGCCAACAACCTGGGCAACCTGCTGTCCCGGGTGGCCACCGTGGTCGGCTCGAAGTGCGGTGGCGTGGGCCCGTCGCCCGACCCCGACAGCCGACTGGCCGGCGTGGCCGCAGGAGTGCTGACCGAGGCGACCGCGGCCTGGGATGCCGGAGCGCCGCACCTCGCGCTCGAATCGACCTGGCGGCTGATCCGCGAGACCAACGCCGAGCTCGAGGCGGCCGAGCCGTGGAAGGCCGAGCCGGGCCCTGCCGTCGACGCCGTGCTGGGCAGCGCGCTCGAAGTGCTGCGCATCGTGGCCGTGCTCATCGTCCCGGCCATGCCGACGTCTGCCGGGGAGATCTGGCGGCGGATCGGACTGGGCGGCGCCCCCGCCGACCAGCGGCTGCCCGCGGCGGGGTCCTGGGGCGGCTACCCGGGCGGCCTCCCGGTCGAGAAGGGCGCACCCCTCTTTCCCCGGCGCAAGGACTGAGGCGGACCGTGGGCGACGCCGTGCTCGAGTGGTTCGACTCGCACTGCCATCTCCAGGACGAGTTCGACCCGCCCGAGGGCGACGGTCCCGTCGAGCCACACGCCGACCGGTTCGCCGCCACGCTGGCCCGGGCCGCAGAAGCCGGGGTGACCCGCCTGGTGTGCGTGGGGACAGGCGCGGCGTCGTCGGCCGAGGCGGTGGCGCTGGCGCGGTCGCTCGAGCGCCCGGGGGGGCCGGCCGCGGCCGAGGGTGTGGCCGTGTGGGCGACGGTCGGCCTCCATCCCCATGACGCCGTCGAGGGGGTGGACAGCCTGGACTCGGTGCTGGCCGCCGAGCTGGCCACCCCCGACCCGGTCGTCGTCGGCATCGGCGAATGCGGACTCGACTACCACTACGACCACTCGCCGCGACCGGTCCAGCGTGAGGCGTTCGCCCTGCAGGTCGAACTGGCCCACCGCCACGAGCTCGCACTCGTGATCCACACCCGCGAGGCATGGGACGACACGTTCGACGTGCTGGCCGCCACAGGGGTGCCGGAGCGCACGATCGTCCACTGCTTCACGGGGGGGCCGGACGAGGCGCGCCGGTGCCTCGATCTCGGGGCGTCCCTGTCGTTCAGCGGGGTCGTCACCTTCAAGAACGCCCAGGACGTCCGCGACGCGGCCGCCCTGTGTCCGCCCGACCGCCTGCTGGTCGAGACCGACTCCCCGTTCCTCACCCCGGTGCCGCACCGGGGCTCGCCGAACGAGCCGTCCCGGGTGCCCCTGGTCGGTGCGGCAATCGCCCATGTCACGGGCAGGGACACCACCGAGGTGGCCGCGCTGACCACGGCGAACGCGCGACGGGCCTTCCGGCGCTGATCCGGCCCCGCCCCGAACCGGAGGGCGCCCGGAGCCGCTCAGCCCGCCTTGACGACGGTGACCAGCTGCGGGAACGGCGCCGAGGCGCCGACGACCGGCGGCAGCCCCGAGACGCTGAGCTTGGACGCAGTCGACGCCGCCGGGGTGAAGGTCACCGTGGCCGCCCACGAACCGGCTGCGTCGGGGCGGAAGCCCACCGGCATCCTGTAGGTGCCCGGGCCGTGCACCACCACGCGCTGGCTGGTCGACGGCTTGCCCGAGGTGGCAGACGGCTGGTCCGAGACCTGGAAGGTGAGGGTGGCCGGCTTGACCGACCCCGTCAGGACGGCTGTCACCTGGATGGCGGTGTGGCCGATGGTCCCGGTGGCCGGAGACGAGGTCACGGCCATGGTGAAGCCGTCGACGCTGCCGGTGGCGGGCAGGGCGGGCGCCGACGAGGTGGTCGTCGACCCGGCCGCATGGGTCGTGGTCGTCGTGGTCGTAGCCGATCCGGAGCACCCTGCGGCCAGTGGGAGGGCGAGGGCGAGCAGTGCGACTGCGGCGACGGGCGCTGTCCGGGAGCGGTGCATCGGGTCATCGTACGCTGCCCGGATCTGCCCCAGTGCTCATTCCGGACCGCCTCGAACCGCTGGACCGGCTTGATCCCGAGGGTTCGGACGGCCTAGCGTCGTGGTGCGGCCGCTCCCCGGAGCGGTCGATCCGCAATCCGGGCCGCATCCAGGCCCGTGTGCGGAGGGTGGCTTGGAGGAGCCGCCCGCAGCCCATCCTCTCCCCGGAGGGGGTCGCCCCACGGGGCGGCCGCACCCCGGGACCGTCGGGGGAGGGACGTTGTCCCAGTAGGAGAGTGGAGTCCTGAGGACCCAACGCCATCGGGGCGGCCGACACGGTGTCGCGCTGCTCCTCAGCGGAGCCGTGCTCGTCGTGCCGCTCCTGTTGCTCCAGAACGGTGCGGACGCGTCCGCAACCGCAGACCGGACGCGGGCGGTGGCTGTCCCGGTGCACGCGGCCGCCTCGACGCCGGTCACCCGCCCACCAGCGCCCGCCACCCACCCGGTGGTCATCGCCAGCGCACCGGTCCGCCAGGTCGTCCCGACCACGACCACCACCACGTCCACGGTGCCGCCGACCACCACCACGTCCACGGTGCCGCCGACCACCACCACGACCACCACGCGCCCGCTCCTGGTGGCCGGCACCCGCGCCCAGACCACCGGCCAGGTGACCTATTACGACCACCCGGCCGGCCGGTGCGCCAGCCCGTGGCTGCCGTTCGGCACCGTCGTGCGGGTCACCAACCCGGCCAACGGGGCCACGGTGACCTGCGTGGTCGACGACCGGGAGGCGGACACGGCCCGTTCGATCGACCTGGCCACCACGACCTTCGCCGAGATCGCACCGCTGTCGCAGGGGGTCGTGGACGCCCGGCTGAGCTGGTGAGCGAGCCGGGCGACCGCCCGGTGGGGAATGGATCGCCGGGTGGCCTCCAGGTGCCACACTGAGCGGGTGACCCATGGGCGAGCGGAGATCCACGAGCTGCTCCTGGCCAACGACCTGCGCCCGAGCCGGGCCCTGGGGCAGAACTTCGTGGCCGACGGAAACACGGTCCGACGCATCGTCCGCCTGGCCGGCGTCGAGCCCGGTTCCCGGGTGGTGGAGATCGGCGCCGGGCTGGGCTCGCTCACCCTCGCCCTGGTGGAGGCAGGCGCCCGGGTGACGGCTGTGGAGGTGGACCGCCACGTACTGCCGGTCCTGCGCCAGGTGGTCGAGCCCCTGGGCGTGGCGGTGGTGGAGGCCGACGCCCTGACGGTCGACTTCACTGAACTGCTCGGGACCGGCACGGGGTGGTCGCTGGTCGCCAACCTGCCCTACAACGTGGCCGTGCCGCTGGTCATGCGGGTCCTCGAGGAGGCCCCGCAGGTGGACTCGATGCTGGTGATGGTCCAGCGGGAGGTGGGGGAGCGGCTGGCGGCCCGGGCCCGTGACGAGGCGTACGGGGCGGTGTCGGTCAAGGTGGCCTACTGGGCGACGGCCGCCGTGGTCGGCAAGGTGCCCGCCAGCGTGTTCATCCCGAGGCCCCGGGTCGAGTCGGTCCTGGTCAAGCTCGACCGGCGGCCCGACCTGCCCGCAGCGGCCGGCGGGGGGACCTCCGGACCCGGGTCGCCCGGGTACGACCGACTCTTCGCCGTGGTGAAAGGCGGGTTCGCCCATCGGCGCAAGATGCTCCGGCGCTCGCTCGAGCATCTGGTGTCCCCCGAGGCCTTCGTCGGGGCCGGCATCGCCCCGACCGCCCGGGCCGAGGAACTCGACCTCGAGGAGTGGGAGCGACTGGCCTGGTGGCGTCCCGAGGCGTCGGCGGCATCGTGAGCTCGGGGGCCCCTCGCCCGGCGGTGTGGCCGGCACCGGCCAAGTTGACCGTGTCGCTGCGGGTCACCGGGATCCGCGACGACGGCTACCACCTCCTCGACGCCGAAATGGTCACGCTCGACCTGGCCGACACGCTCGACATCACCGGGGTCGACTGCGGCGAGGCATCCGGCCTGGAGGTCGTCGCCGACTGGCCGGACGGTTCCGGAGCCTGGCGCGACCTGTCGGTCGGGGCGTCCGCCGACAACCTGGTGACCCGGGCTCTGGCCGCCACCGGCCGCAGTGCGACGATCCGCCTGGTCAAGCGGATCCCGCCCGGGGCGGGGCTCGGGGGCGGGTCGGCCGACGCCGCCGCGGTGCTGCGGTGGGCCGGGTGCGCCGACCGGGTCGTGGCCGCCGGACTCGGGGCCGATGTGCCGTTCTGCGTGACGGGCGGGCGGGCACGGGTCACGGGGATCGGCGAGGTGGTGCAGCCGCTGCCCTTCGGGGAGCGGTCGTTCGTCCTGTTGCTGCCGCCGTTCGGCGTCGACACCGTCGCCGTCTACCGGGCGTGGGACGTGCTGGCCACCGAGGGACGCCTGCCGGCGTCCAGCCCGGGCGGCAACGACCTCGAGGCGGCGGCGCTGGCCGTCGAGCCGCGACTGGCGGACTGGAGGCGGGCGCTGCAGGAAGCGACGGGTCGGACGGCGCGGCTGGCCGGGAGCGGCTCGACGTGGTTCGTCGAAGGGGACGCGACGGAACTCGGCGTGGAGGACCGCACGTGGCTGGAGCTCGAGGGGCGGCGCGGACCGCTGGTCGCGACGAAGTCGACGCCTGCGACGGGTGAGGTGCTGCAGTGACGGTCGGGACCGGGTGACCGGGCCGCTCGCCGGAGGCGGGGCTACTTGCCCGCTGCCCGCCTCTGCCAACGAGTGGCCTTCAACATCTTCTTGTGCTTCTTCTTGCGCATGCGCTTGCGGCGCTTCTTGATCAGGGATCCCATGTCGGTGGGCACCCTAGCCGAGCAGGGGCGATGACGCCATACGCCTGCTGGCCCCGGTGCCAGCAGGTGGGCCGCCGCCGTGCCCGCCGCCGTGCCCGCTCAGGGGGTGGTCCGCGACGGGTGCGGTGCGGAAATGGTCGGGAGGGCGAAGCGGAACAGCGCACCTCCACCGGGGGCGTGGTGGACGCTCACCTGCCCGCCCTCGTCCAGTGCCACCTGGGCCACGATGGCCAGTCCGAGGCCGGACCCGGGGCGGCTGCGTGCTTCGGGGGCTCGGTAGAAGCGGTCGAAGATGTGCTCGATGTCGGCTTCGGACACCCCGGGGCCGTGGTCCCGCACGACCAGGATTCCCGCAGCGCAGCCGACCTCGACCACGCCGCCGTCGGGGCTGTACTTGAGGGCGTTGTCGAGCAGGTTGTCGACTGCCCGCTCGATGCGCGCCGACGAGCCGGACACCCAGCTCGGATGCGTCGACGCCACGAAGGTGACGCCCCGGCTGCGCCCGTGGGTCGTGGCCACCTCGACCGCCCCCAGCACCAGTTCGTCGAAACGGACGGGGCCCGACGTCAGCTGGGGCATGTCGCCACGGGCCAGTTCGGCCATGTCGGCCACCAACGAGGTCAGCTCGTCGAGCTGGGTGAGCACGTCGCCGATGAGGACCTGGCGTTCGTCGGGGTCCAGCTCCTCCATCCGGCGCGCCACCTCCATGTTGGTGCGCAGGCTGGTCAGCGGCGTCCGCAGCTCGTGGGAGGCGTCGAGGACCAGCTGGCGTTGGCTCTCCCGTGACGAGTCGAGGGCCGTCAGCAGCCGGTTGAACGCCCGGCGCAGCCGACCGAGCTCGTCGGGGCCTCCCGGATCGAGCCGTCGGGAGACGTTCGTGGTCCGGGCCAGGTCCTCGATCGACCCGGTCAGTTCGTTGAGGGGCCGGAGCACGGTTCTCCCCACCGCCAGGCCGAGCAGGACGGCCAGGCCGACCCCGACGAGGATGATGAGCCACAGTGCGACCGCCAGGCGGTGCAGACCCTCCTGGACGCCGGTCAGCGGGGCCGTCACTTGCAGTGCCCCTCCGAGGGGCATGGTGAGCCGCTGGACCGGCTGGTTGCCGTTGCTGTAGGCGTAGGGACCTGCCAGTGGGTACACGATCTCGCGCACGGGGATCCCGTCGACCCGGGTGCTGAACAGGAGCTGCTGCCCGGTGCCGAGGCTGCCGGCGGTCTGGGCGGCGCCGGCGCTGATGGCCAGCGGTTGGGGGTCGCCAGTGTGGACCTGGCCGTCGGCCCACACCATCTGGGAGCAGTAGCCGACCGCCCGACCACAGGTGTTCTGTATCACGGGCAGCTTGTCGTTCTGGTTGCCGCTGACCAGGTTGCGGGCGTCCTGCTGGAGGGTGACATCGAGCGATCCGACGAGCGAGTCGTAGGCCACGACATAGGTGGCCAGCGAGCCGATCACGACCACGACCAGGACGGCGGCCGTGGCCACCAGGACGAGGCGGGTCCGGAAGGTCACGGGCCGACGACGCCCCGCCGGTCAGGGCTCGCGCAGGACATAGCCGACTCCCCGGGCGGTGTGGATGAGCCGGGGCTCCCCGTCCTCCTCGGTCTTGCGTCGGAGGTAGCCCACGTAGACGGCGAGGGAGTTGGTACCCGAGTCGAAGGTGTAGCCCCACACGCGGTCCAGGATCAGCTCCCGGGTGAGCACCTGGCGAGGATGGCGCAAGAGGAGCTCCAGGAGGTCGAACTCGATCCGGGTGACGGTGAAGGTGCGGTCGCCCCGGCGGGCCTCGCGGGTCACCGGGTCGAGGCTGAGATCCGAAAAGGCGAGCGTCTCTCCCGGGTCCTCGGGTCGGCGGCGCAGCAGGGCCCGCAGACGGGCCAGCAGCTCGGCCAGGGCGAAGGGCTTCACCAGGTAGTCGTCGGCCCCGGCGTCGAGGCCCTCCACCCGGTCCTCGATGGCGTCCCGGGCCGTGAGCATGAGCACCGGCGTGTCGTCGGCGGCGGCGCGCATCCGGCGGCAGACGTCGAGCCCGTCGATGGTGGGCAGGCCGATGTCGAGCACGACTGCGTCGGGCGGCCGCACGGCGATCTCCTCGAGCGCCTTCGGCCCGTCGCCCGCCAGCGTGACCTCGTAGCCCTCGAGCCGGAGCGCCCGCTGGAGGGCGCCGCTCACCGCTGGATCGTCGTCGACCACGAGGATGCGCATCGGGTCGGCAGCCTAGCGGGGTCGTGCCCGGCGCCCGTGGCAGGGCAGGGCCCTCTGGGTCCTCGGGACTAGCCTGTGCGCGGGCCCAGGGGTGCAGCTGCGGTGTGCGGCCCTCCCGTCCGGACCGGTCCGAGGTAGTTCAATTGGCAGAACGCCGGCCTTTGGAGCCGGATGTTGGAGGTTCGAGCCC
>JADGOH010000075.1 GCA_017883025.1 Acidimicrobiales bacterium
CCGGATCATCCCCTCCTGGGAGAAGGAGGCGAGCAGCACGCCCTCCTCGGTGAACACCTGGCCCCGCACGTAGGACATCCCCGCACCGACCTGGGTGCTCTCGTGGTGGTACAGGAGCCAGCCATCCCAGGTGACCGGTTCGTGGAAGGTCACCGTGATACTCATCACCGCGGTGGAGAGCCCGTCATGGGCGAGGGCCGTACCGACACCACGGTGCGGCCGCATCGTGGTGGAGATGGACAGGTGCCCGGTGAAGTGGGCGATCAGGGCCCGGGCGAGGTCGTCCCGGGTGGGCACGGGCCAGTACCGGAGCCAGACGTCGAGTACGGGGGGACCGACCTCGTCGGGATCGTTCGGGTCGCGTGTTCCCACGATCCGCAGCTCGCGCCCGTCCATGGGCATGTCGTAAGGGGTGGCGTCGGCTGGTGACCCGACGGCCGGTGGCGAAGCGGCGTGGCGGATGACGTCGGTGGCGGGCGTGTCGAGGAGCACCGTGACCGAGGCACAGCGCCGGTCACCCTGACCGACGGTGACCACCGCTGCGGCGAAGGTGCGCCCCCGGTGGGTGACGTCGACATCGAGCCATAGGGATAGCTCGTCGGCGACGGCGCGTGTGAAGACAGCGTGGGCGGAGCGCACCCGGTGGTCAGGGAGCTCCTTCGCCGATGCCACGACGGCCTGGGCCAGGAGCTGGCTGCCGTCGACCACCCGACGGGTGCCCCCGTCGCTGGTCCCGTCGTACCGGTGCCCACCATCGGGGCGGACGTCGAACACCTCGAGCATCCCTTCGACGCTCGAGCCCTCCTCCGGTCGGCTCCCGTCCCTCACCGGCCGGACACCGCCGGGACGGCCGCACCCATCCGCAGGTCGACCACGTCCTGGTAGAAGGCGACGTAGCCGGCCAGCCGGGCGACCTCGGGGTACGGGTCCTCATAGCTCCACGCCAGGACCTCGGAACCGTGGCGCTCGAGCCGTCGGTAGGTGGCGGTCCCCTTGAAGGGGCACCGGCTCGTGCGGTCGTCGGCGACGAAACGCTCGAGTCGGACGTCCTCCGGGGGGAAGTAGAAGACGAGGCCATGGTCCTGTTCGTCGACCAGGAGCGTACGGGCGCTATCGGCCAGCAACTCGGCGCCGACCGACACCATCACCCGGTTGCGGCGCGCCAGGATGTCGACCCGGTAGTCGGGCCGGGCCGCGAATCCCGAGTCCTCCATGGCGGCTCCTCTCGTCCACGGGTCCCGTGGGCGTCGATCATCGTAGTCTTCGGTTCGGGACCGACCCGGGGGGCCGGTTCCTGCCGACCGAGGGAGGGAGTCGTCATGATCGTCGTACTCGGGATCTTCGAGGTGGACGCAGCGGACCGCGAGCGGTACCTGGCCGAGAAGGCACCGCAGGTGGCTGCCACACGGGCCGAAGCCGGTTGCCTCGACTACGCGTTCGGCGCCGACGCCGACGACCCCGGCCGGGTGCGCCTCGTCGAGCAATGGGAGCACATGGCCGACCTCGAGGCCCACGTCGCCGCGCTGTCGGCCTCGCCCGCACCGGAGCCGCCGCCGGTGCCCTCGCGCACGGTCGCCATCGAGGTCCTCGAGGCCCGGGCGGTCCGTCCACCGTGGGCGTGACCGCGACGGCGACGGGCACGGTCATGAGGGAGGTGCTCCGCCGCCAGCGCGACGAGGTGGCCCGGGCCGGATCCCTCGGACCAGGCTCAGGTAGCGAACTCCCACCACTGGACCTCGCACAGCATCGGGAGCAGGAAGCGCACGTACAGCGAGTGGATGGTGACGACCTCCTGGTCGTCGGCGGACACGTCGATGATCTCGACTCGGTCGTCGTGGCCGCGGTACGCCTCCGCCCGATCGCGGACCCCGAGCAGTTCGTCCATCGATCCCACAGCGAAGCCGAAGTGGTCCATGGGTGGACAGCGCATGGGATGGTCGTCCGAGACGATGAAGAGGAACTGGTCCCAGTGGACGCAGGCCAGGACCAGACGCCGGCGGTCCTCGGTCATCACTTCCAGTTCGTCGAACCCGAACACCTCGCCCCAGAACCGGCAGAGGTCGTCGCGGTGGACCCGGTCGAGCTGGTCGGCGGGCAGGCTGAGCGCCACATGGTTGAGGCGGGGCGTCCCGGTCGGGTAGAAGGGGTGACCCATCAGGCCACCCCACCGGCAGCGTCCCCACGGGACGGACCGGCAGCGGCCGACCCCGAACCGGACGTGCGAGGAACGACCATCACCTTGCCGGCGTAGCGGCCCTCGGCCAGCCCGGCGAGCGCTTCGGAGATCCGGTCCAGCGGCACGTCCTCCGCCTCGATCAGCTGGTCGGTGGGGAACCCGTCAGAGGCCAGCAGTTCCAGTGCATGCTCGAAGCCGTCACGGTCGTAGACGAAGGACCCGACGACGTGCAGTTCGTTCAGCAGGAGCCGGTTGGGGTCGAAGGCCGGCGCCTCCACCCCGGCGCCGACCAGGACCAGCGTCCCACCTTGCCGGAGCTGGTTGAACCCGGCCTCGATCGCCTCCTTCCTTCCGGAGCACTCCAGTACGACGTGGACGGCACCGTCGGCGATCCGTTCGGGCTCCCACATCGGGAAGACCTCGAGATCCGACGGGTGCAGGACCTCGGCGGCCCCGAGGACCCGGGCGAGCCGTGCCCGTCGGGCTCCCGGCTCGACGGCGATGACCGGCCCGATGCCCCGGGCCACGAGCGCAGCGATGGTGAGGGCCCCGATCGGTCCCGCCCCGAGGACCATGACTCGGTCGCCGGGCACCACGCCCGACCGGGTGATCCCGTGCAGCGCCACCGCCAAGGGCTCGGCCAGTGCCGCCTGACGGGACGTCAGCCCGCTTGGCACACGCAGCAGCGAGCCGGAGTCGACGAGCACGTACCGGGCGAAGGCCCCGTCCACGGCGTCGGCGATCGAGCCCTCCCGGTTCTCGCACTGTGACGGCTTTCCCTCGATGCACCGGCGACACCGGCCGCACCGGGGCGCGGCGCCGCCGACTACGGGCTCCCCCACCTCCCATCCGGTGACGCCCTCACCCACAGCGGCAACCATCCCGGTGAACTCGTGGCCGGCCACAAATCCGGCGGTCCCGGCCCAGCCCTCGAGCAGCAGGTGGACGTCGGAGCCGCAGATGCCGCAGTGCTCGACCTCGACCAGGACCCGGCCGGGCCCAGGACGGGGCACCGGACGCTCCTCAACCTCCACCACTCCCGGCCTGCGGTAGACCGCGGCCGGCATGACCTCGGGAAGCACGTTCTCCACCACTCCTCGTCCGAGGGCCGTCCCCCAGGCCCCCGGGACCGGCCCATCCAGTTGCAACCCTAGAACGACGGTGGTCCCGGCGCCGTGCCCCGGCTCCGCACCGGGAGTACTGAGTTGATTAGGTTGGTCGGGTCCCGGCGCCCAAGCCGGCACCACGGCCCGGCGAGCGCCATCCCGGTCCCGACCCCTGGGGACGCCGGAACGAACCAACGAGGAGGAATGCACGGGTGCACTGTGGAGGGCCGTACGGCCGACGGGCCGACCACCGGCACGCCGTCGCGAGGGGGGTGGCATCGTGAGCATGCCCGTCGTGGCGTCAGGTGAGACGACCCTCGCCGTCGAGGTCCGCGACCTGGTCAAGCGCTACGCCAAGGCACCCGTGGATTCGCTCACCGGGGTCAGCTTCCAGGTGAAGCAGGGCGAGGTCTTCGGGTTCCTCGGACCCAACGGTGCCGGCAAGAGCACCACCATCGGGATCCTGACCACCCGGATCCGACCGACCGGTGGGCGGGCCGTCGTGGCTGGCGTCGACGTGGCGGCCGACCCGGTCGGCGCCCGTCGGGTGCTCGGCGTGGTGCCGCAGCAGAACAACCTCGACCGCTCGCTGTCGGTGCGCCAGAACCTGATCTACCACGCCAGCTACCACGGCGTGCCCCGTGCCACGCGCAACCAGCTGGCCGACTCCCTCCTCGAGCAGTTCGGCCTGGCCGACCGGCCCGACGGTCGGCCCGACGACTTCTCGGGCGGCCAGATCCAGCGGATGATGATCGCCCGGGCACTGATGCACGACCCTGCGGTCCTGTTCCTCGACGAGCCCTCGACCGGACTCGACCCCGCCGCACGCCTGTTCCTGTGGGAGAAGATCGCCGAGCTCAAGGAGGCGGGGACGACGGTGGTCATCACCACCCACGACATGGACGAGGCCGCCACCTTGAGTGATCGGGTGGCCATCATCGACCACGGCACCCTCCTCGCCCTCGACACACCGCAACAACTGGTGCAGGGCATGCACAGCGAGCGCACCCTCGACTGCACGATGGAGCCGGGACCCACCGGCGACGCCGCCTCCCTCGGAATCGCACTGGGCGGGCTGGCCGGGGTCCGTGCCGTCGACCAGCTCGACGACCCGGCCGGGACCGGCTGGCGCTACCGCATCGACGTGGACGGCGAGCCCGCCCCGTTGGTGGCCCCGGTGGCGACGGTGGTGGCCGAGACCGGAGCCAAACTCACCGATGTGCGCCTGGGCGAGCCCAACCTCGAGGACGTCTTCATCCACCTGACGGGGAGGGCACTACGATGAGCGCTCCGTCCGAACCGGCAGCTGGCGTCCCACAGTCGGTTGGCCCACCGACCGTCGGGCCCGTCGCCCATTGGGGACCGTGGCGCACGGGGCTCGCCATTCTGCGGCGCGACCTCATGGTGACCGGTCGGGAGTTCCCCATCTTCCTGGCCCAGGTCATCCTGCAGCCCCTCTTCCTGCTCTTCGTATTCGGCAAGGTCCTCACCGAGCTCGGCTACGCCCAGCCCGGGTACCAGGAGGTCCTCTTCCCTGGCCTGGTGGCCCTGGCCGCCGTACTCACCGGGCTGCAGAGCACCGCACTCCCGTTGGTTATCGAGTTCTCGTACAGCAACGAGATCGAGGACCGCCTCCTCGCCCCCCTGCCCGTGGGCGCCGTCGCCGTGGAGAAGGTGGTGTTCGCCGCGATGCGCGGATTCGTCGCCGCCGCGGTCATGTTCCCGATCGGCGTGTGGATACTCGGGTCCATCCCCTGGCAGGCGTCCACCGCGGTGGCCGTCGCGGTGATGATGGTGCTGGGTTCGCTGCTCGGCGCGGCCATGGGTCTCATCCTCGGCACCTACGTCCCCCCCAACCGGATCAATGTCACCTTTGCCCTCGTGCTGACCCCCCTCATCTTCACCGGGTCGAGCCAGTACCCCTGGCCGTCGCTCGACCACATCCGGTGGTTCCAGGTCGTCTCCGCACTCAACCCGATGACCTACGTGAGCGAGGGGCTCCGCGGACTCATGGTCCCGAGCGTCCCGCACATCGCCACGTGGGCGTGCTTCGTCGTGGCGGCGGTCTACCTGGTGGTGCTGATGCTGGTCGGCATGTACGGCTTCAACCGTCGCGCCCTGAGTTGAGCCCGTGGGCGGGCGCCCCCGGCCGGGTCCGCGGCCGACCGGTACGCTCACAGCATGGACGCACGGCGCATGTGGGGCTGCCTGGATCACGGGGAGCTCGACCGGGTGGTGGTGGTGTCCCCGCACTTCGACGACGCCGCCCTGGGCGCCGCCCACCTGCTGTCGTCGTACCCCGGGAGCACGGTGGTGACCGCCCTGGCCGGGCGACCGCCGGCCTATCCCGACCCGGTGTCCGAGTGGGATGCCGCGGGTGGGTTCACGGCGGGCGACGACGTGGTGGCGGTCCGCCGCGAGGAGGATCGTGTGGCCATGGCGTCCCTGGGCGCCCGACCGGTGTGGCTCGAGTTTGCCGACCACCAGTACCTCACCCCCGACGCGCGGCCCGCCCCGGGCGACGTCGCGCCGGCGCTCGGCGAGGCCATCGGCGACGCCGGCGCCACCGCCGTGTTCCTGCCGATGGGGCTGGCCAACCCGGACCACGTCCTCACCCACGACGCGGGGCTCCTGGCCCGCGACGCTCTCTGTGCCGACGGCGGCGGACCGAGCTGGTTCTGCTACGAGGACGGCGGCTACATGCACCTGCCCGGGCTCCTCGCCTGGCGGGTGGCCAAGCTCTTCCGCAGTGGCCTGTGGCCCACGCCCGCGATCGTCCCGGTGGTCCCCGACCCGGCGGCCAAGCGGGCTGCCATCGGGTGCTACCAGAGCCAGCTGGCCCCGCTGCTGCGCGATCATCTTCTGGAGGAGCGCCTGCAGGCGAACGTCCCCGAGCAGTACTGGCGGCTCGACCATCCGCCCGCCGGTTGGGAAGGTCTAGCCTCGGCCGATGACTTCACTGGCGGCTGACGGCTCGACCGCGGAGGTGCCCCGGTGACCACCGCGCTGGTCACCGGGGCCTCCTCCGGCATCGGGGCGGCCACGGCCCGCCTGTTCGCCTCGAACGGGGCCACCGTCGCACTGGTAGCCCGGCGGGCCGATCGGCTCGAGGACGTCACCGCCGACTGCCGAGTGGGCGCCCCGCAGTCCCGCTGGTGGTCCGCCGACCTGTCCGACCCGGGCACCGCCGCCGAGCTGGCCCTCGCCGTCTGGAACGAGCTCGGACCGATCGACGTGATCGTCAACAATGCAGGCATCCCCCTGCGCCGACCAGCGGAGCGACTGACCATGGGCGAGGTCGAGCGGGCCATGACCGTCAACTACCTCTCACCGGTGGCCATCACCCTCGCCCTGCTTCCCCGGCTGCTCGAGCGCGGGTCGGGGACCATCGTCAACGTGTCCAGCCTCGGGGGACGGCTCGGGATCCCTCACGAAGCGGCCTACTGCGCCTCCAAGTTCGCCCTCGCCGGCTGGAGCGAGTCGCTGGCCGCGGACCTGGTGGGAACGGGCGTGAACGTGCGCCTGGTCCTGCCCGGACCCATCGACACCGAGATCTGGGACCAGCCCGGAAACGATCCTGCGGACTACTCGGGACCACTTGTGCCGGCCGAGGATGTCGCGGCTGGCATCGTCGACTGCATCGACAGCCCCCGGTTCGAGCACTACCTTCCGGACATGAGCGCCGTGGTCGAGATGAAGACGAAAGACTTCGACGGCTTCGTGGTCGCCATGCGGTCGATGGGCGACCACGCCCCCGGAAGTGACCGGTGAAGGCCCTCGTCTTCGGGGCCCGTCCCGACAGGGCCGAGCCCCGACCGGTGCCCACCGACGACGTCGAGGAGCACCTGGCGTCGCTCCCGTTCGGGCTCCACGAGCTGGCCGATGCGCAGCCGATCCATCCCGACTGGGTGGTCACCCGCCCGATCCTCTCGGGCATCTGCGGCTCCGACGCCAAACTCGTGCTTGGCGACTTCGACGACGGGGACATCGACAACCCGATGGCCGCCTTCTCGTCGCTGCCCCATGTCCCCGGCCACGAAGTGGTGGCCGAGGTGGTCTCGCTCGGACCGAAGGCACGTGGGGTCGAGGTCGGCCAGCGGGTGGTGCTCAACCCGTGGCTCAGCTGCGCCCCGCGCGGCATCGAGCCGCTGTGCCCACCGTGCCGGGAGGGGGACGTCAACATGTGCTGGTCGTTCACCAAGGGGGACATCGGGCCCGGGGTTCACATCGGCGTGGTCACGGGTGCCGCCGGTGCCTGGGCGGAGCTCATGGCGGCGCACGACTCGATGCTCCATCCCGTCCCCGACGCCATCTCGGACGCCGCCGCCGTCCTGGCCGACCCGTTCTCGGTCTCGTTCCATGCCATCGTGCGCCACCCGCCGCCACAGGGTGGCAAGGTCGTCGTCTTCGGGGCCGGTGCCCTCGGGCTCACCAGTGTCGCCATCCTGAGTGCCCTCTACCCGGATGTCGAAGTGGCGGTGGTGGCCAGGTTCCCGGCCCAGTTCGAGATGGCCCGCCGCTACGGCGCGTCGATCGTCGTGCAGCACGAACCGCGGCTCGCGACCCTCGAGGCACTGGCCGAGTGGTCGGGCGGCGTCCTGCACCAGGCATTCGATGGGCTCCCGATGTCCCACCCCGGGGCCGTCGACGTCGTCTACGACTCGGTCGCCAAGCCGGAGACCTTCGAGGTGGCCGTGCGGATCCTGGCCGAGCGCGGCATGCTCGTCTACACCGGAGTGGCCATTCCCGGTCGGTGGGAGTGGACACCGGTGTACTTCAAGGAGCTCACCATCGTCGGTTCGAACGCCTTCGCCATGGAGGAGTTCGAGGGCCGCCGCCGGCACGCCATCGACCATTACCTGGACCTAGTGCGCGACGGACGTGTCGACCTGACCGAGTTGGTGACCCACCGGTTCCCACTCGAGGACTGGTGGGGGGCGCTCGGCGCCCTGGCCCGCCCCGAGCAGAGCGGAGTCCTGAAGGCGGCGTTCCAGCCCAACGGCGGCTAGGCCGCCGCCCGAGCCGCCGGCGCCCCCACGGACCGCACGCCCACCCGGCCCTCACGGGTCGGGTGCCCACACCCCCGACCCCCGCTCGGCGAAACGCAAGTAGCGCTCGGCCGCCGCCGCCGCCCACGTCGGGTCCGGCTCGATGCGCCGCCCCGTGCGGGCCCATGTCCCCGAGGCATGCAAGTCCGACTCCAGACCGGACACCAACCTCGCCAGAAAGGCCGCCCCCAGCGCGGCACCCTCGGGCACCGCCACCGTGTCGACCGGGAGACCGGTGGCATCGGCCACCGCCTCCATCCAGGCGGTCGAGCGCGACCCCCCGCCCGTGGCCACCACCCGATGGGCCCGGATCCCGGACTGCTCCACCAGCCGGCGGACGACGAACCCGGTCGCCTCGTGGGCGGCACGGACCACCGCGTCGGACCCCTGGGCGATGTCCAGGCCGTGCAGGCTCGCGTGCAGCCGGGGGTCGTGGAAGGGTGCCCGCTCCCCTCGCACGTACGGCAGCCAGACCGGGACCCTGGCCGGGTCGCCGGCGCGGCCGTCCGGCTCGGCCCGCTCCGGGGCCCCCCGGCGGTACGCACGGGGCGGACAGCCGGTGAGGGCGCGGGCCCAGTCGACGAAGAGGGCGCCGGCGTTGCTCGGGCCACCGACCAGGAACTGCCCGGGCTCCGTGCTCGGGAACGACGTGAGCCCCGGTACCTCGACCCACTCCTCGCCGACCGCCCACACGACCAAGGTCGCACCGAAGATGACCAGCACGTCCCCGGGCCGGGCCGCGCCCGACACGATCTGCTCGCAGAACGCATCGATCGACCCCCCGCCGACCACGGTGGGCGAGCCGGGAAGGGTCCCGGCCGCCAGGCCCAGCGGGACCACCGTCGCCAGCTGGTCCTCGGACACCCCGAGCTCGGCCAGCACGGCGCGATCCCAGCGGCCCCGGCGCAGCAGGCTCCCGAACGAGGTGGCCGTGGCCGAGTCGACGCCGGGCACTCCGCACAGGGCGTGGGTGGCGACCGCCTGACACGGCCAGTAGCCCGCGGCCCCGGGGAGTTCGGCCACCGCCCAGGCCAGCATGCGCCGGCCCTCCTCGCGTTCCCCCCCGTTGTCGTCGGGACGGGCGGCCGGTCCGTCCGGTCCGTCGTCGCGGGCCCGGACATCCCCGTACAGGAGACCCGGCAGCCGCGGGATACCGCGGCGGTCCACGGCCGTGATCGAGGGAACCATCGACGCGACCACCACCGCGGCCGCCGGTCCGTCGAGGGAGGCGGCCACCTCGGCGAGCGCCCGACGGGGCCCGTGGCGCCAGGCCCGCAGCGCGTCGTGCTCCAGCACGTCCGGGGTGGGCGTGATCACCCGGTGCGGGACCCGGGCCCGTGCCACCACCCGTCCGGCGGCGTCGACCGCCACCGCCTTGACCGCAGTGGTGCCCACATCGATCCCGATGGTGCACCGGTCGCCGGACGGGCGGGCCGCCGTCCGGGGTGCCTGCTCGTCTGAGTCCGGTGGGATGGGTCAGCCTCCTCGGGTCGGTGCTACTGTCCCGGTCGGTCAGAACGCTACCCAGGGGAGAGGGCGAACGTATGCCAAAGGCGCGACCCAGGGCGCTGGTCACCGCGGCGGTGCGCGGTCCGGGACTCGATCTCCTCGGCGAGCTGGCCGACCTCACCCTGGACTCCTGGCTCGACCAGCCGACGTTGCGCATCTTCGACGCCCAGCAGCTGGCCGACCGGATGCAGGCCGAGGGCGCCACCATCGCCGTGGTGGAGAGCGACCGCTGCGCCGGACCACTCTTCGAGTTGCCCCTGGTGGCCGTGTGCAGCTGTCGTGGCGACCCCAACAACGTGGACGTTGCCGCCGCCACGGAGGCGGGGGTGCCCGTCCTGCGGGCGCCGGGCCGCAACGCGGACGCCGTGGCCGAGCTCACGGTCGCCCTGCTGTTCGGCGCCACCCGCCAGGTGATCGACGCCGACGCCGACGTGCGCGCGGGGGAGATCTACAAGGACGGCACCATCCCCTACCAGCGGTTCCGGGCGTGGGAACTGGCCGGCAGGACGGTCGGCCTGGTCGGGTTGGGCGCCGTCGGCCGGGCCCTACGGTGGCGGCTGCGCGGGCTCGGCATGGAGGTCATCGCCTACGACCCCTATGCCGACGAGCCCACGGTCGGCCTCGACGAGCTGCTCGAGCGCTCTGACGTCGTGTCGCTGCACGCCCCGGTAACCCCCGAGACGACCGGCATCATCGGCGCCGCGCAGTTCGCGGCCATGCGGCCCGGCGTCGTCTTCCTCAACTCGGCCCGCGCCGCGCTCCACGACACCGACGCACTGGTGGACGCCCTGACCTCGGGTCAGGTGTCCGCCGCCGGGCTCGACCACTTCGAGGGGGAGTCCCTGCCCCCGGACCACCCGCTGTGCCGTCTCCCCTCAGTGGTGCTCACGCCCCACATCGGCGGTGCCACCTACGACACCGAGGCCAACCACACCCGGATCATCGCCGTGGACCTGTGCCGCCTGCTGGCGGGCGCCCGGCCCCTCCACATCGTCAATCCCGACGTCCTGGGCCGCCGATGAGGCCGGGTCGGCGATGACGGCGGTCTCCCCCGAGCCGGGCGGCGGCGGCTCCGGCGGCGGCGATGCCCCGGCGCCGGCACGGGGCCCGTCACTGCGGCTGTTACCAAGGCTCGAGCCGGAGAACGAGTTCTTCTGGACGAGCGGCGCCGACGGCCGGCTCCGCTTCCTCCGGTGCCGCTCGTGCCGCACCTACGTCCATCCCCCGTCACCGCGCTGCCCCGACTGCCTGTCGGCCGACCTCGCACCCGAGGCCGTCAGCGGGAGGGCCACCGTCGTCGCCTACACCTGCAACATCCAGGAGTGGATCCCCGGCAGCCGTCCGTACGTCATCGGTCTGGTGGCCATCGAGGAGGACGAGCGGGTGCGCCTCACCACCAACCTGGTCGACGTGGACCCCGACGACGTCCGTTCCGGCATGGCCGTCGAGGTCGTCTTCGACCGCCACGACGACGTCTACCTCCCGCTGTTCCGACCGGCCACCGGCGACCGACCGTGAGCACCGTGGCGGGCGAGCCGCTCGAGCGCCGGGCCGTCATCTCGGGCATCGGCCAGTCGGCCGTGGGGCGCCGGCTCGGGCGCACCGGCCTCGACCTGACCCTCGACGCCTGCCTGGCGGCGGTGGCCGACGCCGGGCTCACCCGCGACGACATCGACGGTCTCGCCACCTACCCGGGCATGGGCGTGGGGACTCCGGGATTCGCCGGCCCGACCACCCCCGAGGTCCAGGACGCCCTCCGGCTCAGGCTGAACTGGCACGACGGCGGCGGCGAGGGGCCCGGGCAGATGCGGGCCCTGATCGCCGCCTGCCTGGCCGTCGGGGCCGGGCTGGCCCGTCACGTGCTCGTCTACCGGACGGTGACCGAGTCGACCGCCCAGGGCGACGGCGGACGCCAGGGCATCGGCGGGGACGGCGGCGGAGGCGGCGGCGTGCCCCGGTTCTCGGGTTTCCTCCAGTGGACGCTCCCGTTCGGGGCGGTGTCCGCCGTGAACTGGATCGCCCTGGTGGCCCAGCGTCGGATGCACGAGTTCGGATTGACCCGCGAGCAGCTGGCCCAGGTCGCGCTCAACGGGCGGCGCAACGCCGCCGACAACCCGTCGGCTATCTACCGGGACCCCATGGGCATGGCCGACTACCTCGACGCCCGCATGATCTCGACCCCGTTGTGCCTGTTCGACTGCGACGCCCCGAGCGACGGGTCCACGGCGCTCGTGGTCTCCCACCGCGGGTACGCCCCCGACGCGCCCCACCCGGTGTGCCAGGTCAACGCGGTCGGTACCGCGCTACGGGGCCGTCCGAGCTGGGACCAGTTCGACGACCCGACGACGATGGCGGCCCGGGAC
>JADGOH010000076.1 GCA_017883025.1 Acidimicrobiales bacterium
CGGGGGCGACGGTCACCGTGGTCAACCGGGACGGTGTCGCCCACACGGTCACCGGCTCGTCGGCCGGCATAGACACCAAGGACATCGCCGCAGGTGCATCCGCCACCTTTACGGCTCCGAACCATGCGGGGCGGTACTCGTATATCTGTTCCATCCATCAGTACATGATGGGGACACTTGTCGTCACCTGACCGGCGGTTCAGCGCGTGACCGACCCTGCATCCCCGGCGGAGTGGCGCGGCCGACGCCGCTCCGACGCCACGAGCAACCCCGCAGTCCAACGACCCACCCACCGAGCAACCGAGGAGACCCTCATGGAACGCCAGCAGCTGGAAGGCCGCCGATCGGCCGACGACCCGATGCCCGAGCTCGACCGGACGGCCGTGGGACTCCTGATCGAGGAGTCCCGCGACGTCCACAGCGATGCCATGGCGGCGACCGCCGAGGTGCTCGACGACCTGGTCGACTCGGTGGACGCCGGTGCTCCGTCACCGCTCGACCCTGCGGAGACGGCCGACCTGGCGGCCCGCCGGACCGCGTCCCGTCGGCGCATCACCTTCGGCGGCGGCCTGCTGGCGGCGGCCGGGGTGGCTGCCGCCCTCGAAGCGGTGTCGGCCACGCCGGCCTTCGCCGCCTCGTCGCCCGACGTCCAGATCCTCCAGACGGCGGCGTCGATCGAAGTGCTTGCTGTCGCCACCTACACGACGGCCCTGACCCTCCCCTTCATCGGCGGGTCGTCGGCCAACCCGGTCGTCAAGGCGTTCGCCACGACGACCATGCAGCAGCACAAGGAGCACCTCGCCGCGTTCAATGCCGCCGTGACCCGTCTCGGCGGGACGGCGCAGACCAACCCGGACCCCGTGCTGGGCAAGGTGGTCCAGGCGGCGGTCCCCGGGCTGACCGGACCCGCCCCGGTGGTGGCACTCGCGCTCGAGCTGGAGCAGGGTGCGGCCGAGACCTACGTGGCGGACACTGCCGCGCTGTCGGACGCCACGGCCAGGAAGCTCACGGCCTCGGTGATGGGTGTCGAGGCGCAGCACGCGTCGATCCTCCTCGCCGTCCAGGCGCTGCTGGCCGCCAACTCCCCGCAGCTCATCGCCCTGCCGCCCGACGCCGCCAGGCTGCCCGCCGCGGCCGGCTCGGTCGGGTTCCCCAACGCGTTCTTCCCCACCGACATGGCCCGACCCGCGGCTGAAGGAGCACTCTGATGAAGCGCCGAAACCGAACCGACGCCCCGATGGCAATCACCGAGGCCGAGCTCACCTCCCTCACCCGGGACCTCGACGACATGCACAACGACGTCGGGATGCCGGCGATGCACGCAGCACTCGACCGGTGGACCGCGGAGATCCGCACCAGCCGGCGTGGCTTCCTGATCGGGGCCGGCGCCGTGGTCGGCGGCGCCGTGCTCGCCGCCTGCGGCTCGTCCTCGTCGTCCTCGACGACCACCACAGCCGTGGGCGGCTCGACTTCGGGGAGCGCCACGCTCACCGGTGACCTGGCAGTGGCGGGGTTGGCCGCCAGCCTGGAGAACCTGGCCGTGGCCGCCTACGGCGACGTGCTGACCGCGGCCGGTGCCGGCAAGCTCGGGACGGTGCCGCCTGCCGTCGCGACGTTCGTGACCACGGTCAAGGGCCAGCACGCCCAGCACGCCCAGGCGTGGAACTCGGCCATCGTGGCCGCGGGCCGCCCGGCAGTGACCGGCCCTGACCAGGCGCTCGTCCCGACGATCGACAAGGCGTTCGCCAAGGTCACCGACGTGGCCGGCGCGGCCAAGCTGGCCCTCACGCTCGAGGACATCGCCGCCGCCACCTACCTGTCGGCCATCTCGGCCGTGTCGGCGACTTCGTCGGTCAAGGTGGCCGCCAGCATCCAGCCCGTCGAGATGCAGCACGCCGCCATCCTCAACTTCGTGCTCGGTCAGTACCCCGTGCCGGCGGCCTTCGCCCCGGTGACCGGCGCCCGGACGCCCACCGACGCCACCGCCTGACCGGTGACGGGCTCCGTCACCGGTCAGGCGGGCCCGCCTCAGGGGGCGGGGACCGACGCCTGGAGCGGCAGGTGCGCCGAGCTGTCGCCGACCCCGATCCGGTACGTGCCGGCCGTGGCGGTCCACCCGGTGGGCTGGAACGACTGGAACGCGGTGGCCGGCACGTTCAGGGTGACCGTCCCGGTCTGGCCCGGGGACACGGTCACCGGGGCGAACGCGGCCAGTTGGGCCGGGGGCTCGCCCGCCTGCTCCGGGAACGTGAGATAGGCCTGGACGACGTCGGTCCCGGCGCGCCGGCCGGTGTCGGCCAGGGTCACCGTGAGGGCGTAGCCGGTCGGGGTGCGGGCGACCGTGACCCGTCGGAACGCGAAGGTGGTGTACGTCAGCCCGAACCCGAACGGGAAGAGCGGGCGGGTGCCGGTCAGGTGGTCGTAGCGGTAGCCAACGGCGAGGCCCTCGCTGTAGGTCGACGTGAGCCCCGTACCGGGCCACTGCGAGGTCCTCGACACCGCGGTGGCCTTGGCGCTGGTGGGGAACGTCACCGGCAGGTGGCCGGTGGGCGCGACGTCACCGGTGAGCAGCGCGGCGGCCGCAGCCCCGTCCTGCTCGCCCGGGTACCACGCCTCGAGGACCGCACCCACCTTGGTGCGCCACGGCATCAGCACGGGTCCGCTCGTGTTGAGGACGACCACGGTGCGCGGGTTGGCCGCGGCCACCGCGGCGATGAGCGCGTCCTGATCCCCGGGGAGCGACAGGCTGGGCCGGTCGAACGTCTCGGCGGCGTAGTCGGAGGCGAACACCACGGCGACCCGGGAGGCGCGGGCCGCAGCTACCGCGCGGGCGATGTCGTCGCCGACGTAGGCCATGCCGAGGTCGACGATGCTCGGCACGTCGAGGGTGGTGGCATCGGCGATCGGTGTCCACGCGAACGACAGGCGGTAGTGATGGCCGGCGGTCAGCACGATCGAACCGGACCACGTCCCGGTGGCGTGGGGGAGCAGGTCGGACACGGCCGTCCTGCCGTCGAGGGTCATCACGGCCGAGCCGGTGCCGGCGACGGAGAACACGTAGCGGCCCGAACGCGGCGGGGTCAGCGAGCCTGTCCACGTCGCCTTCGAGGCGGGCCATCCCGGCGGGAGCTCGATGCTCGTGGCCTGGGACGTCGTGGGGTCGAGGTCCGGCAGCCGGCCCCCGTCCGCGTCGTCGGCCGGGATCGTCCTCGGCCGCTCTGACGGGGGGTTGGTGCGGATCTCGCTGTGGCCGCGGCTGTGGATCTGTGGGGCCGGCTCGACGGCGGCGGCGGGCACCGGGTCGACGGTGGTGATGGTCTGCCCGAACCCCGAGGACGGACCCACGCCGAGGGTGAGCCCGTGCCCGTGACCCGAGGCCGGGGTCAGGTAGCGGGTCGGGATCGTCGGCAGGTGCCGGGTCGTCGACCCGCCGTCGGCGAATGTCACGGTGGTCCCCGGCCCCAGCCGCGCCCGCAGCGCGTCCAGCGGTGTGGAGACGAACGGGGGTACCACGTGGGACGAGCCGAAACCCTGGATCATCGGGCGGGTCGACGCATCCGCGCCGATGACCGCCACTGAGCGCAGCGCGGACGGGGCGAGTGGGAGCAGGTGGCCGGTGTTCTGGAGCAGGACCGCGGACCGCTCGGCCGCCGTGAGGGCGAAGGCGGCGTGGCCGGGCGTGGCGACCTGGGTCCCCGGGGCGCCGGTCGCCGGTCGGCCCACCATGCCGAACGCGAACATCTGGGTCAGTACCCGCTCCACGTCCGCCGCCACCGTCGCCCGGGTGAGCAGGCCCTTGTCGATCAGGTCGGTCAGTTCGTCGATCGACGACGGCTTCAGGAGGTCCACCCGGGAGGTCAGCGCCGTGGTCGGGGAGTGGACGGCGCCGAGGTCGGAGCGGACGAAGCCGGCGAACCCCCACTGGTCGAGGACGAGTCCGAGCACGGGGTCCTCGCACTGGAATACGCCGTTGAGCCTCGGGTACGCGCACATCAGGGTGGCGACCTGCCCCTGGGTGACGGCTGCCTTGAACGGCGGCAGGTAGAGCTCCTGCAACGTCCGCGCCGACACCCGGGCGTTCACGGCACCCCGGTTGGTCTCCTGCTGGTAGGCGAGCAGGTGCTTGGCATCGGCCATGACCCCCTGGGCCTGGATTCCGCGGATGTCGGCCAGGCCGAGCTGGGTGGTGAGGAGCGGGTCCTCCCCGTAGGACTCGTCGGCCCGGCCGGACTGGGGGACCCGGTCGATGTTGAGATTCGGCCCCTGGCTCACGTCGATGCCCTGGCCGCGGGCCTCGGTGCCCAGGACCTCGCCGTACTGCTCGGCCAGCGTGGTGTCGAAGGTGGCCCCGACCGCCAACGGGTCGGGCAGGAGGCTCACGCCGGTGTCGCCGAACGCCAGGCCCCACGGGCCGTCCTGGAGGGTGAGCGACGGGATGCACAGCCGGGGGGCGCCGGCGTTCACGTTCTCATAGGAGCCCGACGTGTTCAGCACGACCTCGCCCAGCTCCTCCGGCAGGGTCATCCGGCCGATGACGAGCTCGGCCAGCGCTGCTGGGCTCCGGCCGTCGGACATGGCCGAGGCGAGCCACGGGCACGGGGCCGTGCTCATCGGCGGGGTGGGGAGACCGGTCGCCCCACCGGCGGTGACCGAGGGCGCCACCGGCACGCCGCCCTGTGCCGCCGGGGATCCCGTGGCCGCGTCGACTGTGGCCGGGAGTGCGCCGACCAGCAGCGCCGTCACCGCCACCGGGCCCGCGATGCGGACGAGTGCGCGCAGGCGGCGCCCCGACGCAGGCTGGTAGCTCCTCACGCGGGCAGGACGCCGGGCCCGCCCGGGCGACCGGGGACGCGCCACGGCTGGGGACAGGAGAGGCTCATCCCGTGATCGTACGGGTCCGAGGTGGCGTGGTGATGACACCCCGGCCGGACAGGGGGCCGCGCGGGAATCGACGCCCCGGTCGACGATGATGGGTGCCGCGGCAGGAACGGAGCTCACCGAACCCTCACACTTCCTCCACGGATCGCTCACCTGTGACGACGACCATGGTCATCGTCACACCGCAATCCCCCAACTGAACCCCAAGGAGTCACCATGTTGAAGAAGCTCATCGCACCGGTCGTCCTCAGCGGCGCCCTGCTCGGGAGCCTTGCCGTCGGCGGCGCCGCATTCGCCGGCACCACCGCCCCGGCCACCGCCCCGGCTACAGCCGGCGCCCACCACGCCATCGGCAAGGGCCACGGCTGGTGGAAGGCGCACCGCAAGGAGATCCGGGCCGAGGGCCTGGCCATCAGCGCCAAGACGATCGGCGTCACCCCGCAGGCGCTGGCCGCCGAGCTCAAGACCGGCAAGTCGATCGCCCAGGTGGCCGGCGAGCACAACGTCAAGGTGTCGGACGTCGTCGGGGCCCTGACCACTGCCGCCGACGCCAAGGTGGCCGACGCCGTGAAGGTCGGGACGATCACCCAGGCCCGGGCGGACAAGATCACCGCAAGGCTCCCGGCCCGGATCACCAGGGTCGTGAACCACGTCTTCTAGTCCGACGGCCTGACACACGGACATCGCGGCACCGGACCGCGGGTGGCACTCCCGCCCGCGGTCCGTCCGCGTCACGGATCGGCTCAGCCCGGAGGGTCGGGCACGTCCGTGAGCCGCCACCCGAGGGACTCGCGCCGTCGCCCGTCGCACGCGACGACCTCCCACGCGCCGGGTGTCCACACGTACACGGCAGCTTGGCCGTGCCGACGGCCCAGGGCGAGCGCCTCGCTCTCGGCCATCCCGACGACCGCCGCGCCCTCCTCGTGGTGTCCGTCCCCGGGGTCCCGTCCGGTGGCCGGCCACCACTCGAGGCCGCGGGTGTCCAGTTCACCCATGAGGACGCGGTGCCGTGCCGCGTTGTGGTCGGCGGCCAGCCGGACACTGTCGGGGTTCCACGCCGTGACCACGACCACCGGGGTCGCCAACCCGTCGGGCCAGGTGCCGCACGCTCCGGGGATGCACGGGACGACGCGCCACGCCGGGCGCCCCGGGGGCGCGAGGTCGACGACGGCGTTCGAGTAGGCGGCCCAGTCGTCCTCCGTCGCCATCAGGCGGCTCCGTGGGGCCTGGTCAGCGGAATGCGGCGGTCGAGGCGCACCGGGCCGTCGCTCCGTTCCTTGGCGTCCCCCATGTGACTCCCGTATCCCGGCCGTGAGGCCGTGCGACGAGCGTAGCCCTGCGGCGCCACCGGGCCCAGGAGAATTGTGCTCAGGCGAGCATCTCCTCCAGCTGGGAGCGGGTCGGTCCCGGGGTCGCATACGGCGGATTCGCAATCGCCACATCGAGGACGCGGCCGAGGACGCCCGGGCGGGCAACGACCTCGTCGGCCAGGGTCAGGCAGTTCGAGATCTCACCGAACCACTGCAGTACCTGCGCGTCGTAGTGGCTGGCCGAGCCGAAGGCGCGGGCGCCGGCGACAGCCATGTCGTCGGGGTCGTGTGGATCGGGCAGTCCCTGGCGGAAGGCCTCGACCTCGGGACCACGGACCTTGTCGAAGGCCACGGTGGCGTCGTGCCAGGGGAGCGCGTGCTCGGTGGTGACCCGGTCCCATGCGGCCGCCAGGTCGACCGGCCGGTCGAGGTGGTCGGCGATTGCGTCCGACGCAGGCACCGCGTGCATGAGCGCGAAGGTGATGCCCCGTCCGAGCGACGGGTTGGTGAAGCCCCAGGCGTCGCCGATCGGGACCAGCCCAGTGGCGCAGGGCACCCCGTCCATGACATAGGACCGGGTGGCGTTGGCCGAGCTCGCCATCGAGACGACCTCGTCGTCTCCCCGCCCGTCGGCCCAGTGCGCCTGGAGCGGCAGCGACCGGACGACCCGGTCGAACACCTCGGGGTCCCGGATCTTCCGCAACGCCTTGTCCTTGGGCGAGTGGTACAAGGTCACCGACCAGTAGTCGTCGTCACCCGGCATGGTCAGGACGGAGAAGGAACCGACCGCCGCAAGGGGGTCGCCCCGGTATTCCGGGGCGACGGGGCCGCGGTAGTACCGGGTGTTGTAGACGAAGCCGATGTCGACGCCCTCCTCCACGGGCCGGGCGGCGCCGATCGACTCGAGCAGTGCCGGAACCGGGGTCCGCCTGCCACCGGCGTCGATCACCACGTCGGCCCGGATCTCTTCGCCGGACCCGGTGACGACACCGGTGACGTGGGGCACCCCGTCGACCGCCGGAGGTCCGGTCAGCAGCCCGACCACCACCGTGTCGTTGCGCAGTTCCACGCCGACCGTCGACCTCGCAGCGTTCACGAAGGCGAATTCGAGGACGGGCCCTCGACAGGTTGTCCGGGTCTCGAATGCACCGAAGTCGAGTTCGCCGGGCCCGTCGGGAAGCAGGCGCGCCATCTGGGCCGTGAGGTTGACCGACCGGACCCCGGCCGCATCCAGCTCGTCGATCACGGCCGGCAGGTGCTCGTCGAGCAGCGCCTTGCCGGCGGGCTGGAGGAAATGGACCTGGCGGAACTGGGACACGCTGCGCCGTCGCCAGGCGTCCCAGGCCTCGGTCACCCGGTCGGGGGCAGGTGGATCCCGGTCGAGGACGACCGCGTCCAGACCACGCCGGGCGAGCAGCATCGCTGTCGCAAGTCCCGTCGGGCCACCACCGATGATCACCGCTGTCGCCATGGGTCCGCCTCCCATCCGCCCGCTCGCGGAGCTGCGGGACAAGCGTAGCGAGGCAGCGTCGTGCCCGCCCTGGCGACGTCTGCGGGCCTACCGGAAGGTGGCGGCCACCGGCAGGTGCTTCACGCCGCCGACGAAGTTGGCCTGGGCCCACTCGGGCTCGCCGGCCACCTCGACGGTGTCGACCGCAGCCAGCAGTCTCGGCAGGATGGTCCGGAGCTCCCGGCGGGCGAACGTCGACCCGAGGCAGAAGTGCTCGCCGCCGCCGAAGGCGATCATGCGGTTGGCGTTCGGCCGGGCCGCGTCGAACTCCATGGGCCGGTCGAACATCCGCTCGTCCCGGTTGGCCGACGGGTAGGACAGCAGCAGCCGGTCGCCCTCGGGCACCTCCACGCCCGACAGCGTGGCCGGCCGGGTCAGGTAGCGGAGGAAGTGACGGACCGGCGAGGTCCACCGGATCATTTCGTCGACGGCATTGGTCACCAGGTCGGGGCTGGCCTGGAGGAGGGCGACCTGGTCCGGGTGGCGCAGGAGCGCCTCGAGCCCGCCGGCCAACGCGTACGAGGTCGTGTCGTGGCCGGCCGTGGCGACGATCGTGTAGTACCAGAGCCGCGCATTGCTGCCGAGCGGGCAGCCGTCCACCTCACCGTTGGCGATCACGGTGGCGAGGTCGTCGGTCGGGTGGGCCCGGCGCTCCTCGGTCAGGTCGGTGAAGTACTGGTCGAACTGGGCGATGGTGTCGGTGAGCAGTGCCATCGGATCGCTCAGGTCGCCGAGGTACTCGGGGTCGGCCGCACCGAAGATGCCCTGCGTGAGCTTGAGCATCGTCGGCTCGTCCTCCACCGGCACGCCGAAGATCCCCATGATCACCCGCAGCGTGTACGGCACGGCGATCTCCTGGGCGAAGTCGCAGGTGCCGTCCAGCTGGCGGAACTTCTCCACGAACTCGTCGGCGATGGCCTCGATGGATGCCTGGCGCTTGGCCACGGCACGGGGCCGGAACCAGTCGTTGGCCAAGCCGCGGTGGCCCTCGTGCTCCCTTCCGTCCATGTGGATGAGCGTCTCGCCCTCGATCCCGATCGACTTCAGGTACTCCATCTGGAGGTCGGGGGCGAGGATCGAGTTGCGGGTGTTGAGGAAGTGCTCGTTGTCACGCGAGACGGCGAACACGTCCTCGTGGCGGGTGACCGCCCAGAACGGGGTGTAGCCCTCCTCCTCGATCCGTAGCACCGGCGCGTCGGCTCGGAGCTCGGCGGCAACCGCGTGCCAGTGGGCCTGGTCGGCGTAGGCGGTGGGGTCGAGGAAGATCGCGCCTCGGGGGTCCGAAGGGGTCATGGTTGCTCCCGGTGAGGATGGTGGGTGGGTGATGTGGTGGACGGCGGCCCCGATGCTACCCAGGGCCGGGGGCGGGTGACTGCCGACGACGGGTGGTCATCGCTCCGCCGGCACCCCGCGGTCCACCGCCCGGCACAGCTCGTCCAGCGCGGCGTGCAGGTGGCCGACCAGCGCCCACGGGTCGGGGACGCTCGAGGGGCAGCCGATGAGCGACACGCCGAGATCGTCCTCGTAGCTCCAGGCCGTGATGTTGAGTCCGATGCCCTCCAGGATGGGCCCCACGGAATACAGGGCCTCGAGCACCACCGGCCCGATCCGGATCGGCGCCACCGGCCCGGCCACGTTGGAGAGGATGACGTTGAGCGGCGGGTGGAGGACGTTGGCGGCGTGGGACCGGCTCCACAGCCGGATCGTCGGCTGGTAGAGCTGCGGTGGCACCACGTCGGCCCGCTGCGCCAGCAGGTCGTGGCCGAGCTGGCTGCGCACCGCCTTGGAAGCCCGCACGCCGTCGTGGATGGACGCCAGCCGGGCGGCGGGGTCGGCGATCTCGGTCCCGATGGCCACATAGATGTTGTCGACCCGGTTGCCGGACAGCCGGGCGACGTCGGGGTCGGTGGACACCGGGACGCTGGCCACGAGTGTCCGCGCCGGCAGCTCCCCCCGTTCGGCGAGGTAGCCGCGCAGGGCACCCGCGCACACCGTCAGGTACACGTCGTTGAGTGTCGTGCCCGTGGCCCGCCGGATGTCCCGCAGCACGCCGAGGGGCAGGCGGGTCATGGCGAAGGTGCGGGCAGGGTCGAGGGACACGTTGAACGACGTCCTGGGGATGTGGTGCAGGGGGATCGGCGGCATCGGCTCGAACGTGCGACGGGTCCGCTCCGATGCCCGGGCGCTGGATACCGAGGACCGGACGAGGTGGGGCAGGCCTTTGGCCCGGGTGACGTGCTCGCCCAGTGCCCGGGCCACGAGGCGCCGACGCGAGGGCAGTGGCTCCGCCGCCCACGGGTCGGCCGGCGGGGCCGGGTGGGGGGCGACGGTCGCGGCCTCGACCACGTGCTGGAGGAGCGCCACTGCGGCCGAGCCGTCGGCCACCGCATGGTGGAGCTTGACCACGACGGCGATACGGTCGGCGCGGAGCCCCTCCACGACCTGGATGGCCCACAGGGGCCGGTCGCGGGGGAGCGCGGTGCCGGCGAAGGCGCCGATGGCGGCGGCCAGGGCCCGGTCGTCGCCGGGCGGGTCGAGCACGACCCGCCCGAGGTGGCGGGCGAGGTCGAAGTCGGGGTCCTCCACCCACACCGGGTGCCCGAGCCCGAGGGGAACGGGCACGACCCGCCGACGGAACGGCGGGAGCCGCACCAGCAGCTGGCCGAGCACGTCGCACAGCGCGTCGTACGAGAACCCGCCCTCCACGCCGGACACTTCCGACACCGCCACCTTGATGGTGTGCATGTGCGCCGTCGGGGTCTCCGAGTAGAGGAACTTCGCGTCCAGTCCGGACATCGTCTCCATGGTCAGATCCGGCCCATGGTCAGCGCGCCTCCATCGTCAGTTGGCGTCTGGCCGGAGGGGCCCGATGCCGGCCGCCTCGGCAAGCGACGCCTCGACGAATTCGGTGACCTGGCGGGACCACAGGTAGCCGACGTGGTTGCCCGCGTACCACGACACCTTCGGGTCACCCCAGTGCTCGGCCAGCCGCCGGGCCTGGTCGGGTGTGGCCAACCGGTCGCCGTACCCGGCGAAGATGTACCGGCGGTCGACCGGTATCCGCGGGTCGAAGCACAGCGGCGACACCACCCGGTAGACGTTTTCGGCCGTGCCCCCCATGATCCGGTGCTCGATGGCCCGCACACGGATGTGCCGGGGGCTGTGGCCGTGGAACAGTCCCGGGAAGTCGGCCACCGGGATGCCCGCCACCACGCCGTCCAGCCCCGCCTCGATTCCGGCCAGCAGCGCCACGGTGTAGCCGCCGAGGGACACGCCGAAGAGGCTGATCGACGGAGCTCCCTGCGACCGGATCCAGCCGATGAGCCGCCGCAGGTCCCAGACGGCCTGGGTGAGCCCGTGCACGGCGTTCATCAGCTCGAACGACAGGAACGGCTCGCCGCTGACCCGGGTGACCCGGCGTGGGCCGTGGAGCGGGAGTGCCGGCAGGGCCACGTTCATGCCGAGTTCGTGGTGGATGCGGCCGGCGTGCAGCCCGGGGAAGTCCATGAACGGGAACCCCATGCAGAACCCGTGAACGGCCACCACCCACGGCCGGGTCGGGTCGGCGTGGCGGAGCAGGGCGGCCGTGGCGGTCGCATTGGGCCCGAACCCCATCCACCGGTCCGAACCGGGCTCGCCCTCGTGCGGGGCGAACCCGCTGTCCCACGACACCCGGTCGTAGCTCTGGCCGAGCGCCCACCCGCGGGTGCAGGTCAGGTCGTCGTCGGTCAGTGGAGGCGGGGTGCAGTGGTAGGAGGCGGGGTCGTGCACCCATCCGCGGTCGGTGAACATCGCCTCGGCGTCGGCCAGCTCACCCGCCACCCGTCCGTAGTCACCGGGCAGCGGGAACCGATTCGGTGCCATGGCTACGGCCAGCAGCGCCTCGTCGATCGCCACCTGGGCGGCCAGCCCGATGGAGAGGTGGGGGGCCGGAAGGGACTCGGACACCTCACCCCGCCAGAGCGCGTTGCCCACGAAGTGGAGGGTGCGGGGCACCACCCGGGTGACCCGCACCAGTGCCCGGCGGTTGAGGAATCCGCCGACGGCGACGGCCGGGGCCAGCAGTTGATCGATCGCGGAGGGGCCGCCATCGGCTGCGACGACGCCCGGGTCGGCCGTTGCGTCGGACGCGGCCCCGGGCACGGCGGAGGCGGCCGACGGGCCGTCGGCCTCGACATCCGGTGCGGCCTCGCCCATGGCACTCCTTCCCCCACCACGGCGGCCCGCCGACGGTGTCGCCGGGCCCACTACCTGGAATACTAAGACGGGCGATCCGGCAGGTAAGGGCCGGAAGTCCCTTTGCGGGCCCGGGGGAGGGACGCCGATGGAGATGAACCTGGCCGACCTGTTCGAGCTGGTGGCTGACGAGGTGCCCGATGCCACGGCCATGGTCGCGGGCGATCGCCGGCTCACCTACCGTGAGCTCGACCGACGGGCCGACCGCCTCGCCCACCACCTGGCGGCAGCCGGCGTCGCACCCGGCGACCGGGTCGGCGTGCAGCTGGCCAACGGCACCGAGTACGTCGAGACGATGCTGGCCTGCTTCAAGGTGCGTGCCGTGCCCGTCAACGTCAACTACCGCTACGTCACCCGCGAGCTCGAGTACCTCTATGCCGATGCCGGGCTGGTCGGGCTGGTGTTCCACCGTCGGTTCGGTCCGGCCGTCATCGGGGCGCTCGGCGCCCTGGCCGATCGCCGGGTCGTCCTCGAGGTGGCCGACGGCTCGCCACCGGTCGGCGCCGGCCTCGAGTACGAAGTGGTGCTGGCCGCGTCCACCGAGGGCCGGGACCTCCCGGCCCGGTCTGCAGGCGACCTCTACTGCGTCTACACCGGCGGCACCACGGGCATGCCCAAAGGCGTGCTGTGGCGGCACGACGACATCTTCTTCGCCGCCATGGGCGGGGGCGACCCGTTCGCGTCGGGCAATCACATCGCCCGTGCCGAGGAATTGGCCGAACGGGTGCTGCGGCCGGGCGTGACCGCGCTGGCCATCCCGCCGTTCATGCACGCCGCCGGTCACTGGCTGGCCTTCTCCACGCTCTTCGGCGGCGGCACGATCGTGACCACCCCAGCCGGTGGGTTCGACCCCGTCGAGGTGTGGCGCCTGGTGGAGGCCGAGCGGGCCAATGCCGTCGTCGTGGTGGGCGACGCCATGGCCCGGCCGCTCCTCGACGTCCTGGCGGCCGACCCCGACCGCTACGACCTGACGTCGCTCATGGCGGTCGGCTCGGGCGGTGCCGTCCTGTCGCCGTCCACCAAGGCCCAGTTGGCCGACCTCCTGCCCGGGCGGATCGTTGCCGACCGGTTCGGCTCGTCCGAGACCGGCCAGGTCGGCGGCGAACCGCCGGCCGACGACCCGTTCGGGCCGCCCCGGCTGCGGGTCGACGGGCGCACGACCGTGCTCGACGCCGACCTCGTGCCCGTCGTGCCCGGCTCGGGTGTGATCGGCCACCTGGCCCGGGGCGGCCACGTCCCCCTCGGCTACCTCGGCGATCCGACCGCCACCGCCGCCACGTTCGTCGAGAAGGACGGGACCCGCTGGGCGCTCCCGGGCGACCAGGCCACCGTGGCCGGTGACGGGACGATCACCGTGCTCGGGCGCGGGTCGCTGTGCATCAACACGGGCGGCGAGAAGGTCTTCCCCGACGAGGTCGAGGCCGCCTTGAAGGGCCACCCGGACGTGGCCGACGCCCTGGTGGTCGGCCTGCCCGACGAACGCTTCGGTCAACGCGTCGTCGCCCTCATCCAGCTCCGGCCCGGACGCGGGGCGGGGCCGGAGGAGCTCCGCGCCCACGGCCACGGACTGCTGACGGGCTACAAGGTGCCGCGCCAGTTCGTATTCGTCGACGAGATCGTGCGCTCACCCAGCGGCAAGGCCGATTATCCGCACGCCCGGACCGTGGCCGAGGCGCACGCCGCCAGGGTGGGGGCCTGAGCCCGTGCAGCGCATGGCCGGCATGGACGCCGCCTTCCTCTACATGGAGACCCCGTCCATGCACCTGCATGTGGTCGGTGTGCTGGTCCTCGACCCGGGCGACGCCCCCGACGGGTTCACCCTGGGGAAGCTGACCCGGGTCCTGTCCGAACGCATCCACCTGATTCCGCCGCTGCGGCGTCGGCTGCTGCCGGCCCCCGCCGGCATCGACCACCCCCTGTGGATCGAGGATCCCGATTTCGACCTCGCCGACCACGTCCGGCAGGCCCCGGTCACCGGCCCGTTGTCGTGGGCCGGCCTGGAGCGCTTCACCGGCGACGTGGCCGGCCGGCCGCTCGACCGGTCGCGGCCGCTGTGGGAGATGTGGCTCGTCGACCTGGCGGACGGGACAGTGGCCCTGGTCACCAAGCTCCACCACTCGATGATGGACGGTGGCGCCGGTGCCGACCTCATGGCCTCGATCTTCGACCTCGGGCCCGACGCCGACGGGGTGGCGCCGCCCGACGGCCCGTGGGAGCCCGACACCGTTCCCTCCACCTCGCGCCAGGTGGCCGGTTCGGTCACGTCGCTGATGGCCCGGCAGCGCCAGGTGCCCGCGGCCCTGGCCCACTCCGTGTCCGGGGTCGTGGGCACAGCCCGGACCTGGCTGGGCCAGAGGCGTTCGGGCGACGCCCTGCCGCTGACCGCGCCGGCCACCTCCTTCAACGGGTCGCTCACCCCTCGCCGGTCGGTGAGCCTCACCAAGGTCGACCTCGACACCGTGCTGGGCATCCGCCGCGCCTTCGGTACCACTGTCAACGACGTCGTGCTGGCCGCCTCGGCCACGGCGCTGCGCAACTACCTGCTGGACCGGGGCGGGCTCCCACCACGCGACCTGGTGGCGGCTGTTCCGGTCAGTGCCCACCGCGACAACGATGATCCCGGCCTGGTCAACAAGGTGTCGAACATGATGGTGCCGCTCCCGCTCCGTCCCGACGACCCGGGACAGCGCCTGGTCGCCGTCCACGCCAACACCACGAGCTCGAAGGCGCTGCAGAGCGCCTTCGGCCCCGACTCGCTCCAGCAGCTCACCGGCTTCACCCTTCCGCCGGTCATGACGGCCGCGGCCCGGCTCTACTCCGGCCTCGGGCTGGCCCGGTTCCATCCCCCCGTGCTCAACCTGGTGATCTCCAACGTGCCCGGCCCGCCGCTCGACCTCTACTGCGCGGGGGCGCGGGTGACCGGGATCTTCCCCATGGGCCCGGTCATGGAGGGCTCGGGGGTGAACATCACCGTGCTCTCCGAGGCCCGTCATCTCAACGTGGGCATCATGGCCTGCCCCGACCTGCTCGACGACGTGGACGAGCTGGGCCGTGGCTTCGTGGCGGCTGTCGACGAGCTCGCCGGCCTGGTGGCACGGTCCTGACCTCGGTGCGCGTGCCTCCCGCGCACTTGCCATCCCGGCCACCTGGGAGCATGTGGGCATGAAGCTGGTCCCCACGCGCCGGACGGACTACGGCATCCGGGCGCTCATCGTCCTCGCCAACACCGAGGACCCGCCGGTCGCGGCCAACGCCATCGGCCAGGCCATGGACATCCCGACCGGCTTCCTCCAGCAGGTCCTGCGCGAGCTGCAGCAGGCGGGACTGGTGACGTCGCGGCCCGGCCCGTCAGGGGGCTATGCCCTCGCCCGGCCGGCAGAGGAGGTCACCGTCCTGCAGATCGTCGAGGCGCTGGAGGGCCCGCTGCGATCTGCCGAGTGCGCGCTGCGGGGCGGGCCGTGCCACTGGGACGACGTCTGCGCGCTCCACTGGGTCTGGTCGTCGGCCCGGGACGCGCTCTGCGACGAGTTGGCCGGGGCCACGCTGGATCAGGTGGCAGCCGACGACCGGGCGCTGGCACAAGGGTCCCGACCCGTGCCGGCCGACTCGCACCGCAAGTCGCGCTGAGCAGCGCATCCCTCGCGCCGTCAGGCCGTCAGGCCCCCTCGGGCGTGTAGAGCACCGGCAGGGTCTCGAGGGCGTGCACCAGGGCGTGCTCGACGTAGACCGGTTCGAACCCCGGTGTCACGTGCATGTCCGGAAAGCGCCGGACCAGCTCCTCGAAGAGCACGCGGATCTCCAGGCGGGCCAGGTTGATCCCCATGCAGACGTGGGGCCCGACCCCGAACGCGACATGCGGGTTCGGGCTGCGGTCGAGTCGGAGGGCATCCGGCTCGTCGAACACGTCCTCGTCCCGGTTGGCCGACTGGTAGAGCATGAGCAGCTTCTCGCCCTTGGCGATGCGCTGGCCGTGGAGTTCGGTGTCCTCGGTGGCGGTGCGGACGAAGCTGATCACCGGGCTCACGTACCGGGCGATCTCGTCGGCCATGGTGGCGAACAGCGCGGGCTCGGTCCGCAGCCGCTCCCACTGGTCCGGGAACTGCTGGAAGGCCGACATACCGCCGCCGATGGCGTTGCGGGTCGTCTCGTTGCCGGCCACGAGCAGCACGACCAGGAACATGGTCAACTCGTCGTGGGTCAGCTCGTCGCTCGACTCGAGGACCCCGTCCTCGTCGGCGCCGACCAGGATCTTGATGACGTCATCCGGCGTGTCCCGGCCCTCGCGGCGTGCCGCCCTGCGGTCCTCGACCATGTCGGTCACGTAGGTCACGTATTCGGTGAAGGCCACCGCGGCATCGACGGCCATCGGGTCCGCCGGGTCGGTCCGGCCCTCGCCGCCCATCATCCGGTCCGACCAGTGGCCCAGCTTGTCGCGGTCCTCGAGGGGCAGTCCCATCAGTTCGGCGATCACCACCAGGGGAATCGGGACGGCGATGTCGGTGACGAAGTCGCACGATCCCTTGTCGGCGATCCGGTCGAGCACCTCGGTGACCACCTGGCGGACCCGTTCCTCCATGGCCCGGATCATCCGGGGGGAGAATCCCTGATTGAGGAGGCGCCGCTGGCGGATGTGGCGCTCGCCGTCGAGGCCGATGATCGACAGATCGATCGACATGGTGGGCCGGACGCCCTCGCCCGAGCAGAAGAGTTCGGCGTGGGTCGACACGTAGACGATGTCGTCGAGCCGGGTGAGCACCCACAGCTCGCGCTTCTCGTCCCACGAGATCGGGTTGGTGGCCCGCAGGTGCGTGTAGCCCGGGTGGGGATCGAGGTAGAAGCTGCGGTCGAGCACGTCGACGTCACAGACGGGGCGGGTCGAAGTCGGCATCGGTCTCGTTGCCTCCGGGGGTTCGGGGCACTCGGACGGCACCCGCTGTCGCCCTGCAGACTAGAACCCGTTCCAGTAGATGTCCAGCAACCCGCACGGTATCTGGCGAGGTCCCGGGTCCCGACCAGGGGAGGGACCCGATTGTCGTGCCGCGAATGGAACACGTTGCAGTTAGGGGCTTTCGGCCCTGGGAACATGCGCGCCGATTTCCTACCTTCGTCCTGGTAGTGCCGGGCGCTCGAGGAGGACACATGGACGAGGCATTCCCGAAGATCATCTCGGTCGACGACCACGTGATCGAGCCGCCGCACCTGTGGCAGACCTACCTCCCCCCGAAGTTCCGGGCCGAGGGCCCCCGGGTGCTCCGCTCCGGCGTGTCCCGGATGGGGAGCGTGGGCGGCGTCTACTCGTGGGACGAGGACCCCGACGGCACGCCGTGCGACTTCTGGCTGTTCGAGGACCTCCGCTACCCGATGACCAGGGTGATGGCGGCGGCCGGCTTCCCCCGGGACCAGGTAACCGTGTCCGCCGTCACCTTCGAGGAGATGCGGCCCGGCTGCTACGACCCGGTCGGCCGGCTGGCCGACATGGACGTGGCCGGCATCGAGGCCTCGCTCAGCTTCCCGACCTTCCCCCGGTTCGCTGGTCAGGCCTTCTCGGAGGCCCACGACAAGGAACTCGGCTACGCCTGCATCCAGGCCTACAACGACTGGATGGTGGAGGAGTGGTGCGCCGACCCCCGTCTGGTGCCGATCACCCTCATCCCGTTCTGGGACCCGGCCAAGGCCGCCGCCGAGGTCCGCCGCAACGCCGCCCGGGGGGTGCGGGCCATCGCCTTCTCCGAAATCCCGGCCTACCTCGGCTGGCCGTCCATCCATGACAAGGACCGCTACTGGGATCCGATGTTCCAGGCGTGCGCCGAGACGGGGACCGTGGTGTGCATGCACATCGGCTCCGGGTCGCGGATGCCCTCCACCTCAGCCGACGCCCCGCCGGCCGTGCAGTCCACCGCCACCTTCACCAACTGCATGCTGTCGATGTGCGACTGGCTCTTCAGCGGCCTCCTGGAGCGCTACCCGACCCTCAAGATCGCCTACAGCGAAGGCCAGATCGGCTGGATCCCGTACATCCTCGAGCGGGCCGACCACGTGTGGGAGACCAACCGGGCGTGGGGCGGGGTCGCCGACCTGTTGGCCGACCCGCCGTCGACCTACTTCGCCCGCCAGATCTTCGGGTGCTTCTTCAGCGACCGGTTCGGCCTCGAGAATCTCGTGGACATCGGTGAGGACAACGTCATGTTCGAGTGCGACTACCCCCACTCGGACAGCACGTGGCCGGACACCCTCGACGTGGCGAAGGAGATGACCTTCGGGCTCGACCCGGTGGTGGTCGAGAAGGTGATGCGGGGCAACGCCATCGAGTTGTTCGGCCTGCGCGACCGACTGCCCGGCCTCCAGCCGGCCGGGGCCTGAGGGCCGGCCGTGGGAGCGCACTACCAGTTGCTGATCCGCAACGGGGTCCTGATCGACGGGTCGGGCAACCCCCGTCGACGGGCCGACGTGGCCGCACGCGACGGCCGGATCGCCGCCATCGGGCGGCTGGAGGACGCCACCGCCGACGTCGAGCTCGACGCGACGGGGCGCGTCGTGGCCCCCGGCATCATCGACCCGCACACCCACTACGACCCGCAGATCACCTGGGACCCGTACGCCACGGCCTCGTGCTTCCACGGGGTGACCACCGTGCTCGCCGGCAACTGCGGGTTCTCGGTGGCGCCGACCAAGCCGACTGACCGCCGGTTCTTCGCCGGGCTGTTCGCCAAGGTCGAGGGGATGGCGCCGGCCGCCCTCGACGGCATCAACTGGGAGTTCGAGACCTTCCCCGAGTTCCTCGCCAGCCGGGCCGGGAGGCTCGGCGTCAACATGGCCTGCTACGTGGGCCACTGCAACCTTCGCCGGTGGGTCATGGGCCCCGAGGGTTCCGCACGCGCCGCGACCCCGTCCGAGGTCGTGGAGATGGGTCACCTGCTGGCCGAGGCCA
Organism: Acidimicrobiales bacterium; assembly: GCA_017883025.1. Taxonomy (GTDB): domain Bacteria; phylum Actinomycetota; class Acidimicrobiia; order Acidimicrobiales; family RAAP-2; genus Bog-756. The sequence continues at coordinate 18,863 of JADGOH010000076.1, forward strand.
TGGCGGCCGGGGCGGCCGGCTTCTCCTCCACGCACGCCTCCACCCACAATGACGGTGACAACCACCCCGTGCCCAGTCGGTTCGCCGAGCCCGACGAGCTCCTCGCGCTGGCCGACGAGCTCGGGCGGGTGAACCGCGGCACCATCACCTACCTGCCGCGCAGCGCAGTGGGCGGACTCGACCGGGAGGACATGGACCTCCTGATCGAGCTCGGACAGGTGAGCCGCCTGCCCGTCATCATCCAGGGACTCGGCGGACGCAACAAGGTCGACGCGCCGGGCGCCGGTTGGGACGTGGCCCTCGAGTTCCTCGAGCGGGCCCGGTCGGAAGGCTCGGCGGTCTACTCGCTCCTGCTGGCCCGCCCCTTCGACCGCCCGTTCGCCCTCGACGTGGGGACCACCCTCTACGAGGGCGTGCCGGCATGGGACAAGGTCGTCGCCCCCGGCGTGCACGACCGGCGGGCCAAGCTCGGGGACCCCGTGATCCGCGACGCCATGCGGAACGCCGTCGAGCAGCCCAACCGTGATCCCGACCGGGGCTCCACCCTCCCCCCGCCCCACTGGGACGTCCTGTTCGTGGGCTCCGTGACCGTCCCCGAGCTGGACCACCTCGTCGGCCGGTCGATCGCCGACATCGCCGCCGAGCAGGGGGTGGCCCCGGCCGACGCCATGATCGACCTGGCCCTGGCCGACGACCTCGCCACGCACTTCCGCTGGGTGACCGAGACGTCGGAGTGGATGGACGCGGTGCGCGAGGCGCAGCACAACCCGCACATGATCACCGGCACGTCCGACGGCGGGGCCCACCTGTCACGCGACGACGGCTCCGACTACAGCACCTACTTCCTCCGTCGGTGGGTCCTCGACCTCGGCGAGTGGACGCTCGAGCAGGGGATCCGGCAGCTCACCTCCGTGCCCGCCGCCCTACTCGGGTTCCGTGACCGCGGCCTGGTCCAGGACGGCCACTTCGCCGACCTGATGGTGTTCGACCCCGAGGAGATCCGCCGCCCGGGGCGCAAGGAGCTGGTGCACGACCTCCCCGGGGACTCCGCCCGCTTCCAGGCCTACCCGAACGGCATCCACGCCACCATCGTGAACGGCGTGCCCATCGTCCTCGACGGCAAGCTCACCGGCAACCTGCCCGGCCAGGTGGTGTCCCCCGTGTGAGGGGCCCGGCCCACCGGCCGTCGAGGCCCCCGGGGGCACCGACGGCACCGCAACACCCGCACCACGACACGACAAGGAGCGCACCATGGAATTCGGCATCTTCCTCCAGGGCTACCTGCCCGGGACCAAGGCCCACGACCCCGACGCCGAGCACCTCGCCCTGACCCGGGAGATGGAGTTGGCCCAGGCCGCCGACAGGTTCGGCTTCAAGTTCGCCTGGCTGACCGAGCACCACGGCCTGACCGAGTACTCGCACATGTCGGCCAGCGGCGTCCACGCCGGCTACCTGGCCGCCTCGACCGACCGCATCCACATCGGCGCCGGCATCTTCAACATCTCGCCCCGGGTCAACCACCCGGTCCGCACCGCAGAGAAGGTGGCGACCCTCGACCACCTGACCAACCGCCGCTTCGAGTTCGGCACCGGCCGCGGTGCGGGCAGCCATGAGATCGGCACCCTCAACATCCACGACAAGGAGTCGACCCGGGCAGACTATGACGACGTGATCTACGAGATCGTGCGGATGTGGGAGCAGAAGGACTACACGTACCACGGCACCCACTGGGACATGGACGTGCCCCACAACGTGCTGCCCAAGCCGTGGGGACCCGGCCACCCCCCGTTCTGGCTGGCGGTCGGCTCGCCGGCCACGTGGGAGAAGGCCGGCCGCCTCGGCCAGGGTGCCCTCGGCTTCACCTTCTCGTCGGTGCACGACGTCGCCCCGTGGATCGAGGCCTACAAGAAGGGGATCTCAGAGTGCACCGATCCGGTGGGCGAGTTCGTCAACGACAACGTCATGATCACCACGGCGGTGCGGTGCTCGACCGACCGGGCCACCGCACGCGAGCAGGCCACACGCATGGGCAACGGCTACCTGCCCTCGATGGTGTCGCTCTACCACGACACCATGCCCGGCCCGGGCGGATCCCGCTGGCCGAAGCCGCCCCGGCCGCCCCGCGCGGACCAGCTCGACGCACTCATCGACGGCGGCTACCTGCTCTGCGACAACCCGGAGGAGGTGTGCGAGCAGCTGCAGCCCTTCGTCGACCACGGCGCGAGTCAGGTCTGCTTCGGCCTGCCCGGCGACGCCACGTCCTACGAGGAGGCGCTGGCCACCATCGAGACCTTCGGCACCGAGGTGATCCCCGAATTCGACAAGGACCCGGTGGTCTCGACGGACCACTACCGGGCGCAGGCCAAGCCGAAGTTCCCAACCTTCAACCGCGAGCCGCTGCACATCCCCACCCTGTACGACTTGGCCGAGTGACGGGCACGCCGGCCGGGTGACGACCGGGAAGGCCGTCGGGCCCTCCCGTCAGTCGGTGACGAAGGCGGCGTGGAACCCGTAGGGGACGCGCACCGGCAGGTGCACCTCGGCCACGGGGCCGGCCGACACCTGCAGGGCGTCGAGCACCACCAGCGACGACCGGTCGGTGGCCGCGTCGTGGACGAACGCCATCACCCAGCCCTCGCCCTCGCCCGGTCCCCCGGGCACGAAGAGCCACTCGCCGCTGGTCCGACCGGCCCCCGGCTGCCACCGGTCGAGGCGCCCGGTGGCCATGTCGATGTGCTGGCATCCCGTGAACGACACCGCCCCCGGGTGTGACGCCAGCTCGCCGAGCCACGCGTGCCGCCAGGTGGTGCCGCGACTGCGGGCGTCGATGGTGGGCAGGTCAGCCGGCGGAACGTCCACGACCTCGTCGGCGAAGCGGAGATGGGTGCCGGACGTGTCGAGCCTCCACCGGTGCCGAGTGCTGGCGCTGGGCAGGGTGGCCGGTGCGAAGGTGGAGTCGAGCCGGCAGACGTCGAGCACCACCGACCCACCCTGCCGGACGGCGTTGATGGTGTGGTACACGTAGCACGGCTCGATCTCGACCCACCGGATCGCCGACGTCGGTCCGCCGAGGGGCATGACACCCAGCCGGGCGCCGACCGACGGCGTCCATCGGTACGGCACGGCCTCCGACGACGGGTCGGTGACCATCCTCGTGGCACCGGCCAGGTCGAAGACGACGGGGAAGTCCATGAAGACCACGTCGTGCTCGGTGATGGCGAAGTCGTGCATCATCACCGACCGGGGCAGGGCCACGGGTTGGTTGGAGAGCAGCGCGCCGGACGCGTCGTGCACGCGGTACTCGAGGAACGGCTCGCTGAACCCGTAGCCGAACGAGTGCAGGTTGCCCGTGGCGGGGTCGGTCTTGGGATGGGCGGTCATGTTGCCGTTGGTGCCGCCGTACGCGGCCATTGGGCCGACCGTCGACAGGTCGGCCGTGTCGAGCGCGTAGGGGATCCCCACCTCGCCCAGCGACAGGGTGGCGCCTCCGTGGCCCACCACCGAGACGTTGGAGAGTGTGGCCGTGCCGCCGGGCGCCCCCGTGGCCCCGAGGCCGCCCCCGTGGTCGTACAGCCCGGTGCGCACCCAACGGTTCCGGTACCACGACGCCGTGCCAGCCTCGAGCCGCACGCCGTGCACCATCCCGTCGCCCAGGAACCAGTGGGGGGACACGCCCTGGAGCGGGTTCGACCCGTTGCGGACGTAGAGGCCGGTCAGCCCGGGCGGAAGGCTGCCGGTCACGGCCAGCTCGGTGGCCGTCGTCTCCACCTTGACGGGGCCGTAGTTCCCCTCGAGCCACCAGCGGGCACCGCCGGTGTCGGGCGGTGCCGTCGTGGACGGTGACGTCCAGGTGGTGGCCGTGGCGCCCGTCGACGACGACCCGCAGGCCGCCAGGAGGGCGCCGCCGACGGCGCCGACGGCGCCGAGCGCCAGCCCCCCGATCGCTCCGCGTCGCAGCAGGTCCCGCCTGGTGATGTGCTCCTCGTCCCCCATCGGCTGCAGTGTTGCACGGTCCGGCGAACCCCGGTGCACAGGACCCCGGCTCAAGGTGGGGCCGTCCCGTGCCGATGATGGGGCTGAAGGAGTTTGGACGAGGGTTCGGAGACGTGATGAGGCAGTACCCCGAGGGCAGGCGGGGAGGTCGGAGCGCCCGGAGGATCCCGGCACTCGCCGCCCTCCTGGTCGTCATGGTGTCGACGGCCCTGGTGGGAGCCTTCCCGTCGGTGGCGTCGGCGACGGTGCCGGTCCCGATCTTCTCCGTCACCTCCGCCACCCCCACGGTCGCCACACCCGTCGGGTTCGATGCCTCCGCCTCCTACGACCCGAAGGCACCCGACCATCTCACCCTCTTCGTCTGGTCCTTCGGTGACGGCTCCCAAACCGCCACCGGGCCCACGCCCACCCACATCTACACGTCGGCCGGCCCCTTCTCGGTGACCCTCACGATCACCGATGACGAGGGCATCAGTGCATCGGCCATCCGGGTGGTGACCGTCGCAGCGCTGTCGACCCCGACGCCTCCGGTCCTCTATCGCATGTCGCCGCCGCTGACGGCCTCGCCGGGCAAGTCCTACGGCTACACGTTCGCGGCGACCGGGTTTCCGGATCCGACGTACTCGCTGACCGGCGCGCCGGTCTGGCTGACGATGGCGTCCGACACCGGGACGGTCAGCGGCACCCCACCGTCCGGGACGACCTCCTTCTCCTACTCGGTCGTGGCCACCGACGGTGTCGGCGCGCCGGCTACCGCCGGCCCCTTCAAGGTCGCGGTCCAGGTGGTCGGCGGAGGCGGAGGTAGCGGCCACGGCTACTGGCTGGTCGGGGCGGACGGCGGGATCTTCTCCTTCGGGTCGGCAGGCTTCCACGGCTCGACGGGCAGCTTCACGCTGCAGCGGCCGGTGGTCGGGATCTCGCCCACGGGCGACCGCAAGGGCTATTGGCTGGTGGCCTCCGACGGCGGCATCTTCGCCTTCGGCGACTCCGGCTACTTCGGCTCGCTGCCCGGACTCGGGTTCTCCCCGGCCGGCTCCCCGGGCCCCCATCCCCTGGCCGCGCCGATCGTGGCCATGGTGCCCGCCGCCGGCGGCGGTGGGTACTTCATGGTGGCCTCCGACGGTGGCATCTTCGCCTTCGGCCACGCCCGCTTCGCCGGGTCGTGCCCCGGGATCGGCGGGTGCGCTGGACCGGCGGTGGCGGTCATGCCGGACGCCACCGGGAACGGGTACTGGCTGGTCACGGCCACGGGCAACGTCTACGCCTTCGGCGACGCCCACTTCCTCGGCGCGCCGCACCGGTCGGTACCCGTCACGGCCGCGGTCCGGACGCCTGACGGCGGGGGCTACTGGGTCCTGTTCGCCGACGGCACGGTCGTCCCGTTCGGGGACGCCTCCGCCCACGGCGACCCGGCCGGCACCCTGGGCGGCGACACCGCCACCGCCATCATCGCCACGTCCGACGGTGGGGGCTACTGGGTGACCACGGCGGCCGGTGCCGTCCACAACTACGGCGACGCACCGGCCGACGGCAACATGGCCGGTGCCCACCTCAACGCCCCGATCGTGGCCGCCTCGGGCTGGTAGGTCCGCCCCGCCGGGGTCAGTCCCGGCGGCGGGGCTCGGAGTGGTCCCAGTCGGCCAGCAGCGTGCGCAGGGCGGTCAGCAGGATGAGCGGCTGGTCGAGCATGGCGTGGTGACCGGCCTCGGGGATCTCGATGACCGGGGTGACGCGGCCCAGCTCGTCGTACATGAATCGGCCGATGTCCCGGGTGACGAGGCCGTACTCGGACCGCAGCAGGGCGAAGCGGCACTGGACCTGGGACAGGTAGGGCAGAGCCAC
>JADGOH010000077.1 GCA_017883025.1 Acidimicrobiales bacterium
CCGGGCGCGGGCCTACGCCGTGCTGTTGTTGCTGGTCGCCCTGCCCGTGTTCGTCGGCCTGTTCCCGGGGTCGCCGTCGTCGCCGTTCGGTCATCTCATCGGCACGGTGTTCGTGAGCGTGCCGGGGGCCGTCGCCTTCCGCACCACCGTGAAGATGGCCCCGCTCATCGCGCTGTCCTTCGTCATCCTCATCGGACTCGGCGCCGGGGCCCTCGGACGCCGCGACGTCAACTGGCGTCGGCCCCTGCCGATCCTGGCCGGCGTGGCCGCCGCCGGCTTCCTGCTGGCCGGGGTGTACCCGGCCCTGTCCAACCAGCTCTACAACCCCGGCTGGACCATCCCGGGCTACTGGCGGGAGGCCGTCAAGGCCGTCAACCAGGGCGACCAGGCCACCCGGGTGATGGTCGTGCCGGGCTCGGTGTCGGGCAACTACCGCTGGGGGCCGCGCAGCAGCGACGACATCCTCGCCTCGATCCTGAGCCGTCCGGCGGTGGCAAGACTGACCACCACGGCCGGGGCCCTCTTCTCCGCCAACTACCTGGCCGCCATGGACGTGCCCCTCAACCTCAACCAGGCCCAGCCGGGTGACACCTCCTCGATGGCCCGCACGTTCGGGATCGGTGAGCTGCTGGCCCGCAACGACATGCGCTGGGAGGAGGTGAGCGGCGCCCGGCCCTCGGTCATCAACCAACAGCTGCAGGCCGACCCCGGCCTCAAGCAGCTGGGCGTCTACGGCGAGCCCGGGCAGAACATCACCAACCTGGAGAACCTGGACACCCGGAGCGCCGACGCCGTCGCCCTCGACGCGGTGGACGCCGCCCTGCACCCGCTGTCCCGCTACGGCGTGGTCGATCCCCTGCCCATCACCCGGTCGGAGCCGGCGACCGGGGCGCTGGTCCTCGACGGCGACAACTTCGCCGTGCCCAGCCTGCTGGAAGCCGGGCTGCTGGGCACCAACCCGACCGCCCGCCCGTCCTACCGCCTGGCCGGTTCCCTCACTACCGCCGACCTCGAGAAGGTCGTCGACGACCACGGGCGGCTGGTGTTGACCGACACGAACCGTCGCCGCCTCTGGAGCGTGCACCGTGTCGACGACGGCTACACCGCCACGCTCGGGCCGGAAGAGAAGGTCACCGGCGCGACCGCCACCAGCATGACCCTCTTCCCCGAGCGACCCGAGACCCAGAGCGTCCTGTCGGTCACCAACGCCCTGTCCATCACGGCCACCACCAAGGGCAAGACCTTCGGGATCAGCCCCACCGGAGCGGCATGGCTGGTGTTCGACGGCGACCCCGCCACGGGTTGGCTGGCCAGCGACCTCGGCAAGGGCGAGGGTCAGAGCCTCAGCGTGACCTTCACCGGTCCCCAGCCGGTCCGGCGCATCGAGCTCGACCCCCTGGCCCAACAGGGCTCGCGCCTGCAGGGGGTCCGCATCACGACGGACTCCGGTTCGGTGGGCTCATTGGTGTCCCAGGAGGGCACCACCACCATCCAGCTCGACGGCCAGCCCACCCAGCACCTGACGGTCACCGTGTTGAGCGTGCGCCCCACCGGGAACAACAGCGTGGGCATCAGCCGCCTCGGCATCTACGACACGAAGGACCAGCAGGTCGCCCTGGACCCGTCCGTCCAGATGCCGACGACGATCGACCGGCTCGTCCGGGAGCTCCCCACCGACGTCCAGGCGCAGGTCCGGCAGCTCCCGTTCGACGTCGTCATGACCCGCCAGGCCGGGGCCTCCGGAAAGGCCATCGACGACGAGGAGCGTGACCTGCGCCGCTCGTTCGACCTCCCCCAGGACCGCACGTTCACGCTGAGCGGACGCTTCACGGTGGGCAACGCGGTCGACGCGGACACCCTCAAGCCGGTCCAGGCGACCGCCGTCGGCAACGTCCCCCCGGCCTGCTTCTCCATCGGCACGATCGACGGCAAGCCGCTGCTCGTCTACACGAAGGCCACCGTGAGCCAGCTGAAGGCCGGAAAGGTCGGCAACGACGCCGCGGTGGAGCTCGGCTCCTGCTTCGCCGACCGGCTCAACCTCAAGGCCGGTCACCACGTGCTCGAGACGGCCGCCGGTTGGCACCTGGACTTCCTGCACCTCACCAGTGACGACAACCCCAAGTCGGCGGCCCCGGCTCCCACGACATCCGGGCCCACCGTCACGGTCCGCCAGGACACCGCCACGACCAAGCAGCTCCAGATCGGGTCCTCCGACCAGCCGTACTACCTGGTCACCGGCATCGGCTTCGATCCCCGGTGGGCGGGCACGATCGACGGCAAGCCCCTCGGCCCCGCCACCGTGGTCGACGGCTACTCGGTGGGTTGGCGGATCGACCAGCCCGGCGCCCACACCATCTCGCTGGTGTTCAAGCCGCAGTTCCCCATGCGGGTGGCCCTGGCCCTGTCCGCGCTCGGCCTGTTGACCCTCGGTGCCATCATCGTGGTGTCCACCCGAAGGGCACGTCGGGCATGAGACCGCAATGGCAGAGCGTGGCCTGGGCCCTGGCGCTGCTGGTCGCGCTCGGCACCCTCAACGGCATCGTCGGCGTGATCGTGGCCCTGGCCATCCTCACGATGATGCAGCTCCGGGTCGCCCCGCGGGCCCTCATCGCCATGGCCGTGGGGCTGTGGGTGATGATCCCGCTCAGCATGCTGTTGCAGGGCCTCTCGACCGAGCAGGCGCTCGCGCCTCAGCTGATCCCCGGATATGCCACAGCCAACAACCTGGCGTTCGCCGGCTTCGCCTACCTGGTCACCGGCGTCCTCCTCGACGTCCATGCCCGGGATCAGCGCCGAAAGGCGGCAGCCAGCCCCCAGGCCATAGGCCGGGCCCTGGGGCTCGAGGTCGGCCTGGCCGTCGCCGCGCCGGCCGTGCTGGTTCAGACCGAGCCGACCGACGGGAGCGACCCGACCGATACGACCGATCCACCGGATCCGCCCGCGTCCGAGGTGACGAGGTCCACGTCGGGCGAGCCGGCCAGAGATCATCTGTTGAGCGTCATCGACAAGGAGCTGAACACCGACATGGACCGCGCGTCCGGGGCCGACCCCGACCTCGTCGTCGGCCCCGTCGAGTCCGCCAGCGCCCTCAGACGCGCTGCGGCCATGCTTGACGATCTCGACGGGGACGAACCGTCGCGGGCGACCGCGTCCCAGCGTGCCCGTGAAGCGTCCAGGCGCCCCATCGTGCGGGGGGCGGTGTGGATGCTCCTGAGCGTCGCCATCCAGGGGCTCACCGGAGCGGCCTTCTGGGTCATGGCCTCGCACTGGTACCTGCCCGACGACGTGGGCATCGCGTCTGCGCTCTTCGCGGCGGTGCTCCTGGTGACGTTCCTCACGGGCATGGGCCTGGTCGTGACCGTCCCGCTGTACGCCTACCGGACCGACCGTGCCGACGGCACCATCCTGGCGTGGAGCTTCCTGTACACGACGATGACCTCGGGCGTCGGCGCCATCGCCTACCTAGCCATCGTGCAGGCCGACGCCACCGATCTGCTGCGCTCGACCTGGGGCCCGTTCGCGTGGTTCTTCTTCGCGGTGGTGGTCACCGGTGCTTCGCTGGCCACCATCTTCGACGTGCGCATGATGGCCGACCGGCGGTGGGGCTGGGTCCTGGGGCGCAACAGCCTGGTGGGCTTCGGTCGCCTGGCGCTGCTCCTGTTGCCCGCCTTCGGGAATCGCGCCCTGTGGCTCTTCGCCGTCGGCGTGCTCCCTGCAGCGGTGTCCGGGGTGCTGGGTGTCGGCCTCATCCCGCGGATCAGCGGCCTGCGCTACCACCTCGCCCCCATCCCCGGGCGCCTCTGCGAGGCGCTGCGGTTCGCCACCGTCAACTGGTTCGGGATCCTCGTGTCCCAGGGGCCGAACTTCATCGTGCCGGTCATCGTGGCGGTCGAGGTCTCGGCCGAGGAGAACGCCCGGTTCTTCCTGGCCTGGAGCGCGGCATCGCTGGTCATGGTCATCCCGACGACGATGTCGCAGGTGCTGGTGGCCGAGTCCCC
>JADGOH010000078.1 GCA_017883025.1 Acidimicrobiales bacterium
AGTCCGGCTCTCCGTCGGAGCACGCCCCCTTGCCGCCGTTGGCCCGGTTCGACCAGGTCCCCTGCACGGCGATGGTTCCGGTGGCGAGCACCAGGTCGAAGGCGGGTCCCGCTGCCGGGGCCGACACGTACGCGCACAGGTCGCCGTTCTCCGCTCCCGACGCGCTGGTCCACCCACCGGGCGGGTTCGCCTCGGGGAACTGGTCGGTCATCGTCTCGGCGTACTCGTGACTGGCCGCCTCGGTGGCACCGTCGAGCGTGCCCGGCGAGTTGACCGTCCCCGAGCCGCAGCTGGTGCCGGCGTCGGGCACGTAGGGGAGGTTGGTGAAGGCGGCGATCGGGCCGGCCACCGGGCCGCCACCGGTGATGGTGGGATCGTGGGTGTCGTCGTGGTAGGCGCAGTAGCCGGTGGCCGGGTTCGCCCAGCCGTCAGGGTTCATCAGGGTGGGTGACACGATGACGTACTGCGTGTCCCGGTTCGAGACCTGGTCGACGTTCCCGAAGTGGGCGGCCGCCACTTCGGCCTCGGCCGCCAACTGGTGGCCGGTGAGCCCGGCCGCCTCCTGGTCGGTCGCCGCCTTCGACCTGTCGTACCAGACACCGGCGAGCACGCCCCCGGTCGAATGCGGGACCAGGGTGTCGCCCTGGGTGCAGGTGGTCGCCCCGACCCCGGTGCCGTCGCAGTACTGGGTGAGGACGCCGCTCCAGGTCTCGCCGTTGGTCCCCAGCCCGGCGTACAGCTCCTGCAACGCCGGCGCCATCGCATCCGGGTCACCGTCGAAGATCTCGTTCCCCGAGGCGTTGGTGGACGCCTTGCCCCACTGGCTCCCCATGAACACCAGGTAGACCTCGGGCCGTCCGGTGGTGACGCCCGCGCCGACCAGGCCGCCGGCCGTCAGCCCGCCGCCGTAGGTCAGGAGCCTGCGACCGGCCCGGGCCGTGTTCCGGGCGCTCGCACCCGCCGACTGCGCCGAGGCGTTGGAACGGAGCGCCTGCACGCCGGACACGTCCCTCGTCCTGCGTGGCACGGCGCCGTGGCGGTAGCCGTGGTGGAACGCCGTCGGGACCGTCAGCGACTCCGCCGCGCTGGAGGTGCCTACGGCTGCGGCGACCGGGGGGCCGGACACCCCGGTCGTCATGGCGACACACAGCACCGACGCACCCGCCACGGCCGCCGCCACCCGGGCGCGGACGGTGGCCTGCGTCGATCGGCGGGTTCGGAACATGTGGACCTCCGGTACGGTGTCACCCCCGGGCAGGCGCACGCGGTCCGGGGGTCTGACCCGGATGGCCCGCTGGCGCATGCACCTCCGTGCGGATGCGGTTCCGAACGGTTCTGGACCCGCAACGCTACCCCTCGACACCCCCGCTTGGGAACGCCGCGCAACGAGGGGTGCCTGCCCGGCCTCGCCCCGCCGCCGGACACCGGGCCCCGGTCTACTCCCCGAACAGCAACCCGTAGTTGGCGCCGTGCCGGAGGTGGTGCCCCCCGTCGACGGGAAAGGCCACGCCGCTGATCCACGACGACTCGGGACCGGCCAGGTACCGGACAGCGGCGGCCACATCGTCGACGGTGCCGACGCGACTGATGGGCATCCCCTCCAGGTAGTCGTCGAGCAGCGGACCCCCGGCGGTGATGAACGACATGAGCTCGTCGTCGATGATGCCCGGCTGCACCGTGTTCACCCGCAACCCGGTGTGGCCGAGCTCCTCGGCGGCGCACTTGCACAACATGTCGATGCCGGCCTTGGCCGCCCCGTACGCCCACAGGTAGCGGTGGGGGAAGGCGCCCGCCCCCGACGACATCCCGATGAACGACCCGCCGGGTGCCTCGCCGCCGTCCACGCCCGTGCCCGTGCCGGATGCCATCAGCGGGGCGCCGTGCTTCAGGCACAGGAAGGTGCCGACCAGGTTGAGGTCCACCGTGGACCGCACGGAGTCGACGTCGGCGGCGGTCATCGGCCCCATGGTGAAGGAGCCGCCGGCATTGGCGAAGAGGATGTCCAGATGGCCCCGGGCGGATGCCGCGTCCGCCACCGCGGCAGCTATCTGGTCCTCGACGGTGACATCGGCGACCACGTAGCGGGCCGTCCCGACGGGTCCGCCGGCGGCCGCGGAGGCGGCGGCCGCGGCCTCGAGCTCGGTGACGGCGGCGGCCAGCTTCTCCTCGGTGCGGCCGCAGATGGTGACGTGGGCGCCGTCGCGCACCAGGCGGGTGGCGGTCCCGAGCCCGATGCCGCTCCCGCCCCCGGTCACGAGAGCGGTGTAGCCGGCGATCCCGGCCGGTCCTGCGGTGGTGTCGTTCACGTGCGTGCTCCCCTGGTCGGTCGGGTAGTGGTCGGTGGTGTCCGGGGTGGCGGCCGAGTGGCTACCGTTCGGAGTTCCGGAGCAGCATGCTACGGACCGCCGAGGGCGGCAATCCGGATGGACCGCTGCCGGCGGGACCGGTCCGGCGACACGAGGGAGTCACGCGGTGAGCGACCGCCAATTCAACCTGGCCGACCTGTACGAGATCGTGGCGGACACCGTCCCCGACCGCCTGGCCCTGGTGGCCGGCGACGTGCGCCTCACCTATGCCGGCCTGGATGCCCGGGCCAACCGCGTCGGCAACCACCTGACCGGCCTCGGGCTGGCCCCGGGCACCCATGTCGGGATCCTCGCCCGCAACCGGGCCGAGTGGGTCGAGACGATGATCGGCTGCTACAAGGTCCGTTGCGTGCCGATCAACCTGAACTACCGCTACGTGGCCCCCGAGCTCCGCTACGTGGTCGACAACGCCGACCTCGAGGTCCTCGTGTACGAGCGCGAGCTCTCCCCGCTGGTTGCCGACGCGCTGGAAGGCGTCACCCTCGAACGTCCCCTGCACCTGCTGGTGGTCGAGGACGGCACCCCCGACACCCCCGACCCGGTGGAGGAGGCGACCGGCAGCGCCCCGGACCGCTACGAGGAGGCACTGGAGGCGGCACCCGACGCCCGGGACGACGCACCCCGCTCCCCCGACGACCTCTACGTCATCTACACCGGCGGAACGACGGGCATGCCCAAGGGGGTCATGTGGCGCCAGGAGGACATCTTCTTCGCGGCGATGGGAGGCGGCGGCTGGGGGGCGGCGCCCATCGAGACGGCGGAAGAGCTCGCCGGACGGCTCAACCCGGACGAAGCCACCCGCGTGCCGATGGCGGTGGTCGCCCCCCTCATGCACGGGAACGCCCAGTGGGCGATGTGGAACGCCTTCATGATGGCCGGGACCGCCGTCCTCTACACCGAGCACCGGTTCGACCCCGACCGGCTCCTCCGTATGATCGGCGACGAGCGGGTGGTGTCCGCCGCGCTGGTGGGCGACGCCATGGCCCGACCGCTTTGCGAGGCCCTGGCCGCCGCGGCCCCCGGCACCTACGACACGTCCACACTGATGGTCATCGGGTCCGGCGGGGCGATGCTGACGGCGTCGGTCAAGTCCGACCTGGCCGCCCAGCTGCCCGGGGCGATGATCATGGACCGGTTCGGCTCGAGCGAGGCCGGGGCGCAGGGCGCGGTCGAGGTGGGCGCCAGCGGGCCGAAGTTCGTGATGAGCGACGACACGGCCGTGCTCGACGACGACCTCCGTCCGGTGGAGCCGGGCGCCGGCACGATCGGCCGGCTGGCCCGGTCGGGACGGATTCCGCTCGGGTACTACAAGGACGAGGCCAAGACGGCGGCGACCTTCCCGACCGACCCCGACGGGGTCCGCTGGTCGGTGCCCGGTGACCTGGCATCCATCGCCCCCGACGGGGTCATCACCGTGCACGGGCGCGGGTCGGCATCGATCAATTCGGGCGGTGAGAAGGTCTTCCCCGAGGAGGTCGAGGCCGCCGTCAAGGCGCACCCCGACGTGTACGACGCCATCGTGGTCGGTCTGCCCGACGAGCGGTTCGGCGAGCGGGTGGCCGCCGTGGTGCGGGTGCGCGAGGCGGCGACGCCGTTCACCCTGGAGGCACTCCAGGACCACTGCCGGAGCCAGATCGCCGGCTACAAGGTGCCACGGCAGCTGCTGTTGGTCGACGAGATCCCGTTGACGGCGGCGGGCAAGCCCGATGCCAGGGCGGCGAAGGCGCTCTTCTGACAGGTCGGGACCTCAGGACCGGCCTCAGGGCCGGCCCGCCTGCCGTGGACAAGTACCGGGGTCCGGGCCGCGGGCACCCGCCACCGGACGGTCAGGCGCGCGGCGCGTCGACGGGCCCGCCACCGTCGCCGTCCGTGCCGACATGGGCGCGGGCGACGAGCCCGACCGCGCCGATCACCCGGTCCGCGGAATCCGCCAGCAGGTGCTCGTCGATCTCGGCGGTACGGCGCATGCCGGCCTCCGGCCACAGACCGACCACCCGGGCCGGCACCGGCTGATCGGGGTCGCGCAGTGCGGCGACCAGCGCCAGGTACGCCAGCTCGGCCGCCCAATCAGCCCTCGGAATCCCGCATGACACCGACACGAGAGCGGGGCCCGGGGTCCCGGGCCCGTCGCCGGGGCCGGCGGCCGTGGTCGCTGCGACACGCGCCTCGCAGCGACCCTTGAGCCGCACCGTCCTCGGACCGGGGCATGTCCACAGGTCGTCGGTGCCGCCGATCCGAGAGCGGCCACGCAGTGCGCACCAATCGGCCGACGCCCACAGCGGGGACGCCCAGGTCGCCGCCTCGGCGAGGACCGCGGCACGGGCGCCCGCGCCGAGTCCTGCGAACCACGGTTCCCAGTGGAACGTGCGCCACCCGGTCCGACGCCACTCGTCGACGGCGTGGGCGGCAAGTGGACCGACGGCCTCGGCCGGGCCGCGGAATCGGCCCTCGGCACAAGCCTGCACCGCGGCGAGCCCAAGCGACCGGCGTGCGAACACCGGCTTCCAGGCGAACGGGCCGTCGTCCTGTCCCACCGTTGCCGGGTGGGTGGCGGCACGGCGCAGGAGGGGCAGTGTCACCTCGACGAGCTCACCGGCGGGCAGGTGCTGGACCGCCGCCGTGATGCCGTCGACCAGCCGGTCCCGGACCCGGGCCAGCCCCGTGTGCCCGTCCGTCGGGTCGCCGTCGACCACCTGGGACCCCCGGTTCTCCCGCACGGCAGCGGGGCTCATGCCGCCCGACCTTCGAGGAAGGGAAGTGCGCCGTCGTCGGTGGATCGGCCGGCGGCTCCGGCCGGGGACCACCGTGCCTCGCCGATGGAGAGCGGCGCCGTCACCGGAGGGACCGACGGCCGTTCGCACGACGTCGACGCAACCGGCTCGGCGGTGCCCAGTGGCGAGTCGGCGCACGCCGCGCACCACGATCGGCCCCGGTCGACGGACCGCTGCTCCGACCCGGGCGCCACCAGTGCCTCGGTCCCGACCCGGCAGCGGCGGGCGGCGGCCACCAGGACGTCGGGGGTGACCGGGTCTACATCGAGTTCGCCGGTCCGGGCGTAGTAGGTGGCCACGGCGAATGGCGGCACCGCGGCGCGCAAGGTCTCGACCAGGGCGTGGAACTGCCGGTCGGCCCGGTGCACGGCCCGTCGGGACCCGGAGGACACGTCGACCAGTGCGACCGTGGCCTCGGCGCCCCCCGGGCGTCCGATCGCCAGGTCGACCCTTGCGAGCAGCTCGATCCCGCCACCGGCCACTGGCACCCGCAGGCACTCCTGGGTCCGAGGGAGCCAGGCCGGGTCGAGTGCCGGCCAGCGCTGCCGCAGCCCCTCGGCCTGTCGGTCCACTTCCGCACGAAGCTCTGACCGCTCGGCCGCGGCCAACGACGCGATCCACTCGAGGAGGGGTGCCTGGCGCTCGTCGATGCCGAGGGCATCGAGTGCGTCGTCCATCGCGACGCCGATCGAGCCCGTGCTGACGAGCTGGCGGAAGAGGACGTCGACCAGCGCTCCGCACGCGAGCGGCATCGAGAACTCGCGCCGGCCGGCCCGTTCGCGGGTGGCGTGGTCGACACAGGCGAGTGCCCGGGTGAGCCGGTCCTTCGTGACCGTGATCGGAGCCCCGATCGGTCCCACCGGGGACGCGTCGAGGCCGACGACCCTGGCGTCGGCAACGCCGGCGGCGGCTTCGACGTGGGCCCGAAGGTCGGCGACGAGCACGGGGTCCGCCACCGGTCGGGCGCGACCCGTCACCCGGAGCCGGGCCAGCAGAGCCGCACCGGCCAGCGGCTGCCAGCCGGACGCCCACGTCTCGGCGCCGTGCCCGGCCCGGTCCGGCCGGACCCCTCGATCCGGTCCGTGTCGCTCCCCGCGATGGTGCTCCTCCCTGTGTCGCACCCCACCCGGGGACTCCGTCGTGACCATGACGCCAGTGTGACCGGGGGGTGTCACACGACCCGACCGCTCCGGACACGACCGGTAGCCTCTGCCCCGATGACCCCAGCGGCCTCGACCACGTTCGCCGTCGTGTTCACCCTCTTCGTCGTCGCCGCACTGGTGCTGGGCGTGGTCACGCTCCGGTTCCTCGTACGCCAGGCGTCCGCGTCCCGGGCCCGATGGCTGGCCGGACAAGCGGTCGGCGGTCCGGACGACGGCCCGGACGACGACGAGGACGAGGAGTTGACCGCCCTGGTGCTGGCCGGAGGCAGCACCCGTGGCGCGATCCAGATCGGGATGCTCCAGGTCCTCGCCGAGCACGGCTTCGTGCCCGACCGCATCTACGGGTCGTCGGTGGGCGCCATCAACGGGGTGGGCTTCGCCGTCGACCCCACCCGTGAGGGCGTCGAACGGATGACCCAGGTATGGCTACGCATCCGCCGGGAGGACGTCTACCCGCAGGGGCGGCTCCACGGCCCCTGGCTCTACCTCCAGCAACGCGACGCGGTCTACGCGAACTCGGGACTGCGGGCCATCGTGGAGGAGGGGTTCCCCCACGAGCGGCTCGAGGATGCCGCCGTACCGGTCGAGGTCGTGGCGACGTCCCTGGCCGACGGCGGCGAGCACTGGTTCACCTACGGTCCGGCGGTCGACGCCGTGCTGGCGTCGGCAGCCATGCCGGCCATCTTCCCGCCCGTGGAGATCGACGGTGAGCGGTACATCGACGGCGGGGTCGTCGACAACGTCCCGATCCAACGGGCCGTCGATGCCGGTGCGACCCGGATCGTGGTCCTGCTGTGCTCACCTCCACTGTTCCAGCCGCCACCGTCCAAGCGCCCGGTCGAGGGCATGGTCAATGCCCTGTTCATCGCCATCCATGCCCGGTTCGTGCGGGACATGGCCCACCTGCCCGACGGCGTCGAGGTGATCCTGTGCGCGGGTCCCGAGGGCACCACCCGGGAGTTCGACGACTTCTCCACCACCGAGCGCCTGATCGCCCTGGGGCGGGCCGAGGCATCCGAGGTCGTCCGGCGCTACGCCCTCGGCACCATCGCCTACCCCGCCCCGCCGATGCCCGTGCCGGTCATGCGCCTCGACGCGGACGGGGCGGCGGCCGACCGGCGCGCCGGGGACCGCAGGGCCGGGGACCGCCGGACGGACGGCACCGCCGAGGGGGTCGCCGGCGGGCCGGACGCGCCTCAGGCCGGCGGGCCGGACGCGCCTCAGGCCGGCGGGCCGGACGCGCCTCAGGCCGGCGGGCCGGACGCGCCTCAGGCCGGCGGGCCGGACGCGCCTCGTCCACCGGCTTCGGGGTCGGCGGCGGCGGGGCCGGTCACCCAACCCGACCCGGGCACGTAGCGCCGCACGATCTTCGCCGGGACCCCGGCGATGACGCAGTGGTCCGGGAACACGCCGCGGACCACGGCACCGGCCGCCACCACGACGTTCCTCCCCAGCTCGGTGCCCGGCAGGATGACGACCCCGGTCCCGAGCCAGCTTCCGTCGCCGATGCGGACGGGGACGTCGTGGGGCCACTGGACGTGCACGACCTCGTCCGGGTTCTCGTAGCCGTGGTTCTGGTCGGTCACGTAGACGTACGGACCGGTCTGGACGTCGCTCCCGATGTCGATCGAGAAGTGCCCGACGATGTGGCTGCCCCGGCCGATCATGCTCCGATCGCCGATGCGCACCACCGGATCAGTGACCATCGCCTGATCGGGGACCATGCCGGCCGACAAGCTCACGTAGGGGCCGATCAGCGTGTCGTGGCCGATGTGGATCCAGCGCTCTCCGAAGATGGCCCCGGTGGGGAAGGCCAGGCAGCTGCCGCGGCCGAAGGCCCCGAACCGGTCGGCCAGACGGTCGCCCGGACCGGTCGCTCCGTGGCGCACCATCCAGTCCCACCCGGCGTGGACGGCGGCGTGCAGCACCCGATGACGTAGCCGTCGCATGTCACGGGCCGGGGTCACCCCCGGATGGGGCGGCAGTGCGGCAGGAACCGGTCCGACGCCGCCGCCGGCGACGGGCGTCGACGCGGACGTGGCGTCGTCGTGTTCGGGATCGGGACTGGCTGCGCGCACCCCGAGACGGTATCCGACGCCCCGCGACCGGGCGATCCCGCATCCGGGCCGACTCCATCCCCACCTCCCGTCCCACCGGCGGCCCGGGACGGCACGACGCGCACCGGACCCGCGCGTCCCTACCATGGGCACGTGCCCGAGGAGACCCCGCCCGACGACGTGGAACGTGTGCTGGCCGACAAATCGCTGCTCGGCCGATCGGGGTTCTCGTCCGGCTCCGACGTCTACGAGCGGGCCCGGCCCGGCTACTCGGACGAGTCGGTCACGCACCTCGTGGACTCGCTCGGCATCGGCCCCGGGAGCCGTGTCCTCGACGTGGCGTCCGGGACCGGCAAGCTCACCCGCTCGCTCGTGGCCACGGGGGCGACCTGTGTGGCGGCCGAACCGTCGGCATCCATGCGCGCCTCCTTCGCCCAGGTGGTGCCCGACGTGGCCCAGGTGGGTGCCGACGCGGTGCGCCTGCCCTTCGCAAGTGGCTCCTTCGACGCCGTCACGGTGGCCCAGGCGTTCCACTGGTTCGCCACGACCGAGGCCCTGGCCGAGTTCGCGCGGGTGCTGCGCCCCGGCGGGGGCCTCGCCCTCATCTGGAACGAGCGGGACGAGTCCGACCCGCTCGTCGCCGAGCTCGCCAGGATCAGCAAGTGGGACGTCCACCAGCCCTACCCGGTGGGGCGCGACTTCGGGGTCGTCGTCGACCGATCGGGGTGCTTCGGGCCGGTCATCCGGACCCGGTTCCGCTTCACCCAGCCGCTCGACCGCACCTCCTTCGTCGAGCAGGTGGCCTCGCGCAGCTACATCGTCGTGCTGCCCGAGGAGCGACGTCGCGCCATCCTCGACGACGTGGCCGCGCTGGCGGCCGGCGCCGAGGAGCCGATCGGGCTCCCCTATCTGGTCGACCTGTTCTGCGCCCGGGTTCGCTGACCCGCCGGCCCGACGGACCGCGCGCCGGAGGCGGGCTTGCCTCCGGCGGCTTCCGCGGTGCAGCCTCTCTCCCGAGGGTCGGCCCCGCCACGCACCGGCGGGGCCGCGGACCCGGTACCGGGGGAAGGCACAGACCATGATCAAGCTCACCTGTCTGCTCAAGCGCAAGGAGGGGATGACCCCTGCCGAGTTCCACGCCTACTGGCGGGACCACCACGGGCCACTCATCGCCAACTCCAGCGCCGCCAAGTACGTCATCCGCTACGAGCAGAACCCGCGGCCGCTCGACGACTACCGGGGCGACGACGATCGCTCCGGCTACGACGGGGTCACGGTCCAGTGGTTCGAGTCCATGGACGCCTACTACGCACACATGGGCGAGGACGACTTTCCCGCCATGATGGAGGACATCGCCAAGTTCCTCGACACGGACCGGCTCGAGGTCGTGATGACCGAGGAGCCCCGGATCATCATCGACGGCGAGGTCGACTGGTCCCGCTGACCGACCCGGAAGTGGGCACATGCACGGCCCGGCGCCCGTGCATGACCGGGCCGTGTGCTCCCGGCGCCTGCCCGTCGCGCGGTAGGGCGCCCTGCGTCATGCGTTGACACCCCGGGGTTCCGGACTTACGATCCAGTGATTCGGACGGTGTGTCCGATCCATGGGAGGGGGCGTCCGCATGAGCGACGCGGTCGAAACGGGACTGGACATCAGCGGCGTCGACTTCGGCGACATCAACCTGCTCGACTCGACGGTGTTCGCCGAGCGGGTGCCGCACGAGTGGTTCGCCTTCCTGCGCCAGAACGCCCCGGTGTGGTGGCAGGAGGAGGAGGACGGCCCCGGGTTCTGGGCCGTGACCTCGCTCGCCGATGCGACCCAGGTCAACCGTGACTACGAGCACTTCTCGTCGGCCCGCAAGGCGACCTACCTATGGGACCTGTCCGAGGACGACCTGGCCCAGCAGCAGCTGATCATGCTCAACATGGACCCGCCCCTGCACACCCGTTACCGGCGGTTGGTGAACAAGGGGTTCACCCCCCGCATGGTCAACCAGCTCCATGAGCGCATCCATGCTGCCACCGACGCCATCATCGACGACGTCATCGAGCAGGGCCGCGCCGACTTCGTGACTGACATCGCCGCCGAGCTCCCGCTCGTGGTGATCGCCGAACTGCTCGGCGTGCCCAACGAGGACCGCCACCGGATGTTCGACTGGTCCAACCGCATGATCGGCAGCGACGACCCCGAGTACCAGTCGGCGGGCGAGGCGGCCCAGATGGCCTCGATGGAGCTGTACGCCTACGCCTCGGAGCTGTTCGCGAAGAAGCGGGTCGACCCCCACGACGACCTGATGAGCGTGCTCACCCAGGTCGACATCGACGGAGAGCAGCTGTCGTCGTTCGAGCTCGAGCTCTTCTTCTTGCTGCTCACCGTGGCCGGCAATGAGACGACCCGTAACCTGATCTCGGGGGCGATGGCCACCTTCTTCGAGCATCCCGACCAGTGGGAGCTCCTGCGCAACGACCGCTCGCTGCTGCCCGACGCCGTCGAGGAGATGCTCCGATTCGTCACGCCGGTGATGAACTTCCGCCGCCAGACGACCGCTCAGTTCGAACTGGGCGGCCAGACGATCGAGGCGGACTCCAAGGTCGTGTTCTTCCACATCTCGGCCAACCGCGACGAGAAGGTCTTCGCCAACCCGCAGACGTTCGACATCTCCCGCAACCCGAACCCACACATGGCCTTCGGCGCCGGCGGCCCGCACTTCTGTCTGGGGGCCAACCTGGCCCGGATGGAGATCCGGGTGATGTTCGAGCACCTGCTCGACCGCATGCCCGACATGGAGCTGGCCGGGCCCGTCGAGCGCCTGCAGTCGGCGTTCATCAGCGGCGTCAAGCACATCCCGATCTCCTTCCCCGCCGGACCGCCCGTCGCCGCCGGCTAGATGACCGGACGGCGGACCTCCGACGACTTGAAGGAGGTCATCCGCGACTTCCGCCGCGACCAGGTCATCGACGTGGCGCGGCGCCTGTTCGGTGAGCGCGGGACGACCGACGTGTCGATGGACGAGATCGCGTCGGAGGCCGGAGTGGCCCGTTCGACGGTCTACGTCTACTTCGCCAACCGGGGCGAGTTGCTCCGCGCCTGCCTCCAGGGGATGTACTCGCAGCTGCTCGAGGCCATCGCCACCACCTGGGAACAGGAGGAGGAGCCGGGTCGGCGTCTCGAGCGGCTCATCGAGGAGATGCTCGCGGTGGTCGACGACAGCCCGGCCTTCTTCCGCCTCGCGCTGGTCACCCAGGGCACGCCGGCCAACGACGGCGAGGTCGTCGGGGCCGAGTTGGCGCTGATCGGTCTCGACATCGCCCGGCTGCTGCACGATCTGGTGGTCGAGGGCGTCGCACGCGGAGTGTTCCGGATGCTCGACCCTGACGTGGCGATCAGCCTGATAGGACAGCAGATCTACGGGGCGATGGCGGTGCGGGCCGGCGAGCCGATGCCCCGCCCACGTGACGAGGCTGCGGCCGACACGGCGCAATTCATCCTGCACGGCCTGGCGGCCTGAATCACGGCACGGCCTGCCGGCAGCCCCTAGCGCGAGCCTCCGAAGATCCGCAGCAGGGCCAGGTACACCATCACCGACGACACCAGGATGGTGAAGGCGGAGAACCACTCGGCCTCCGCCTCGATGCCGGCCTGCTCGGCACGGTCCACGAAGCTGAAGTCCACGAAGAGGTTCATGACGGCGAGGATCAGGTACAGCACGCCGAAGATCAGGAAGCCACCGGTGCCGCTGAGGCCCCAGCCGGTGAGGATCGCCGTCAGCATGACCACGATCATGCCGAGCGTGGCCACCAGCGTGATCTGGAGGAACCGGTTCCCCACCCGGACGAGACCGGTCCGGTAGGCGCCCCAGACACCCGCCACGACCGCCACCGTCCCGAAGACCGCCAGGGGGACGGCATGGGAGCCGGAGTCGGCGTAGAACCGGGAGATGACCCCGAGCACCGCTCCCTCGGCGACGGCGTAGACGGGTGCCAGGACCGGGGCCAGCCTCGGTCGCAACGAGCACCAGATCCCGACGCCCAGGCCGACGAACATCGTCACCCAGGCCGTGCCGAGGGGCAGGTTGCCGAGGTAGGCGACCGTCCCCACCACGAGCGCGACGAGGCCGAGCAGGCCGGCCTTGTTGAGGGCGCCATCGGCGCTGAACCGTGCGGTGCCTGCATCGACGGTCGCTGCGGGCGGCGGGCCCTGGGGCTGGAGGTGCCAGGTCGCCCCGTCCCACGACCACCAGTTCCCGTCGGGCTGCTGCTTCCAATTCGACGGCGCCGTCGTCGGCGGCGCCGGGAACGTCGTCAGCATCCGGTTGTAATTGGACGCGGTTCCGAACGAGGCGCCGGCACGGGTCTTGGTCGCCGTTCCGCCGGCGGGCGTGCCGGCCGAGGGTGTGCCCGGGGTGGGTCCCTGCGTCGAGGTCATCGTGGCTCCTCCAGTGGTCCGATCTCGCCCACCACTGTACCGGCGCGATCCCGGTCCGCCGCAGCGGGGCGCGTCATCGACCGGCCGGGGCCCCGACGCCGGAAGCGTCTGGACGACGCAGCACCCCTGGGGTCAGCCCCCGGCGACGGCGGGGACGATGGAGATCGTCTGCCCGTCGCTGACGGGCGTCGCCAGCCCGTCGAGGAACCGCACGTCCTCCTCGTCGAGGAACACGTTGACGAAGCGGCGCAGGCCACCGTTGTCGTCGAAGATGCGCTCGGCGAACCCGGTGTGGGCCGCGTCGAGTCCCTTCAGGACCTCGCCGACGGTGGAGCCGTCGATGACGAGCTCGCCGGCGCCGCCGGTCAGTGTGCGCAGCTGTGCGGGAATGCGGACCTTGCTCATCGGGAGCTCCTCTGGGTGGGTGCGTGGTCGGTGTCTGCGGCCATCGCCTGGTCGAACGACTCGAGGGTCGGCGCGATGGTGGCGGTCGGCCCGACGACGTCGGCCAGGGCCTCCACCGTCTTCAGACCGTGGCCGGTGACCATGGCCACCACCCGCTCGTCCGAGCGGATGACCCCCTGGGCAGCCAGCTTGGCCAACGTGGCGATCGTGACGCCGCCGGCGGTCTCGGCGAAGATCCCCTCGGTCCTCGCCAGCAGGCCGATGCCGTCCAGGATCTCGGCGTCCGTCACCGAGGCGCAGGAACCCCCGGAGGACCGGATCGTGTCGAGCGCGTACCACCCGTCGGCCGGATTGCCGATGGCCAGGGACTTGGCGATGGTGTGCGGCTTGACCGGGCGGATGACATCGGTGCCCTCGGCGAAGGCGGTGGCCACCGGCGAGCACCCCTCGGCCTGGGCGCCGGAGACGCGCACGGACGGCTCCTCGTCGAGCAGGCCGACCTCCCACAGCTCCTGGAAGCCCTTGGCCACCTTGGTGAGCTGGCTGCCCGAGCCGATCGGCACCACGACGTGGTCCGGGGCCCGCCAGCCGAGCTGCTCGGCCACCTCGAACGCAAGGGTCTTCGACCCCTCTGCGTAGTAGGTCCGCACGTTGACGTTGACGAAGGCCCACTCGGGCTGTTCGCTCGTCAGCTCGGCACACAGCCGGTTGACGTCGTCGTAGCTGCCCTGGACGGCGAAGACCCGGCCGCCGTAGACGGACGTCATGGTCACCTTCGCCCGCTCGAGGTCGTGGGGGATGAGCACGACGGAGTCCATGCCGGCCCGCGCCGCGTGGGCGGCCACCGAGTTCGCCAGATTGCCGGTCGACGCGCAGGCCGCCACCTTGAACCCGAGCTGACGGGCCTTGGTCAGCGCGACCGAGACGACCCGGTCCTTGAACGACCCCGTCGGGTTGGCCGTGTCGTCCTTGATCCACAGCTCGCCCAGGCCGAGCTCGGCGGCCAATCGATCGGCCCGCACCAGGGGCGTGAATCCGGCGCCGAGGTCGACGGGGTGCGCGTCGGCTACGGGCAGCAGGTCGGCGTAGCGCCAGATCGACCGGGGGCCGGCCTCGACACGCTCGCGGGTGATGGTGGCGGCCACGCGCTCGTAGTCGTAGGTGACCTCGAGCGGCCCGAAGCAGAAGTCGCACACGTGGAGCGCCTCCGGCGGATAGGTACGGCCACATTCACGACAGCGCAAGCCCGAAACGAAGTCCACAGCAGTCTCCTCATCGCTCGGGCATTGGCACCTGGCACGCTTGCCGACAGGTCGTCCCTGGTCGGATGCGCTCTGGTTGCCGCAGCGTCGCAGGGCCCGGTCCCTCAGCTGCTCTGGATGATGGCCTCCATTCTAGGCCGAATCCGGGCCGGGCCGTCAACGCAGGGGGCGACACGTCCGTCGCCCCCCTCGTCGGTCGGCCGGGTGGCATTCCGGTCGCGCCCCAGCACGACCGCAGAGGGGCCGTCACTAACCTCACAGGAGTGAGTGATGATGGCGGCATGCCAGCGACGGTCGGGTACGGGGACGACGGGTCCTGCTACATCTGCACCGAATTCGACGCGGGCGGGCTGGCATCGGCCAAGTCCGGGCGCACGGTCTCGGTGTGCATTCCGGCCAGGAACGAGGCGGCCACGATCGGCCCGATCGTCCGGACGGTCGTCGCCGAACTGACGGCGTCCGGCGGGGGCGTCCCCCTCGTCGACGAGGTGCTCGTCGTCGACGACGGCTCGACGGACGACACCGCGGCCATCGCCGCCGGGGCCGGCGCCCGGGTGGTGACCGGCGACACCGCTTCCGGCGGCAAGGGCCAGGCGATGCGGGTGGCACTCCACGAGGCCGAGGGCGACCTGATCGCCTTCATCGACGGCGACGTCACCAACTTCGGCCCCCACTTCGTGACCGGTCTGCTCGGGCCCCTGCTCACCGACGACAGCGTGACCGTGGTCAAGGGCTTCTACCAGCGTCCGCTCCACGGCGGACCCGACGGCGGCGGCCGGGTCACCGAGCTGATGGCCCGACCCGTGATCGACCTGCTGTTCCCGGCACTGTCCTTCGTGCGCCAGCCGCTGGCCGGCGAGACGGCCGCCCCCCGCTGGGTCCTCGAGAAGTGCGCCCTGGCCGACGGCTACGCCGTCGAGCTGGCGCTGCTGGTCGACGTCGCGTCCCGCTTCGGCGTGGAGACGATCGCCCAGGTCGACCTGGGCGTCCGGGCCCACCGGAACCGGCCCCTGTCTGAGCTCCGGCCCCAGGCGACCGACATCCTGGCCGCGGCCCTGGCCCGGTCACCGCTCGTCCCCGGCGCCTGAGCAGGAGCGAGCTGGACCACGGCCGGAGCGCTCGGGGTCCCGGTCGGGTCGCCGGGCGGAGGCAGCGCCGGCGGGGCTCAGGAGGCCACGGACTCGGTGGCCGGGACCAGCACCGGGACCTGCAGCGGATCGACGTCCAGATGCAGGCGCCTCCGTGACGGCAGCGCCAGTGCGCACAGCGCGCCGATGGCGACCACCCCCGCCCCACATGCCACCGCCGGCACCAGTCCCGACACGTAGGCGTGGGGCGAGGCGTACCCGCCCCGGGCGCTGAAGACTGCACCGAGCGCGGCGATCCCGAGCACCCCGCCGAGCTCGCGGAAGGCGGCGTTGGTTCCCGACGCCACGCCCTCGAGGGACGAGGGCACGGTGCCGAGCACGACCGAGGCCAGGGGCACGAAGAAGAGCGTCATGCCCACACCGCACAGCACGAACGGGGCGATCATGTCCGCGTACGGCGTGCCCGGGGCGAGGATCACGGCCAGCCATGCCAGCCCGACCGCCTGGAGCGCCAGCCCCGTGACGACGAGCGGCTTGCCGCCCCACCGTTCGGCCAGCTGGCCGACGAACGGCGCCAACACCATGGTGACCGCCGTCCACGGCAGGATCCGGACCCCGGCCGACAGCGGCGAGTAGCCCTGGACGGTCTGGAGGAACTGGGTCAGGAAGAAGATCGCGCCGAACATCCCGAAGCTGAACAGGAGGGCGGTCACGTTGACCGACGCGAACCCCCGTCGGGCGAACAGCCGGATGTCCAGCATCGGGTGGTCCGAGCGCAGCTCCCAGGTCACGAAGGCGACGAGGCTCAGCGTCCCGACGACGAACGCGGCGAGGACCGACGGCGACGTCCAGCCGTGGGCATTGCCCCGCACCAGGCCGAGCACGACGCCGAACAGCCCGACGCTCACCAGTCCGACGCCGACCAGATCGAGCGGAGCCGCGGCGCCGCGCGACTCGGCCAGGCGCCAGCGGGCCAGCGGCAGCAGGGCCAGGCCCACCGGGACGTTGAGCCAGAAGATGTACTGCCATGCCCAGCCGCTGGTGACCGCACCTCCGACCAGCGGGCCGATGGCGATCGCGGTGCCGCCGATGGCGCCCCAGATGCCGAGCGCGGCATTACGCCGCTCGGGACGGACCGCGGCGCTCAACAAGGTGAGCGACAGGGGCATGATCATGGCGCCGCCGGCGCCCTGGAGCGCCCGGGCGGCGACGAGGACCCCGATCGTCGGCGCCAGGGCAGCCGCAGCCGACGATGCGGTGAACAGCGCGATCCCGGCCACGAAGACGCGTCGGCGACCGAAGCGCTCGCCCAACGCGGCCGCCGACAGCAGCAGAACGGCGAAGGTGAGCGTGTAGGCGTTCACCGTCCACTCGAGGCCCGACAGGCCGGCGTGGAGGTTCACCCGGATCACCGGGAGGGCGGTCGAGACGACGAGATTGTCGAGGGAGGCCATGAACAGGGCCAGGCCGGTGATCACCACGGCCCACACGGCCCGCGACCGTGACGCCGGCGACGGGAGGTCGGCCGCGCCGACCGGCGGGTCCACCGGGGGGGCGGTGGTCGGGGTCGCCGACCTGCCACGGGCGGTCGGGGACGCGGACGACGCGCCATCGACTGCTGCGGATGCGGCGGCGTCCGGCACACCGTCGTCGGGGCCGCCACGACGACGCACCGACTGCAGCGTCGGACGGCGGAACGGCACCGACGGCCACTCTCTCAGTTGTGAGTGATCACTAACTCGACGGGGCAAAAAAAGGGGGACGATGGGCTGGTTCATGCGGACACCTCCGTGGTGACGACCAGCTCGGCGACGCGCTGGTCCTTGATGGCTTGGCTTGCGGCTCGTATGGCGGTGATCTTCTCGGGCATCGGGCAGAAGCTCTGGGCCCAGTGCTCGTTGACGGACAGGAGGTCGATGGCGGACATCACGTTCATCATCATCCCCATGGAGAAGAACCGGAGGATCTCCTCGTCGGGGAGCTGCGTGCGCTCGTGCACGAGGTGCCACAGGACCTCGAAGGTCCGGCGGCAGGTGGCGGCCACGTCGGGGTCCCCGGGGGCGGCGGCGAACCCGTGGAGCTGGACCTGGAGCATCTCGGGGTCCTGCAGCAATCCGGCGTAGGCCTCGCCCATGGCGGACATGGCCTCCTCGCCCTCGAGGCCGGTGCCGGCACGGGTCATCGCCGCGATGATCCGGTCGGACACCAGTTCGTAGGTGGCGACGAACAGATCCTTCTTGGTGCCGAACAGGCGGAAGAGGTAGGGCTGGGAGATGCCGGCCCGAGTGGCGATTGCATCGGTCGAGGTCCCGGCGTACCCGGAGCGTGCGAACTCGGTGATGGCGGCGGCCAGCACGGCGGTTCGGCGCTCGGAGGCGGTCATGCGGGACGAAACCATCATGCGGCTATTGTGAGTGCTCACTCACTACCTTGTCAAGCCCTTCTTCCGGGGACCCCCTCCGCGCACGGTGCAACCGTCCCGTACCCGTCCCGGAGTGCCGGTTGGACGGGTCGGGGCGGGCCCACGGGGTAGCGTCCCCGCATGCCTCCCGACCCGTCCGACGTAGCCGGGGACCCGAATGCGGCAGCCGGTGACGGGCGGCTGGCCGACACCGTGCTCGTCTCCAACCGGGGCCCACTGACATTCCGGATGGTGGACGGCCGACCGGTCCGGGCGGCGAGCGGCGGGGGCCTGGCCGGGTCCCTCGGCCCCCTGGTCGAGGGTGCGGGCGCCACCTGGGTCGCCTCGACCCTGAGTGAGGCGGACCGCGAAGCCGCCGCCCTGGGCCTGATGACCGCACCCGGTCTGCGGATCGAGCTGGTGGAGCCGGACAGCCATGTGTACAACCTCGCCTACAACGTGGTGTCCAACGCCACCCTGTGGTTCTGCCACCACCACCTGTTCGACGCGGCCCGCCGCCCCCGCACCGACCGCCGGTGGATGGAGGCGTGGGACGCCTACCGCGCGTACAACGTGCTCATGGCCGAGCGGGTGGCCGAGGTGGCCCCCGAGGGCGGTCGGGTCTTGGTGCAGGACTACCACCTGGCCCTGCTGGCACCCACCCTCCACGCGCTCCGCCCCGACCTGCGCACCGCGCACTTCTCCCACACCCCGTTCGCCGACCCGTCGGTGCTGCGCATGCTCCCCACCGCCGTGGGTGACGAACTGCTGGCCGCGATGGCCGGGTACGGCGCGTGCGGGTTCCACTCGGAGCGCTGGGCGACGGCCTTCCGCGCCGGGCTGGACTCGGTCGGCCTCGGCAACGGCTCGACCACCACGTTCGTGTCGCCGCTCTCGAGCGACCCGGACCGGCTGCGTGCCTCGGCGGCCGAGCCGGCCGTCGCCGCAGCGCTGGCGAGGATCGAGGAGTCGGTGGGCGGAAGCGACCGTCGGGTGATCGTGCGCGTGGACCGGATGGAGCTGTCGAAGAACCTGCTCCGCGGGTTCTGGGCGTTCGAGGAGCTCCTCGAGCAGGAGCCGTCCCACCGCGAGCGGGTCGTGTTCGTGGCACTCGCCTACCCGACGCGCCAGGGGCTGCCCGAGTACCTCGCCTACCAGGACGAGGTCGAGTCCACCGTGGCCCGGATCAACGAACGATGGGCCACGCCGGGGTGGACGCCGATCCTGCTCGAGGTGGAGGACGACTACCCCCGGTCGCTCGCCGCGCTCACCCGCTACGACGTGCTCCTCGTCAACCCGGTGCGCGACGGGCTCAACCTGGTGGCGCTGGAAGGACCGGCCATCAACGGTCGCGACGGGGTGCTGGCGCTCTCCCGCGAGGCCGGGGCGTTCGACCAGCTCGCCGGCGGGGCGCTCGAGGTCAACCCGTTCGACGTGACGGGAACGGCCTCGGTTCTGGCCCGGGCGCTCGCTCTGGACACCGACGAGCGGGCCGCTCGGGCGGCCACGCTGCGCGGGTCGATCCTGGCGCGGCGGCCGTCGGACTGGCTCGACGACCAACTGGCCGCCGCCCGCTGACGGGCGGTCGGGCCGTCGCCCGCCGCTCAGCCGGAGGCGCCCGGTGCCGTCTCCTCGGCCAACCATGCCAGGACGGCCAGGGCCCCGGCTGGCCCGTCGACCGACAGGTCGGCCGACGCCGCCACCTCCGGTGCCGTCTCCTCGTCGACGACCGCCACCCCCACGGTGTCCGTGGTCGACTCCGCCCGCAGGCGGGCCAGCTCGACGAACGCCGGCAGGTCCCCGATGTCGTCCCCGAAGAAGGCGGCCGCCCGACAGCCCTCGGCCGCCCGCCGCACCACCACGCCCTTGTCGACTTCGAGCGCCGGGCGGAGCTCCACGGACAGCCGGCCCGGATGGGCGACCAGGCCACTGACCGCCGCCTCGGCGGCCGTGCGCTCGGCGACCCAGTCAGCGGCAGTCGGCGCGCGTCGGAAGTGAACCGTGGCCGACGGGCCGGTCACCTCGACCAACACGCCGTCGGGCGCGTCGATCCGCAGACGTTCGGCCACCTCGACGACGGTGGGCAACCAGGCGGCGGCCGTGGCGTCGAGCACGATCGCGCCGTCGGTGCCGGCAGACTCCATGCCGTACAGGCCCACGAGCCGGACGGGCGCCACCCGGTCGGCGGCCACCGCTCCGAGGTGGCTCCACAGGAACCGGACCGGGCGCCCGGACACCACGGTGACCGAGGCGAACCGACGAGCCAGGCGGGCGAGGACCTCGGGCACGCCATCGAGCGGGCGGGCGGCGGACGGGACGTCCACGATCGGCGAAAGGGTCCCGTCGAAGTCGGTCAGCAGGGCGGTGTGCACCGGGTCGACCAGGAGCGGGGCGAGGCGCCCGCGGGCCGCCGGCCCGGGCGGCCCGCCGAATCCCGTCAGTTGCCCGCAGTCGTCGTCGGGCTGAGACCCGTGGCCAGGTCGGGGGCGACCACGACGAGGATCTCGGCCGTGCCGATCGTACTGACCGGCGCCGCCGTCGTGTAGGGCAGCACCGCCGACGGGGGCAGGTGGAGCGTGGCGGCGACGGCGGTGGCAGCCGTCTTCTGGCCGGCGACGTAGTAGACGCTCGAGGTCGACACGTTGGCCGTCGCATTGATCGGTGCCTGGACGTTCCAGCCCGCCACCTGGAGCGCGGTGGTGACCGACGCCGCGGCACCCGGCTTGCCCGATGCGTTGGCCACCAGGACCGGGACGTTGCTCGGCTTCGCCTTGGGTGCGGTGGTCGTCGTCGCGGCGTGAGGGGCAGCCGTCGTGGTCGGCGCCGAGCCGGGTGCCGTCGTCGGCGTGGTGGAGGCCGGCACGGACGTCGGGGGGGAGCCCGTCACCGTCGTGGACGCCCGGTGCACCTGGCCCAACAGGAGGACGGTGGCCAGCACGAAGAGCCCCAGGAGGATCACTGCCCGGTCGACCGGAATCCGGTGGCCCGGACGCGGGGGGTGCTGTGCGTCAGGCGCCGAGGGATCGTCCACTCCCGTCAGCCTGCCAACCACACGGAGGATTAGCAAGCACCGCCGCCCGGTGCGGCGCGGACCCTACACTGGGCCCGTTCCCCTGCCCCGGGGACCACGCCGGTGTAGCTCAGTTGGCAGAGCAGACGATTTGTAATCGTCAGGTCGTGGGTTCAATTCCCACCGCCGGCTCGTCGAGGCTGTCGTCTCCCGACGGCCGGCGCCGGCGCCGCAGGGGGCCGACCCGATCCCGGCGGCCCCGTTCCGGCATACTTGCGACGCTGTCCGGGTATGTTCTACCTGTGGCTGCACCCCGGCTCGCCGGTGGCGCGCCGGACGATCCCCAGGCGAACCGGAAGGAGCGGGGATGGCCGACCTCCTGACGACCGTGGACGACCAGCAGCTGGCCGACCGGTTCGACGCCACCCGGCGCCTGACCGAGGTGCTCGCCGCCCCGCTGTCGGCCGAGGACCAGACGGTCCAGTCGATGCCCGACGTCAGCCCCACGAAGTGGCACCGCGCCCACACCTCGTGGTTCTTCGAGACCTTCCTCCTCGTGCCCTCGCTCCCCGGGTACGAGGTCTTCCACCCGGACTTCGGGTTCCTCTTCAACTCCTACTACGAGGGCGTCGGCGCCCGGTACCCACGGGCCGACCGCGGCCTCGTGTCGCGGCCCGGCATCGTGGAGGTCGCCGACTACCGGCGCCACGTGGACGCGGCCATGACCGACCTGCTCGGACGGGGGCCCGACCCGGTGACTGCCTCCCTGGTCGAGCTCGGCATCCAGCATGAACAGCAGCACCAGGAACTGCTGCTCATGGACATCAAGCACGTGCTCTCGCGCAACCCGATGCTTCCGGCCTACGGGCCCCGAGGCCCCCAGCCGCCGGGCCGGGCGGAGCAGCCCACCTGGACCACCCACCCCGGGGGCACCGTCCCCGTGGGCCACGCAGGCGGCGAGTTCGGATTCGACAACGAGTTCCCGCGGCACCTCGTCCATCTGGAGGCGTTCGACCTGGCCGATCGGACCGCGACGTGCGGCGAATGGCTCGCGTTCATGGACGACGGCGGCTACCGGCGGCCCGAGCTGTGGCTGGCCGACGGGTGGGCGACCGTGACCGCAGAGGGCTGGGACGCGCCGCTCTACTGGTCGTCACGCGAGGACGGGTGGCACGAGTTCACTCTGGCCGGCGACAGCCGCGTCGACCCGGACCGCCCGGTGAGCCACATCAGCTACTACGAGGCCGACGCCTTCGCCCGATGGGCCGGAGGACGCCTGCCGACCGAGTCCGAGTGGGAGGTGGCCACGCTGGCCCGTTCAGCGACCTTCGGCACGGCCGGCAACCTGCTCGACACGGCCGCGCTCCACCCCGCGCCCGTGTCGGGTCCGACGTCCGCGCCGTTCGGTGACGTGTGGCAGTGGACGGCCTCCGCCTACAGCCCGTACCCGGGGTTCGCTCCGGCCGCCGGCGCCGTCGGCGAGTACAACGGGAAGTTCATGGTCAACCAGTACGTGCTCCGTGGCGGCTCGTGCGTGACACCCGTCGACCATGTCCGGGCCACCTACAGGAACTTCTTCCCCCCATCGGCCCGATGGGCCGTCGCCGGCCTCCGGCTGGCCCGTAACGCCTGACCCCCGTGCCGGGACTGCACCAGCGTCCCCCCGGCCGACGCCCACCGACCGACGATCCCACCACCTGAACACCTGGAGCCCATGGACACCGTCATCCCCCCGACCATCGAGGTGCACTTGGCGCCCGACGACCTGCGCGTCGCCATGGAGGCCGACGTCCGCGCCGGGCTGACCTCGACACGCAAGCAGCTCCCGCCGGTCTACTTCTACGACGACCGGGGGAGCCGCCTCTTCGACGAGATCACCCGGCTGCCCGAGTACTACCCCACCCGGGCCGAACGGGCCATCCTCGAGGCCCACGCCAAGGACATGGTCGAGTCTGCGGGGGCCAATGTCCTCGTCGAGCTGGGAGCAGGGACGTGCGACAAGTCCCGGGTGCTCCTCGACGCCATGCAGTCCTGTGGTCGGCTCGGCATCTACCGGCCGCTGGACGTGAGCGACACCACGCTGTGGGAGGCCGCCACCGCGCTGTCCGAGGAGTACCCCGGACTGGCCGTCCACGCCGTGGTCGGCGACTTCCACCACCACATGGACGAGCTCGGCGACGAGGGCCGGCGGCTCATCGCCTTCCTGGGCGGGACGATCGGCAACTTCGACCCCGCCCAGCGGGCCGGGTTCCTGACCGGGCTTGCCGCCGTGATGCGCCCCGGTGACCGGTTCCTGCTCGGGACCGACCTGATCAAGGACCGGGCGCGGCTCGTCGCCGCCTACGACGACGCGGCCGGTGTCACCGCGGCCTTCAACAGGAATGTGCTCCACGTCCTCAACCGCGACCTCGGCGCCGACTTCGACCCGGACCGCTTCACCCACGTGGCCCGGTGGAACGAGCCCGAGCATCGGATCGAGATGTGGCTGCGGTCGGAGGACGCCTGCCGCGTCAAGATCGCCGACCTGGGGCTGGAGGTCGAATTCGCCGCCGGCGAGGAGATGCTCACCGAGATCAGCACCAAGTTCTCGCCCGACGAGCTCCGGGAGGAGCTCGAGGAGGGCGGGCTCGAGGTCGAGGCCTCGTGGGCGTCGCCCGGCGACGAGTTCCTGATGACCATGGCGGTGCGCCGCTGACGTCCCCCACGACGGCCCGTGCCGGTCGCCTGGCGCTACCGGCACGGTGGAGGCCACCCCCCGGGAACAGGGCGCGCCGCCTCGACATTGTAGCGATGATGACCATCCGAGCGACATGGAACGGGGCCGTCCTGGCCGAGAGCGACGCCACCGTGGTGGTGGAGGGCAACCACTACTTTCCTGCGGAGGACGTGCACGACGAGTACTTCGAGGCGAGCGACGCGCACACCGTGTGCTCGTGGAAGGGCACGGCCAGCTACCGCACCGTCGTGGTCGACGGGGCCCGCAACGCCGATGCCGCCTGGTACTACCCCGAGCCGAAGGACGCGGCCAGGGAGATCACCGACCTGGTGGCCTTCTGGAAGGGCGTCGCCGTCGACGAGGTCTGACCCCCCGGCGGCCGATCACCGGGTCCGTCGCCGGGGAGCGGGTCGGCTCAGTTTCCCGCCGCCGTGCGCTGGCGGGCCACGTCGAAGCAGGCGATGGCCCCGGCGGTGGCCACGTTGAGCGAGGACAGGGTCCCGTGCTGGGGGATGGCCGCCAGCTCGTCGCACCGCTTACGGGTGAGCGCCGCCAGGCCCGAGCCCTCCGACCCGAGCACCAGTGCCACCGGCTGATCGCCGAGGGGGAGCTGGTAGAGCGACGCCGGTGCCTCCCCGACCAGGCCGACCGACACCACGCCCAACTCGGACAGCTGCTGGAGCGCCGTGGGGACCCCGGCCACGAGCGCCATCGGCAGGTACTCGATGGCGCCCGCCGCCACCTTGGCCACGGTGGGCGACAGATGGGCCGACCGGTGACGGGGCAGGACGATCCCGGTCACCCCGGCGCACTCGGCGCTGCGGAGGACGGCCCCCAGGTTGTGGGGGTCGGTGATCCCGTCGAGGACGAGCAGGAACGGGAGCCGGCCCCGTTTCGTGGGCTGGCACAGGTCCTCGAGCGGCGTGTCCCGGATCGGCTTGGCCAGGGCCACCACGCCCTGGGACCCGTCCGTCCGGGCGGCGGCGTCGATCCGCTTGCGCGAGACGTACTCCACCTTGACCCGTCGCCTGGTCGCCAGCGCCTCGATGTCGTCGAGGATCTCGGCGGCGTCCATCCCCTCTGCCATCAGCAGCGTGGTGACGGGCCGCCGTCCGGCGCTGAGGAGCTCGCGGACGCTCTGGCGTCCCTCGACCTGGTCGCCTCCGAGGCCCTCGTGCTTCGGGCCCCGCCGGACCGGCGCGTCCGTGCCGCCGGGGCCGCGCCCTCGATCGTTGACCGGCGCCCGGCCCGCCACAGCGCGCCCGGCCCCGGCTGTCCGCGCCGTCCCGCGTCCGGACTTCGCGTCCTTGGCCTTCATCCACGCGGACTTGGCCTCGCTCCCCTTGGGGGACGGTCCGCCTCGGGCGCCGCCCTTCTTGGCCGGGACACGCGAGGCCTTGCCCCGGCCCCGACCGGTTGGTGCCGGGCTCATCGGGCCTCCTCGCTCGTGTCGTGGCCGTTCGTTCCGTGGCCGCTCCGGTCACCGGTGTCCGAGGTACTCGCCAGCAGCACGACGGCGGTGCAGGCGATCCCCTCGGCCCGGCCCAGGGCACCCAGGCCCTCCGCCCGTGTGGCCTTCACGTTCACGGGGGCGCCCAGGGCCTCGGACAGGCGCGCCGCCATCGTCGGGACGTGCGGTGCCAGGCGGGGTCGCTCGGCCACGACCGTGCAGTCGGCGTTCACCGGTGCCCACCCGGCGTCGGCGGCCAGCGAGACCACGCGCCGCAGGATGTCGAGGGAGTCCGCCCCGGACCACCGGTCGTCGGTGTCCGGCATGTGGCGCCCGAGATCACCGAGGCCGGCAGCCCCCAGCACGGCGTCGGCAACGGCGTGGGAGACGGCGTCTGCGTCGCTGTGGCCGTCGAGCCCGCGCGCACCCTCACCCGTGATGGCGACGCCCCCGAGCACCAGCGGCCGGGCCGGATCGTCGCTGAAGGCGTGGACGTCGAGCCCCTGGCCCACCCGGAGCCCGGGAGCCGGGGCGGGCACACCACTCACCGGACCACCCCGCTGAGCAGCGCCTCGGCCACGGCCAGGTCCTCGGGTCGGGTCAGCTTGAGATTGCGCGGGTCCCCGGGCACGGTCCCCACCGCCAGGCCGGCCGCCTCGAGCAGCCCGGCGTCGTCGGTGGCGTCGCCGCCACCCTGGTGGGCGGCGCGCAGCGCGTCGGCGACGAACGCCTGCGGGGTCTGGATGGCGACCAGGTCGGAACGGTCGACAGTGGCGACCACCCGGTCGCCATCCACGCGCTTCAGCGTGTCGGACACCGGGACGACGGGCACGACACCGGCGACATCCCCGGTGCGCAGGGCGTCGACCACCGCCGCGAACAACGCAGGGGCGGCCAGCGGCCGTGCCGCGTCGTGCACCACGATGACGTCGACGTCGGACGGGACGGCGGCGAGCCCGGCCCGTACCGACGCGGCGCGGGTGGCGCCCCCGGTGACCACGCACGACGCGCCCAGCGCCGCCTCACCGGTAGCCCCGGCCTCGGGCAGCCCCGCGCCGGCCGACGCGCCCCCCGCGGGCACCACCAGCACCACGCCGTCGACGGCCGCGCGCGCAGCACGGACCGACCAGGCGGCGACCGGGAGCCCGGCCAGGGGGAGGAACTGCTTGGGGCCGCCGAACCGGCGGCCGGAGCCGCCGGCGACCACGATGGCCCAGACGGGCCCCGTTCGGCTCAGGGCAGCGCCTCGTTGAGGCGGATCTCGGCGGTCTCCTCGTCGACTCCGAGGGCGAAGGTCAGCTCCGACACGAGGATCTGGCGGGCCCGCTGGAGCATGCGCTTCTCGCCGGCCGAGAGCCCCTTGTCCTTGTCGCGGATCGACAGGTTCCGGACCACTTCGGCCACCTGGTAGATGTCGCCGGATCGCAGCTTCTCCGAGTGGTTCTTGTAGCGACGGGACCAGTTGGTCGGCATCCGTGCCTCCTTCTTGCGGAGCACGGCGAAGACCTCCTCGACCTCCTCGTCGTTGATGACCTCGCGCAGGCCGACACCATCGGTGTTGTCTGCGGGCACCATCAGGGTGAGGTCGCCGTACGCGAGCCGGAGTACGAGGTACTCCTGCTTCTTGCCGAACGCCTCTTTGGTCTCTCGTCGTTCGACTACTGCCGCGCCGTGGTGCGGATAGACGACCTTGTCACCGATGTCGAACACCGTTCCTCCTGGCGTTGCGGTGC